>QCGH01000031.1 GCA_003280005.1 Pelagibacteraceae bacterium AG-365-D07 | reverse complement strand
CAAACCTGTTAATGAATTAATATATCTTTTTTTTCTAAGTTTATTAGTTAAGTAAAAAAATACGAGTTGATGTAAATGGTTATTATCAGCATTCATTGGTGAATTTTTTGCTTTTATTTTTCTTATAAAAGAAAATAAAATTTCAAATGAAGGGTACCAAAAAATTACTGCGATGAAATAAGGGGATATGTAAGGATCTACAGAATGTATTTTTAAAACTGTAAAAGCAAAAAATATTGACAGCAAGTAAATTCCATTATCACCTAAATATATCTTATTGAAAAAATTAAATATTAATAAAATTATTAACAAAAATAAAAATGAATTTAAGAAATTTATATCAAAGATTAATGATATACCTAAATTCTCTAAATGTAAGATGGATAATAAAACAATTATATAATACCCTATTGATAAAGTATTGTTTCCATCTATAAAATTAGAACCGTTGACATAAACAAGAATACAGAACGCTACAAAAAAGTAATTGAAAATTTCATTTTTTAAAAAAATATTAAATAGTTCGATTCTTAAGTCTGAGATATTTAAATTAAACAAATAAACAAAAAAAATAACAAAAATTATTTGTAAGAAAAACCTTATTGAGGCAGAACTTATTAAATTTAAATCTCCTAAAATAGCAATTAAAAAAAATAAATATAAAGATATTAAAAAAAATGATTCATAGTTATTAAAATTTATTGTTAAAAAAACGAGGATAATTAATCCGCCAGATAATGGAACTGATTTTTGATTTGTATAGGTTTGATGCTTTAATCCCGAGTAATTTAATAAATAATTATTTTTTTTTAATAATGTATTTATTAATATAATTAATGGTACAAAAAGAAGATTAAAAAGTATTTCCATTTTTTTTTAAAAAATTTAAAGAAAGTCGTATTAAATATATAATAGATCTTAAAAAACTAAAATTTAGATAATGTTTATAAACTTTATATCCATCTATTAATTTTCTAATAGTTGAGGAAGACAAAGAGTTATTTAATTTTCTCCATTTTACATAAATCTTTTTCATCCCATGAAATTTAAGCCCTTTCTTCGAAAGTTTTAACCATAAAACATAATCTTCTTTTGTTTTAAGATCAGGAAAACTACAGTCATTTTTTATATAAGATTTTTTTATGATTACTGACGATAATCCTATGTCACATGATGCGAGCAATTCTTTGTAACCAACTGTCCTAGCAAATCTTTTCGAAATAATTGATCCTTTTTTATCAATAATATCATAACTGGTGTGTGACGCTCCAATTTGATATTTTTTCATAAATTTAATTTGATGATTTAGTTTATTTTTTTTCCAAATATCATCTGCATCTATAAATGCAATAAAATTACCTTTTGAATGTTTAATACCTCTATTTCTTGACTTGCCTGCACCATAATTTTTCTTATTTACAATAATTTTGATTTTTTTATTTTTACCAAATAAATTCTTTAAATATTTAAGATTTTTTAGGTTTGTTTCATCATAAATTAATATAATTTCAAATTTTCTGTAAGTTTGCGATAAAATAGAGTTTATAGTTTCATCAATATATTTTTCTTTCTTGTAAAATGGCAGAATAATACTAACGAGATCCATAATTTTAAATTATATTATTTAACTTTTGTAAATTTTAATATTTTTGAATTTATATTTTAATTATTAGAAAATTAACTCAAATTTTTTTTTTTAATATTAATAAATATGTCTTTTAATGAAGTTTTTTTACTATATTCTGAGAAAAAGGCATCAACTCTTTTGTAATTTATTCTGTCATAATCGCCATATTTATTTCCTAAGTAATGAAGACCTGCATATAAAACAGGTATTAATTTAGATGAATATCTTATTTTAAATGACAAAAACATCATCAAAAATAATTTAATTACAAATGAAGTATAACCAAAAGATTTATCTAATATTGTTCCCATTTTTTTTAACAGAAGTAACCTGTATTTGTAATTATAGTAAACATTTTTTGCCCAATTTTTTCCTATAGTATGTGACACCGCATGATAGATTTTTTGATCTAAATCAACCATTAAATTTCCATTAGTTTTTTTAAGTCTATTAGAAAGTTCAATATCCTCCTCACCATAAAAAAAATCTGGATCAGATAAACCAGCTTGTTTTAAATTTTTAGACCGCATTATTGATGCGCACCCAACAATAGAATCTGTTTTGACAAGACCTCTATATTTTTTTGTATCTGCGTGTCCAGGATCATAATCAGAACATTGTCTTTGAAATTTTAAATTATTTCCAATTTTTGCACCTCTAAACCAAATTAAGTTTGGTTTATCTAAAAACATTACTTTAGGACTCATGGCAATAATATCCTTATTATTATCAAGCCTTCTACATAGTTTTGACATTAAATTTGTTGGAAGTATCATGTCATTATCTATCCTAGCAATATATTTAAAATTATGTTTTAAACAAAATTTATATCCAGGATTATGCCCTAATCCGCATCCAAAATTTATTTTATTTTTAATATATATGCATTTTTTTTTATATTTTGAAAAATCGAAATTAAAATTTTCTTTAGTTGTTTTAAATATTTTTACCTTTTTATTTTTTAACCATTTTATTACTTTATTTGAGTATTTTTTATCTGAATTGTTA
>QCGH01000030.1 GCA_003280005.1 Pelagibacteraceae bacterium AG-365-D07 | reverse complement strand
AAGTTTCTAGCGAAATTGCAGCTGGCGTTTATGTTTTAAGAAATAAATCTACAAGAGTTAATGTTGATGATGCAATCGATACTTGTGGCACTGGTGGCGATGGAAAAAATACTCTTAATATTTCAACTGCATCTGCACTTTTATTGGCTTCTATGGGTATTAAAGTTGCAAAACATGGAAATAAAGCTGTTTCATCAAAATGTGGTTCGGGAGATGTTTTGGAGAAATTAAATATAAATATTAATTTAGATGCAAAATCTGTGGAAGACAATATTAATAAATTAAATTTTGGTTTTATGTTTGCTCCAAATTTTCATTCAGCAATGAAATATGTTGGGCCAATAAGAAAAAAAATTGGTAAAAGAACTATATTTAATATGATCGGTCCGTTAAGCAGCCCTGCCCTAGTTAAAAAACAAGTTGTTGGTGTTTTTGATAAAAAACTTTTAAATATATTTGCATATGCTTTGAAAGATTTAAATATAAGTAATGCGTGGATTGTTAATAGTGAAGACGGACTTGATGAAATTTCACCATATTCAACTACTAATATTTGTCAATTAAAAAACGGAAAAATATCAAATATTACAGTTGATCCAGCTGAATTAAATATAAAAACTAAAGGTTTTAATACTATTTTAGGTCAAGATGCAGATTATAATTCAAAAAAAATAATTGATATTTTTAAAGGTGAAGATAATGATTTTTCTATTGCAGTATGCTTAAACGCTGCTGCTGGATTAATTGTTTCTGATAATAAAGATAGCTTTAAAGAAGCTTATCAAGAAACAAGAGACCATATTCTATCAGGAAAAGCATTTAACCATTTAGAAAAAATTCAAAATGGAATATAATTCTTTAGATAAAATCATAAACAAAAAAAAAGAAAAGTTAAATTTATTAAAAAATAAATTTAAAATTGAAGATTTAAATTATAAAATTAATAAGTTTGATAAATTTTTAGATTTTAAACAAAAAATATATTCTAACTACTTAAGTGGAAAATTCTCTTTAATAGCTGAAATTAAAAAAGCAAGTCCCTCTGCTGGTGTAATTATTCAAGATTACAATCCTGTAAATATAGCTAAAATTTATGAGAAAAATAAAGCAACTTGTTTATCAGTTTTAACAGAAGAAGATTTTTTTAATGGTAGCTTAGATCATATTTATAAAATTAAAGAAAAAGTAAATCTTCCTATCTTATGTAAAGATTTTTTTATTGATAAATTTCAAATTCCATTAGCAAAAAGTTTTGGTGCTGACGCTATACTTTTAATAGTTGCAGCTTTAAGTCAAAATCAACTTGAAGAACTTTATAATACAGCTTTAGAATATAAAATGTCTGTAATAATTGAAGTTCATACTATTGAAGAGGCAAAAAAGATTATTGGTTTCAAAAATGCAATAATAGGTATAAATAACAGAAATTTAAAAACACTTAAAACTGATTTGAATAATACTTTTGAAATTTATAAAACTTTAAACAACTTTGATGGAATTTTAATTTCTGAGAGTGGTATAAAAAATAAAGATGATGTTTTAAAAATTTCAAATCAAACAAATATTAAATCTTTTCTAATCGGTGAATCGTTATTGAAAAAATTAGATAGTAACTCTATATTTTCAATTCTTTAGTCAAAAACCCCTAATTTATAAGCCTTTTTTTGGTTGTATTTCAGTAAGAACTTTTATAGAACATATATGTACTTGATTTGTTCTATGTTAACAAAAAAACAAAAAAACCTATTACTTTTTATTAATAAAAAAATTAGAGGCACAGGTGTGTCTCCTTCTTACGAAGAAATGAAATCTTCTTTAAACTTAAAGTCAAAATCTGGTATTCACCGACTAATTAGCGCATTAGAAGAAAGAGGATTTATTAAAAGATTAGCTCATAAAGCTCGCGCACTTGAGGTGGTAAAATTACCAGAAACTGCCTCTGCAAATGATATTTATAATTCTTTTTCGCCAAGTGTAATTAAAGGCGGATTAAGTGATGTGAATACATCAAAGAATAATGAAATATCTGTATTAGGAAGCATTGCAGCTGGAACACCAATAGAAGCAATTCAGAATGAAATTTCTAGAATTCCTCTACCCTCAAATATTGAAAATAATGGGGAGTTTTTCGGTTTGAAAGTTAAAGGTGACTCAATGATAGAAGCTGGTATTAATGATGGTGATACGGTAATAATTCAAAAAGCCGACAGAGCAGAAAATGGAAAAATAGTAGTTGCGCTAATTGATGATCACGAGGCTATGTTAAAAAGAATAAGAATTAAAGGAAAAACAGTTGCTTTAGAAAGTGCAAACAGAAATTACGAAACAAAAATCTTTGGACCAGATAGAGTTAAAGTTCAAGGTGTTTTGGTATCTTTATATAGAAACTTCAATTAAAATAGTTTACAAAATATTTATGAAAAAAGTTGCAACTCGTTTTGCACCCTCACCTACTGGACCATTACATATTGGAGGCGTTAGAACTGCCCTGTTTAATTGGCTTTATTCAAAAAATAAAAATGGATCTTTTTATTTGAGAATAGAAGATACTGACAAAGAAAGATCAAAAGATGAATACAAAAATCAAATTATAAAATCACTTAAGTGGATTGGTATAGAAAATGACGGGGAAGAATATGTTCAATCAAAAAAGATTGATGATCATATAAATATTGCAAATGAATTATTAAAAAATGGACATGCATATAAATGCTACTGCTCAAGTGAAGAAATAGAAGAACAAAAAAAAAGAGCAAAGCAAAAAAAAATTCCGTACATTTATGATAGAAAATGGAGAGATAAAAATGAAACTGATGCTCCAAAAGATATAAAACCTACTATAAGATTTAAAAGTAAAATTGAAGGAACAACAATATTAAAAGATTTGGTACAAGGTGATGTTAAAATAGAAAATAATAATATCGAAGATTTTATTATTTTAAGAAACGATGGAACACCAACATATAATTTATCTGCTTCTGTTGATGACCATCAAATGAATATAACTCATATAATAAGAGGTGATGACCACAAAATTAATACATTTAAACAAATGCAAATTTATTTAGCAATGAATTGGGATTTGCCATCATTCGCTCACATACCACTGATACACACAACAGAAGGAAAAAAACTA
>QCGH01000029.1 GCA_003280005.1 Pelagibacteraceae bacterium AG-365-D07 | reverse complement strand
TATAACCGGGAATTCTAATTAGCTCCATTCTATCTAGTAACGGTGGTAGAATATTAAGTGTATTCGCCGTAGTAACAAACATGACATCTGACAAATCATAGTCAACTTCAAGGTAATGGTCATTAAAAGTTGTGTTTTGTTCTGGATCTAATGCTTCAAGCAAAGCCGAGGATGGATCGCCTCTATAATCATTACCCACTTTATCTATCTCATCCAAAAGTATTAATGGGTTTTTTGTTCCAGCTTTTTTCATCATTTGAATAATTTTTCCTGGCAATGATCCTATATAAGTTCTTCTATGACCTCGTATTTCAGCCTCATCTCTTACTCCACCTAAAGACATTCTCACAAATTGTCTGTTTGTAGCCTTGGCAATTGATTTACCTAGAGATGTTTTTCCAACTCCAGGAGGTCCTACTAGACATAATATTGGACCTTTAATTTTTTCCATTCTTTTTTGAACAGCTAAAAATTCAATTATTCTCTCTTTTACTTTTTCTAATCCAAAGTGATCTTCATCAAGTGTTTTGATAGCATTATTAAGATCAATATCCACTTTATCCTTTTTGTACCAAGGCAAATCAATCATCCAATCTAAATAATTTCTAACAACTGTGGCTTCGGCAGACATTGGGCTCATATTTTTTAATTTTTTCAATTCTGACATACATTTTTTTTCTACTTCTTTAGGCATTTTAGCTTTTAAGATCGATTTTTTAAGACTAGTACTTTCATCTTTGCCATCTTCAATTTCACCAAGTTCTTTTTGAATAGCCTTTAATTGCTCATTTAAATAATATTCCCTTTGTGTTTTCTCCATTTGATTCTTAACTCTTCCTCTAATTCTTTTTTCAACACCTATAATACTAGTTTCATTTTCCATCACCCTGATAATCGAATCTAATCTTTTCTTAACATCAAATGTTTCAAAAATTTGCTGTTTCTCAGATATTGTCATATTCAAATGAGAGGCTATGTGATCTGCTATTGATGAAGGATCCTTTAGTTCCTTAATATTATTCAAGATATCTCCTGAAACTTTTTTATTAATTGAAGTTAGTTTTTCAAGTCTTCTAACTGCTATTGAGGCCACAGGCATTAAATCAGCATCTTTATCTAATTCATCTTTTTGAATTTCGTAATCACATTTTATAAATTTGTCGTTTTCTAAAAAATCTAAAATTTTTGCTCTCTTTACACCTTCAACTAAAACTTTTACTGTTCCATCAGGTAGTTTTAATAATTGAAGAATTCTACTTTCACATCCATAGTTAAAAATATCATTTCTTTTTGGATCATCAGTCTCTGAGTTCTTTTGTGTTACTAATAGTATTTTTTTTTCAGAACCCATAACGTCATTTAAAGCGTTAATAGATTTATCTCTTCCCACAAATAAAGGAATAACCATGCTTGGGAAAACAACTATATCCCTTAGAGGTAAAAGCGGCAGATTTAATTTAACATTCATATTTTTTAAATATGGATATTATAATAAAATTTGCAATAGTTAATTGAGATTTATTAAATATTACGCAGCAGAGGTCTTTTCTGACTTAGTTTTGTTTTTTGAATGAACAATTATTGGTTCAGAATGTCCACTAATAGCTCCTGTGTCAATAATAACCTCCTCTATGTCATTTTGACCAGGTAACTCAAACATTATTTTTAATAGCGCATTTTCTAAAATTGATCTTAAACCTCTAGCGCCAGTTTTTTTTGACATTGCTTTGTTTGCAATTTGTTTTACTGATTCATCTTTAAATGTAAGCTTAACACCCTCTAATTTAAAAAGCTCTTGATACTGTTTTATTAAAGAGTTTTTAGGTTCTAATAAAATTTGAACTAATGCTTTTTCATCTAAATCTTCTAAGGTTGCTATTATTGGTAGTCTTCCTACAAACTCTGGTATTAGACCATATTTTAATAAATCTTCAGGTTCTAATCCTTTCATCCACTCACCAGTTTTTCTGTCTTCAATAGATTTAACTTTTGCACCAAATCCAATTGAGGATCCTTTGTCTCTTTGTGAAATAATTTTATCAAGTCCCGCAAATGCTCCTCCACAAATAAATAAAATATTAGTTGTGTCTACTTGTAAAAATTCTTGTTGTGGATGTTTTCTTCCACCTTGTGGAGGTACACTGGCTATAGTTCCTTCCATAATTTTTAAAAGTGCTTGCTGAACTCCTTCACCAGAAACATCACGTGTAATTGACGGATTTTCAGTTTTTCTACTAATTTTATCCACTTCATCTATATAAACTATCCCTCTTTGTGCCTTCTCAACGTTATAATCTGCAGCTTGCAAAAGTTTTAAAATTATATTTTCAACATCCTCTCCTACATAACCTGCCTCTGTTAATGTTGTTGCATCTGCCATAGTGAAAGGAACATCTAAAATTCTTGCTAAAGTTTGTGCTAATAATGTTTTTCCACAACCTGTAGGACCTACTAATAAAATATTTGATTTTGAAAGTTCAACATTTTTTGAAGTTTTATTTTCGTAATTTAATCTTTTATAATGATTGTGAACTGCAACTGATAAAACTTTTTTTGCATGATTTTGTCCAATAACATAATCATCTAATACTTTACAAATTTCTTTGGGTGATGGAAGTCCGTCTTGATGTTTAACAAAATTTTCTTTGCTCTCCTCTTTTATGATGTCCATGCAAAGCTCGACACATTCATCGCATATAAATACAGTTGGGCCTGCAATTAATTTTCTTACTTCATGCTGGCTTTTGCCACAAAAAGAACAGTAGAGAATATTTTTATTTGAGCTCATAATTGTTTTAAACGAATCAATAGAGATATATTATTACATTAGTGTATCTTTTATCAAGTAGAGGTTGTTTGATTAACTATATATTGATATTTATTCTCTTTTAGACACTACTTTATCCACAAGTCCAAATTCTTTAGCTGCATCCGGAGTCATAAAATTATCTCTCTCTAAAGCAGTTTTAATTTCAGCTACTGTTTTGCCTGTATGGATTGAATAAATTTCATTTAATCTTTTTTTTAGAGATAAAACTTCGTTTGCATGTATTTCTATATCTGTTGCTTGGCCTTGATATCCTGCAGATGGCTGATGAACCATTATACGTGAGTTTGGTAAAGAAAATCTTTTTCCTTTCGTTCCAGCTGATAACAAAAATGAACCCATACTTGCAGCTTGTCCAATACATAAAGTCGACACATCAGGTTTTATATATTGCATAGTGTCATAGATGCCTAGGCCTGAAGTAACAAGGCCTC
>QCGH01000028.1 GCA_003280005.1 Pelagibacteraceae bacterium AG-365-D07 | reverse complement strand
AAGCATAAATACTGTTTTTTATGTTTTTAATAGCTGAATGTTTTTTTTTGTAATATTTAAAGTATGTTTTTGGATTTTTTAATCTGAAGTCAGCAGATAAGTCAATTAGTGTATTATGTTTTTTTAGTTTATTTGATATTTTCTGAGCTTCACCATTTGGCAATGCAGCAAAAACTACATTTATATCGTTAAGTAATTTTTCATTAAATTTAATTATTTTTGGTAATTTTTTATTTTTTAACGAAGCATCATATGAAGAAATGCTTTTACCTATTGATGAGTTTCCACATAAATACTTAATTTTTACACCCTTATGTTTGATAAGAAGTTTAATTAATTCTGTTCCTATATAACCAGTTGAACCAGCAACTAAAATTTTTAGCTTTTGCATAATTTATTATAACTATTGTAATTGAAAAAGAAAATTTATCTTTTAGAAAATTGAAAACTACGTCTTGCTTTTCTATGGCCATACTTCTTTCTTTCAACAGCCCTAGAATCTCTCGTGGTTAATTTCTCTTTTTTTAAGGTTGATTTTAAATTTTCGTCAAATTGAAGTAAAGCTTTTGAAATACCATGAACTAAAGCTCCAACCTGACCAGTTAGTCCACCACCAGTAACACTTCCTCTTACATCAAAATCAGCTGTTTGGTTAATTATTTCAAAAGGTCTTAAGAGTTTCATTTTGTGAATTTCTCTAGTGAAATAATCATCGTATTTTTTTCCATTTATCACTATTTGACCAGATCCCTTTTTTAACCAAACTTTGGCAATAGAGGTTTTTCTTCTACCTGTTGCGTATTTACTATTTTTAAAATCTAATTTTTGTACTTCAGTCATCTAGTTTCTTACAAGATTTTTACTATTAAGTTTAGATAATTCTAATACGGTAGGGTTTTGCACTGAATGTGGATGCTCAGATCCTTTATAAATTTTTAATTTTGTTAACTGCTTTTTTGCTAAAGGACCACCTGGTAACATTCTTTTTACAGCTAATTTTAAAGCTTCACCTGGTTTTTTTTCATAAAGTTTTTCTGGGGTAGTTTCTTTAATACCACCCGGATATCCAGTATGTCTGTAATATTTTTTATCTTGAAATTTTTTTCCTGTAAATTTTATTTTTTCTATATTTTTTACGACTACAAAATCTCCATTATCCATATGCGGAGTGAAAGTAGTTTTATTTTTACCTCTTAAAATTTTAGCTATAATAGAGGCGAGTCTACCCACCACAGCATTTGAGGCGTCTATTTCATACCAGTTGTTATTTATCTCGTTTTTCTTAACAAATTTAGTCATGTTTCGCCGGATTAATACTGATAAATGTCATATTGTCAATTTATATTAATATTGATAGTTAATTATTAACATTTAAATATAAGGAAAATTTATGACTGATAAAAAAAATAAAACAACCGATCCTAAAACATACAAATTTGACACTCTTAGCTTACATGCGGGATATCAACCACATAAAAATGCAGGTTCTAGACAGGTTCCAATTTATCAAACAACTTCGTATCTTTTTGATGACGTAGATCATGCTGCAGCATTATTTAATTTAGAGAGAGGTGGTCATATTTATAGTCGAATTTCTAATCCAACTGTAGCTGTCCTAGAGGAAAGAGTTGCGTCTTTAGAAGGAGGAACTGCCGCTTTAGCAACATCATCTGGTATGAGCGCCATTTTTTTAGCAGTAATGACATTATGTGAATCTGGAGACCATCTTGTTGTTTCCTCTCAACTTTATGGTGGTACAGTTAATTTGTTTAGACTTACTCTGCCTAAATTTGGAATTAAATGTACTTTTGTAAAACCAAGAGATACGGAAGGATTTAAAAAAGCAATTCAAAAGAATACCAAAGGTATTTTTGGTGAGTTAGTAGGTAATCCGGGTAATGAAATAATGAATATGCCTGAAATATCAAAGATTGCTCATGAAGCTGGGATACCTTTAATTGTAGATGCCACTTATCAAACTCCTTACCTTTGTAAACCTTTCGAACATGGGGCTGATATAGTTATTCATTCTTTAACAAAATGGATGGCTGGACATGGATCTTCTATGGCTGGAATATTAGTAGAAGGGGGAAATTTTGATTGGATGCAAAATGATAAATTTCCATCTATGACAAAACCTTATGAAGGATATCATGGACTGTCATTTGCAGAAGAGTTCGGTCCTACTGCATTTACAATGAAAGCTAGAGCAGAAGGTATGAGAGATTTTGGTCCTTGTCTTAGTCCTCAAAATGCTTGGAATGTCTTACAAGGTATCGAAACTCTATCTGTTAGAATGAAAAAACATTGCTCTAATGCAGAAGAGATGGTTAAATATTTACTTGAACATGAGAGTGTGGCTTGGGTATCTCATCCAAGTGTTCCAGATCATCCAGACCATGAACTTGCAAAGAAACTTTTACCAAATGGTAGAGGTTCGATGATTGCCTTTGGAATTAAAGGTGGTAAAGATGCTGGAGTTGCATTTATAAATAATGTTAAACTTGCATCCCATCTTGCAAACGTCGGTGACACAAGAACACTTGTGATTCATCCAGCTTCAGGTACTCATTCACAGATGGATGAAGCAACATTAAAGTTTGCTGGGTTATCTCATGACATGATTAGATTGTCAGTGGGTATTGAAGATATAGATGATATTAAAAACGACTTTGAAGTAGGTTTTAGAGCAGCAAGAAAACCAAGACTAGTTTCAAATCAATGAAATTTAAAGTAAATGGTGCAGAAGTTTTTGCATCCACAGGAGGGCGTCCATTTGATAAAAAAAAACCATTAATAATTTTTGTTCATGGGAGTGGATTGACTCACATGACTTGGGTACTGCAGACTAGATACTTTGCATTTCATGGTTATAGTGTATTAGCATTAGATATGCCTGGTCACGGTTTATCAAGTGGAGAAAGTTTAAAATCAATTGAAGAAATGGCCGACTGGGTAAGTGATGTAATAGATTCAGTTGGATATAAAGAGGCATCTTTAGTTGGACATTCGCAAGGGTGTCTTGTTACAATTGAATGTGCAGCAAGAAATCCAAATAAAATTAAAACATTGAGTTTAATGGGTGGTGCTGGTGCAATACCCATGAATCCTGAATTATTATCATTAGCTGAAAATAACAATCCAAAGGCAGTAGATTTGATGATGGATTGGGCCCACGGACCCGCAGGTCATTTTGGTGGTCATCCTGTTCCTGGACTGTATCATATTAACACCGGTGGAATGTTAGCAAAATCAAGAACAATTCAAGATACACTTGGTGTAGATTTTAGAGCATGTGATAATTATAAAAATGGTTTTGAGGCAGCAAAACAAATTAAAATTCCTACCTTATCAATACTCGCTACAGGTGATAAAATGTGTCCTGTAAAAGAAGGTAAAAAATTAGCAGATCTAATTGAAGGGAGTACAGTGGAGATTATAGATAATTGTGGGCATATGATGCTTTTGGAAGAAGCAGACAGAGTTTTAAAGGTTTTAAAGCAATTTATTATTAAAAATTTTCCTTCAAAATAAAAGGTTGTTTTACATTTTATTAGTTGATACATTTTATGTGCCGATTTATTCCTTATTGCTGGCATTTAAA
>QCGH01000027.1 GCA_003280005.1 Pelagibacteraceae bacterium AG-365-D07 | reverse complement strand
TTTATCAGATGAGGTTTTTATAAACCAAAAATCTATAATAGTTTTTGCTCTAGTGTTCATATTCAAAGTATTGATTAAATAATTTAAGGAACTATATAAAGGCTATGTCTGAGATTCAAGTAAATCAAATTATTGATCCAATTGCCGCAACAGATGGCGCAGGTGTAAAGTTAAAACGAAGCATTGGTGTAGAACCGAATTATTATGATCCATTTTTAATGTTAGATGAATTTGGATCTGAAAATAAAGACGATTATATTGCTGGCTTCCCTCCTCATCCGCATAGGGGGATTGAAACAGTTACATATATGTTAGCTGGAGATTTTGAACATAAAGATAGCACAGGTGGTCAGGGAAGAATGACCGCGGGTGACGTTCAGTGGATGAAAACAGGAAGTGGAATTATTCATTCAGAAATGCCAGCAATGAAAGAAGGAAAACTTCACGGTTTTCAACTGTGGATTAATATGCCAGCAAAAAAGAAAATGAGTAAACCAGAGTATCATTACATTGATGCTGATCAAATGGCAGTTCACAAAGATTCAGATAAAAAAATTAAAGTGATCGCTGGCAAGTTTGAAAAAGCAGAAGGTCCTATTAAAGGACATAATGTAGAACCAGTATATTTTGATATCGAGTTGAAAAAAGGGAAAGAATTTACTTATGAAATTCCATCTAGTCACAACTCATTTATATACTTGATTGAAGGTGAAATAAAAATTGGAGATAAAACTCACGATAAAGTTAAAGACTCGACGTTGATATTGTTAACAAGAGGAGAAAGTTTGAAAGTTTCAGCTTTATCAAATGCAAAATTTCTATTAGTCTCTGGAAAACCAATTGGTGAACAAATTGCTAGAGGTGGACCATTTGTAATGAATACAAAACAAGAGATACTTCAAGCTATTGAAGACTACCATAGTGGTACATTTGTAAAATAGATGAAAGCAATACAGATTTCAAAAAATGGTGGACCCGAAGTATTAGAATTAAAGGATATTTCGCTAGAAAAACCTAAATCAGACGAAGTAACAATTGAGCATAAAGCAATTGGTTTAAACTATATTGATACCTATCACAGATCAGGATTATATCCTTTAAAACTTCCAACAGGGATTGGTGCTGAGGGAGCTGGAGTTGTTACAGAAATAGGTTCAGATATCAAAGATTTTAAAGTTGGTGATAAAGTATCTTATGCTGGAGCACCTTTGGGCTCCTATTCAACTCATAGAAATTATCCTATAAAAAATTTAGTAAAAATTCCTAATGGTGTTGATTTTAAAGTTGCAGCAACCTTAATGACAAAAGGTTTGACTACTTTTTATTTATTACACAAAACATACCCAGTAAAAAAAGGTGAAACAGTTTTATTTCATGCAGCTGCAGGAGGTGTAGGACAAATCTTTGGTCAGTGGGCTAAAAGCTTAGGATGTGAAGTTATAGGCACAGTTGGTTCAGATGATAAAATAGAAAATGCTAAACAAAATGGTTATGACCATATCATAAATTATAATAAAGAAAATTTTGCGAAAAAAGTTTTGGAAATTACAAATAGTAAAGGGGTGCCAGTTGTTTATGACGGTGTAGGTAAAAATACACTTGAAGGTTCTTTAGAATGTTTAAGTATAAGAGGAATGATGGTATCTTTTGGAAATGCATCTGGACCATTGTCAGATATAAGTGTTCCAAAATTAATTCAGCCAAAAGGACTTTACTTGACCAGACCTTCGATGCAGCAATATTTAAGCACAAAAGAGGAACTTGATGAAGCATCTAAAGTATTATTTGAAAAAATAACTTCAGGGAAAGTAAAAATCAAAATATTTAAAGAATACAAACTTGAAAATCTAGTTGATGCACACAAAGATTTAGAGGGTAGAAAAATTTTAGGCCCAGCAGTAATTATTCCTTAAACTGTTCATCCATGTCAGATATGTGAAGTCTTAAAGCTTTTGTAGAAATTTGAATTTCTCTTATGAAAAAAATAATTGATATCATTACTGACAAACAACAAGATCCAAATATTATTCTAGCTATAAATAATTCATCCAAATAAAGTGCAAATACAGTAACCATATTAAATAAAAATCCAAATGCTCCAAACATTATCGAATACTTTAATACATCAATTCTATCATTTAAATTGTTAAGCTGATCTTTCCACTCGGGTGGTGTATGTTTTTCAAATACATACTCATCATGAATTTTTCTTATCAATGCACTTAAAGTATGAAACCTTGTTGAATATACATTCATAATCAACGGAATTGCTGGAAACATCAGCGCTACTACTGTGTAATCGATATTCATGACAATTAGATTTGCTTAATAAAAAATCTTTGTTATTTAGTTATTAGTATGTCTCATATAATCATCTTCCTTGAATTAACAAGGTTAAAAAAACCAATTGGATATATGTTGTTATTTTGGCCTTGTGCTTGGGGTTTAACTATTGGATATAATTTTCAAAATGGGATAGAGCAATTTTGTTTTTACTTAATTTTATTTTTTTTTGGATCAGTTTTAATGAGATCTGCCGGATGTATTATTAATGATATTGTAGATAAGGACTTTGATAAAAATGTGGAAAGAACAAAAAATCGACCAATCGCATCGGGGAAGATTTCAGTTAAAGTAGCATTTGCTTATTCAACTTTACTATGCTTTTTAGCTTTTTTAGTTTTGATTAATTTTAATAAGCTTACTATTTTGTTAGCGATCGCATCAATGCCATTTGCTTTTACTTATCCGCTCATGAAAAGATTTACTTATTGGCCACAATTATTTTTGGGATTTACTTTTAATTATGGGCTACTGCTTGGCTGGTCATCAATTAAAGGAAATATAGACTTTGCTCCGTTGATATTTTATTTAGGTGCCATATTTTGGACATTGGGCTACGACACAATATACGGATTTCAAGATATTGAAGATGACGAAATTATAGGAGTAAAATCAACATCAATTAAATTTAAGGAAAATCCAAAGACTTTTTTATCTATATGTTATTTCTTATTTTTTATTTTTTACATTGGAATGGGCTATCTTATGGAATTAAATATTTTTTTATAATATCTTTATTTATTATTTTACACTTAGTTTTTTTTCAGATTTATAGATTCAATAAAACAAATAAAATCAAATGCCTAAGTATTTTTAAGAGCAATAATTTTCTTGGCCTAATGGTACTTGTCAGCCTTGTATTGGGTAAAATTTAAAATGTCTAATATTGAAATTTTAAAAAGACTTTATAAAGACTACACAAAAAAATATTTATCAAAAATATTTTTATCAGTGTTTTTTTCGTTAATTGTGGCACTTAGTACATCTCTAATAGCTTATTTACTTGATCCAGCAATTGAAAAAATATTTATAGAAAAAAATAAAACTTTAATGGTTTTAATTCCATTCGCTATTTTATTTGCTTTTGCTTTAAAAGGTTCCTGTTTATATCTAGCAAAAGTTACACTTATAAAAGTTGGGGGTGAAATACAAAAAACATTGCAATTACAAATTATGGATTCATTTTTATCATCTAGTATTGAGGAAATGGATAAAAAACATTCTGGAAAAATTATTTCACATCTTACTTATGATGCAGGAATAGTAAAAACTTTGGTAACTAATACAATTTTGTTGTTTACAAAAGATACTTTAACCTTAATTGGATTGATAAGTGTAATGTTTTATCAAAACTGGAAATTGGCAATTTTTGCATTAATAATGATACCGCTCGCATCGATGGCAGCCAAGTCGTTAGGAAAAAGAATTGGCAAAGTTACAACTCAGACTCAGGAAGCTATGGGTTTGGTAAACGCATTCAACCTAGATATTATTAAAAATCATAAAATAATTAAAATATTTCAAAATGAAGATTACGAGGCTGGTAGATTAAATAATAATTTAAGTAGTTTAAAAGAGAAAATAGTCAAAATAGAAGAAGTAATGGTAAGATCTACTCCAATAATGGAAACCTTGACTGGTATAATGATAGGGGGGCTTATATACTATGCTGGTACTTTAATAATTAATGATGAGCTAGACATAAATAATTTCTTTTCATTTTTGGCAGCAATGATGTTGGCATACCAACCTGTTAGATCTTTAGCAACATTAAACATGGGTGTTCAACAAGGTCTTTCAGCTTCAAAAAGAGTTTTGCCAATAATTGACTCAATAAGCACAGATGAAAATAAAGATATCAATTTAAATCTCGAATCTGGAAATATATGCTTTAAAGGAGTTGGTTTCAAATATTCTACTCGTAAGGATCAAGTTTTAAGTGATGTTAACTTAGAAATAGATAAAAACAAAATGACAGCCCTAGTTGGACATAGTGGTGCTGGAAAAACAACAATTTTAAACTTAATTCCAAGATTTTATAAACATTCGGAGGGTGAAATATTAATAGATAATCAATCAATAGATAAAGTTTCCTTAAAATCTTTAAGAAAAAATATTTCTTTAGTATCACAAGATACTACTTTGTTTGATGATTCTATCAAAAATAACATAAAGTATTCAAATTTAAATGCTACAGATGAGGAAATTTTTAAAGCTGCAAAATTATCTTACTGTGATGAATTCATAAAAAAGATGCCTGATGGATATGAAACATTAATTGGAGAGAATGGAATAAGATTATCTGGAGGCGAAAAACAGAGATTATCTATTGCAAGAGCAATGCTTAAAAATAGCAAAATTATATTATTAGATGAGGCAACATCTTCGCTGGATTCTGAAACAGAAGAAAAAATACAAGAAGCTATTAATTATTTAACTGAAGGCAGAACTACTTTGGTAATAGCTCATAGATTATCTACTATAATTAACGCAAGTAAAATTTATGTTGTTGAAAAAGGTAGTATAGTTGGAAGTGGAACGCATAAAGATTTATTAAATTCGTCAGAAATTTATCAGAGTTTTTATCGAAAACAAATTCACAAGAGTAATGAAACTAGTTTATA
>QCGH01000026.1 GCA_003280005.1 Pelagibacteraceae bacterium AG-365-D07 | reverse complement strand
ATAGTTGGAAGAATTGCTTCAGGTTTTTCTTTTTTTATTATTTCTTCTAGAACGTCAATTGATATTGGCTCAATATAAGTTTTATCAGCAACACCCGGATCAGTCATGATAGTTGCTGGGTTTGAATTAACTAATATAACTTTATAACCTTCATCTTTTAGTGCTTTGCATGCTTGTGTTCCTGAATAATCAAATTCACAAGCTTGTCCAATAATTATTGGACCTGCGCCAATGACTAATATTTTTTTAATGTCTTTTCTTTTTGGCATATTTTTTTATCTCATTAATAAAGTTATTAAATAAGTAGTGACTATCCTGTGGACCTGGATTTGACTCTGGATGATACTGAACAGAAAAGACTGGTTTGTTTTTTAATTTAATTCCCTCTATACAGTTATCAAATAGAGATCTATGAGTAATCTCAACATTTTTTGGTAAACTCTCTTTAACAACTTCAAATCCATGATTTTGACTTGTAATCTCAACCTTCTTTGAAATTAAATTTTTTACAGGATGATTAGCACCTCTATGTCCCAATTTCATTTTTTTTGTTTTTGCATTTAACGCTAATGCTAAAATTTGATGACCTAGACAAATTCCAAAAACTGGAAGATTTGATTGTATTAATTTTTGAACAGTTGAAATTGCATATTTGCCAGTAGCAGCTGGATCACCTGGACCATTGGATAAAAATATTCCATGTGGTTTTAGTTTTAATAAATTTTCAGCACTTTCTTTACAAGATACAACCTTTACTTCACAATTAAAGTTAGAAAAGTATCTTAAAATATTTTTCTTAATTCCATAATCTATTGCAATAACTCTAAATTTTTTTTTGTTATTTTTTTTATAACCTTCTTCTTTGCTCCATGTCTTAAGGCCTTTCCAAGTATAATTCTTTCTTGTTGATACTTCCTGCGCAAGATCCATTCCTTTTAAACCAGGCCAAATAGTTGTTTTTTTAATGAGTTTTTTAATATTAAATCTGCCAGATTTATTATTTGAAATAGTGCCTTTGGGAGCGCCTTTATCTCTAATAAAGTTGGTCAAACTTCTAGTATCAAGTCCTGTAATACCCACAATTTTATTTTTTTTAAGCCATTCATCTAAATGTTTTAGAGATCTATAATTCGACGGATTTGTTATTTCAGAATTAAATATTACCCCTCTTGTCCAAATTTTGTCGGATTCTACGTCTTCATTATTAGTTCCAACATTTCCAATGTGAGGAAAAGTGAAGTTAATTATTTGTCCTGCATAAGATGGATCAGATATAATTTCCTGATAACCTGTTAAAGATGTATTAAAACAAACCTCCCCAGTTGCTTCCCCATGATAACCAAGCCCAATACCTCTGAAGATCGTTTTATTATCTAAAATTAAAATAGCTGAAGGAAATTTTGATTTAATTGCAATTTTATTTTTGTGTTTTTCTTTCAATTACAACTCATGAGTTAAAGGTTAATACAATAAAACCTTTATTTGCACAACACCTGTATAACAATTTTTTTAAAAAACAATTTTTTCTTTTGAGGAAATTTGACTATAAAGTAAGTTAAAAAATATGAGCTTAAAAGAAAAAATCGAAACTGATTATAAAAATGCTTTAAAATCTAAAGACAAAAATAAAATATCAACTTATAGGTTAATTTTAGCGGGAATTAAAGACTTAGATATTAACAACAGGTCAGGATCTGAAAAAAAAGAAACTGATGATGAGGACATTAAAAAATTGTTAAAAAAAATGATTAAGCAAAGGTCCGAATCGATAGAAGTCTATAAAAAAAATAACAGAAAAGATTTGTTTGAAATTGAGGAAGGGGAAGTAAAAGTACTAAGCGAATACTTGCCAAAACAACTTAATGATGAAGATACAAAGAAAATTTGTTCAGATATAATTTCTTCAACAGGCGCCACTTCAATTAAGGATATGGGAAAAATTATGGGTGAATTAAAAAAAAACTATGCTGATACAATCGATTTTTCTAAAGCAGGATCAATTTTAAAAGAGTTATTGAATAAATAATGAAATACCCAAAAGATTATCTTGATGAAATTAAAGCAAGATTAAAAGTTTCAAATGTAGTTTCAAAGACTGTGAGTCTTAAAAAAAGAGGAAAAGAGTTTGTTGGTCTTTCCCCTTTTAAAAATGAAAGAACTCCATCCTTCACTGTTAATGATGAAAAAGAATTTTATCATTGTTTTGCAACAGGAGAGCATGGAAATATTTTTGACTTTGTTATGAAAACACAAAATTTAAGATTTGGAGAAACAGTAAAATATTTAGCAAGTATAGCTGGAATGAAGCCATATATTTTTTCAAAACAAGATGAAGAAAGAGAAAAGGATTGGAATAATTATAAAGAAATTTATAAAAATTACGTTGAATATTATCATAATGAATTATTAAATAATAATAGTTCATCAGAAGCAAAATCTTACATTAAAAATAGAGGGTTAAAGTTTGAAGACGTACAAAATTTCAAAATAGGTTTTGTTACAAAAGAAATTGATTATTATGAATTTCTTTTAAAAAAATTTGATAAAACAGATATAAATAATTCTGGCATTTTTTATTTTGATGAAAAAAAGCAAAAACATATTAATAGATTTCGAGAAAGAATAATTTTTCCGATTAAAAATATATCAGGAGATGTAATTGCAATAGGTGGAAGATCAATTAAAGAAAATAATTTTTTAGCAAAATATATAAATTCTCCTGAAACACAATTTTTTAAAAAGGGATCAAACTTATATAACCTTGATAAATCAAGAAAATTGTCAAATAAAATGGACTTCATTTATTTGGTTGAGGGCTATATGGATGTTATCGGCTTATATAAAAATAACATACAAAACGTAGTAGCAAATTTGGGCACAGCATTAACACCTCGTCAAATTTCAATATTGGATCAGTTCTTTAATAATATAATAATATGTTTTGATGGGGACTTAAGTGGATATAAAGCAGCCTTAAGAGCTGCAGAAAATTCAATTATTGAACTGAAACCAGAAAAAAAAATTTTATTTTTATTTTTACCAGATAAATATGATCCTGACAGTTATGTAAACAAATTTGGAAAAGAAAAATTTCAAGAATTTTCAAATCAAAATACAGTTGAAATTCACAAGTTTATTTTTAACCATTATTTTAAAGAAGTTGATGATAATCCATCATCAAAGGCAGTGTTTGAAAAAAAATTAAAATCAGTAGCTTCAACAATTAAAGATGAATATATTAAGAAATATGTGTTGGATTATTACTTAGAGGAAATATCCAAACTATCTCCTAATCTACATAAAAAAAGCAAATTTATGAAAAATTTAAATACCAGATCATTGAAGACTACACAAAATTATTACAATGAAACAAAATCTTTAACATCAATTGAGATAAAGGAGTTTTCTTTTATTTATATACTCATTAATAAACCTGAATTTATAAGAGATAATCCCCATTTAATTGAGAATGTAAAATTATTTACAAATGAGAATAAAGCACTTTTTAAAGCATTAATTGAACAGAGTGATAATTTTAAAAATTTCGATTTAAGTAAACTTAGTGTAGATAAGAACCTAATTGATAGAGTTTTTAAATATGCATCTGTTAAAAATATTTTAAATCATAGATCTAAAAATGAGGAAAAAATTGAAAATATATTAAACGAGGTAATAAGGGACCTCAAGAATTATGAATTAGAAATAAGGATTCAGGATTTAGAGGATAAATTTTCTAAAGATTTAAGCGAAGATACTTTTAATCAGTTAAAAGAGCTTAAAAAATTGCAAAATTTGAATTAATTAGCATTAAATTTTTCGTGGATTTTTTGAAATTAATCAATATATATCAATGGGTTTAATTGTGGAAAAAATCATAACAAAATCATTTGCCAGATTAATGGGGAGAGGCGTCCATAGAGGCTTCATTACTCATGAAGAGCTATTTAAATCTTTAGGTAAAAGAAATCTGTCTCAAGACAACTTATCTGAAGCTTTTATTCATATACTTAATGAAAAAATATTCTTAGTAGAAAAAAAATCAGACTACAAGGCATTAAAGAAAAAAGATCGTCCAAATAAAGAGGATGGAAAAACATCAGAAAAAAGTGATGACCCAATTAGAATGTATTTAAGGGAGATGGGTGGTGTCGAACTTCTTTCAAGAGAGGGAGAAATAGCAATTGCAAAAAGAATTGAGGCAGGCAAGAACGTTATGCTCGAAGCTTTGTCGCAAAGCCCAATCACAGCTAACCAGATTAAAGAATGGAATGAAAAACTAAACAGTGATGAAATACTTGTTAGAGAAATAATAGATATAGATACTAATTATATGGATGATGAAACTGAGGGAACTAATGAAAAGAAGGAAAATTCAAAAGATGATCAGAGTTCAGAGGGAAGCAATCCAAACGAGGAGGATGAATTTAACCCAACTTTAGCCGCAATGGAGGAAGAAATAAAACCAAAAATACTCAAAACAATTAATATACTTACAAAAGAATATTTAAAATTAGGAAAATATCAGTTGGATAAGTTGAATTGTATTTTAAACGTATCAGAATTTTCAAAACAAAAGGAAAAAAATTACATTAAAATATGTGAAACAATATTAGAAAATATTAAGTCTTTACAACTATCCCCCTCTGTGTTGGAGGAATTAGTTCAAAAACACTACGAGCAAAATAGAAAAATTATCTCATTAGAGGGAAATTTGCTTAGATCAGCAATAGAAAACAATATTAATAGAGAAGAATTTATTAAGTTCTATGTTGGAAATGAAATAAATCCAAATCTTAAAAAATTTTTGGATACAAATGCAGTGTGGAAAAAGTTTTTTCAGAATAATAAAGATGAATTTAAAAATATCAGAGAAAGATTAATAGAAATAAGTAATAAACTTAGTTTTTCTGTAACAGATTTTAAAAAATTAGTAAGCAGAGTTCAAAAAGGTGAGAAAGAGTCAAGACTAGCTAAAAAGGAAATGGTTGAGGCAAATTTAAGATTAGTAATCTCTATTGCAAAAAAATATACAAATAGAGGATTGCAATTTTTAGATCTTATTCAAGAGGGGAATATTGGTTTGATGAAAGCCGTCGATAAATTTGAATATAGAAGAGGTTACAAATTTTCGACTTATGCAACTTGGTGGATAAGGCAAGCAATTACAAGATCTATAGCGGACCAAGCTAGAACAATTAGGATTCCCGTACATATGATAGAAACAATTAATAAAATAGTTAGAACTCAAAGACTAATATTAAGCGAGTTTGGAAGAGAAGCTACTCCAGAAGAGCTGGCAAAAAAATTAAGAATGCCACTTGAAAAAGTTAGAAAGGTTTTAAAAATTTCTAAAGAACCAGTTTCATTGGAAAAACCGGTTGGAGATGAAGAAGATAGTAGTCTAGGAGATTTTATTGAAGATACAAAAGCATTAGATCCAATGGACCAAGCTGTTAAGTCAAATTTGAGTGAGGCAACAACTAAAATTTTATCTACTTTAACACCAAGAGAAGAAAGGGTTTTAAGAATGCGTTTTGGCGTAGGTATGAATACAGATCATACATTAGAAGAGGTTGGTCTTCAATTTTCAGTTACAAGAGAGAGAATTAGACAGATAGAAGCAAAAGCGTTAAGAAAATTAAAACATCCCAGCAGATCCAAACAGTTAAAAAGTTTTTTGGAAAGTTAATCATTTTTTGGGCCGTTAGCTCAATAGTAGAGTACTGCATTGACATTGCAGGGGTAGTTGGAGCGTAACCAACACGGCCCACCACTTAAAGTTTAAAATATATAAATTTTGTGATATTAAGAGCTTTAAATTTTATATAATAGTGAATAAAAAAAAAAATTTCTTAAATTTAAAAAGACCGCTTGTTTTTGTCCCAATGTGTGTTGATTTTGTACATCATGGACATATTAATATTTTAAAAAAATCAAAAAAATTTGGAAATACAATGGTAGGTTTGATGACCGATATTGGAATTGCTTCCTATAAAAAAAAGAAACCAACAATAAGTTACAAAAATAGAAAAAAAATTTTAGAAA
>QCGH01000025.1 GCA_003280005.1 Pelagibacteraceae bacterium AG-365-D07 | reverse complement strand
TTTACTTTCAATATTAATTTTTTTATCTCCAACATTTAGGACGCTTATTATATGGCCAGATAGCAGAATTCTAGGTGTAACTCTATTTACTATTTCAATTTTTCACTTTTTAAAGTTTGTTGATAATAATAAATTTAAACATGCATTATATAATATAATTTTTTACGCATTTTCTGCATATATAAGTCCAAATTTTTCTTTGTTCTCTACTTTTTTTATTTATTATTATTTTAGAAAATATGGTTTTACTTCAAATTATTTTTTTAAAATATTAATCATCAACGTAATTCTATCCTTACCTGCAATTTATTATGTTTTTATTCTTGATATTAACTTTTTCTTCGCAAAAGCCACTGTAAGTTTACCAGGTGAGGATAAATTATTTGTTAATTTTTTTAACCAATTATTAATTATACCCACTATACTATTCTTTTATCTTTTCCCATTTATTTTAATAAATTCATTAAATCTTGATTTACGAGGAAATTTTATAATAAAATTTACAATTTCCTTAATTATATCAATTATATCAATAAATTTTTTTGATTATAAAATAGATTTTACAGGTGGGGGAATTTTTTTTCATTTTTCACATTTAATTCTTAATAACAATATTATTTTTTATTTGATTTCTATAATTTCAATTTATTTCATAATTTGTATATTTTTTAATGATTTTAAAAATATTTTACTTTTAATAATTATTTTTTTAGGAAATCCACAAACGACTATTTATCATAAATATTACGATCCAATCTTGATAATTTTATTTTTTACTTTAATTATTGTAAATTTAAATTTAAGAAAAATTATAGAAAAAAACTCTATTATTATTTTATATATATATTTTTCATTTTTTCTTGCTATAAGCAATTTTAAGCATCTTTTAAATTAAATGAAAAACAAACTTGAAGCACTAGAGACGTATAGGGCCTTCGCTGCTTTGATGATTGCTGCATTGCATTTTGAGTTAGATACTCCTATCGTAGATCATGCATTAGCGAGAGGTACATTCGTACATTTTTTTTTTACGTTAAGTGGTTTTGTTATTTATTATAATTATCATGATCAATTTTTAAATTTTTTTGAATTAAAAAAATTTATTAAAAAGAGGTTTTTAAGACTATTCCCACTTCATCTATTTTTTTTAATTATTTTTTTGTCAATAGAGATATTGCGATATTTTGCTGAATTAAATTTCGGCATTTCTTCAGCTACTGAACCCTTTGAAAAAAATAATTTTTACGCATTTGTAAGTAATTTACTATTATTGCAGACATTTTTAGATCAAAATACATTTAATGGTCCAAGCTGGTCAATTTCTGCAGAATTTTACACTTATATACTATTTGGTTTAATGGTTTTTTATAGAATTAAAGTTATATTTTTTTTAATTATTTTAATTGTTATACTGATTTTTAGACAATTCTATGGACCAGAATTTGGACCTCAAACTACATATTTTTCCTTTATTGATTGTATTTATTGTTTTTTGATAGGTTCTATTTTTTGTGAATTATATTTTAAAATAAAGAAATTTGATTTTTATAAAAATTTTACAAACACACTTGTAATATTATCAATTTTATTAGTTTTATTTTCTATTTTTGATTTTGAAGGTAAAGAAAGATATTTAAGACCATTTTTTTTTGGTATACTTATATTGTTTTCATCTAATTTAGATAAAAAGACATTACTTGGAAAAATTATATGCAACAACTTTTTTGTATTTTTAGGTAAAATAAGTTATTCAATTTATTTATCGCATGTTTTTATTTTTTGGTCTGTAACTCAAATATTACAGATTATTTTTAATGTAGGCACATATGTTGATCCAAATACAGGTATAAAAAAATTAGATATCGATATATTTTATTCTTCTATACTTGCTATAATTTTATATATTTTAACAATTTTATTCTCTATTTTAACCTACAAATTGATTGAAAAAAAATTTTATAGGTAGCTATTTTTTTTTATAAAAGATTGAAATTTCTGAATAATAGACATTACTTGCAATTGACTTAAACTTGGATAAATGGGTAACCTTACAAGTCCTTTATATACTTTCTCAGTATTTTTTAATTTCGTTTTAGATATTTTTCTTCCATAATTAGACATATGAAGAGGGTAATAATGAAAATAACATAAAATTTTATTTTGTCTCATGAATTTAATAAATTTATCTCTGATTTTAATATTATTAAAAATTACTGGAAAGGTATGATATGCGTTTGTTTTATCTTTATTCCTTATATAAGGTATATAGAAAATTTTTCCCTCTAATTTTTTTAAATCTCTAAAATAATTTATCCAAATTTTTTTTCTAAGATTTTGAATTTTTTTAATATTATTAAGTTGACTATATACAAGAGCGGCACTTAATTCGGGAGATCTATATTCAGATCCAATATCTTGCCAAGAATAATAATTTTTTTTTCCAAGAGATCTACGGTTTGTACCTTTGTCTAAAACTACATCGGCTCTTTTGATAAATTTTTTATTATTTATTACAAGAGCTCCACACTGACCACCCACAATATTTTTTGACTCATGAAAACTAAAAGCTCCAAAATCGCCAATAGTTCCTAAATATTTATTTTTATATTTTCCAAGAAATGCATGAGCAGCATCTTCAATTAGTATTAAATTATATTTTTTTTTTAATTTGAGGAATTTATCCATGTCACAAGATACGCCACCATAGTGTACCACAATTATTGCCTTGGTTCTTTTTGTAATTTTTTTTTCTACTGATTTAATATCTAAATTTACATCGTTGACATTAATGTCAGCAAACACAGGCTTTGCATTTCTCAAAAGAACACAATTAGCGGTAGATGTAAAAGTGTATGAAGGCAATATTACCTCATCACCTTTTTTTATATTTGATAAAATCATAGAAACTTCTAAAGCGCTGCTACAGCTTTGCGTTAAATTGACTGACTCACAATTAATTAATTTTTTTATTTTTTTTTCCGATCTAGACTGAAATTCGCCATCAGCAAAGACTTTATTATTAACTACTTTTAATAGATAATTTTTTGAATCATTAAAAACCATCGGTTCATTAAATTTAATTTTTTTAGGCATTTTTTTTGTTATTAAAAATATTTGTTATAAATGACAAAATTAAGGTGAGTATATAATCTATATTCAATTTATGAATAATATTTTTTTTTTATATATTATAAATATAATTAAATGACTGAAGTCTCCTATAAAACCATAGAGAATTGAATTTTTTATATAATCCAGATTGTCCTAGAGCTTCATAAAAAGTCAAATGTTCATTTAAACAATAAAAATTTTTTTTTACAAAGTAAGAAAAAACACCCAATCTAAAACCAAGCCAAACATTCTGAAAAATATTTTTGTATTTAAAATTTACTTTTGTAAATTCTTTATAAAATTCTCTTTTAAATGAAATACAACTTTCAGGAGCAAGATAAGGCCAATAACTAATAAAATGATTTTTATTTTTTTTCTTTTTTGAATAATGTTTATTGATCTCAATAGGTAAATTTTGGACAAATAGTAAATCTTTTTTAAAATCAAATAATTTTACAATTCTAGCAATCTTATCCTTTTTAAAAAAATCATCACTGTCAAGTAATGATATAATTTTTCCTTTAGATTTTTTAAAAAGATGATCATAACCATTGAAGGCATCCAAAGCAGGAATGTTTTTTTTACTTTTTTTGTTAAAATAATATTTAATATTTTTTTTCAGTTTATATTTTAAGATTTTTTCTCTTGAATTATCCTCAGACTTATCGTCAAAAATTAGTATTTCTATATTTTTATATGTCTGATTAAGACAAGATTTAATTGCCCTTTCCAGATATTTAGCGTTATTGTAATTAATTATTAATATAGAAACTAATTTAATATTTTTTTTCATAAATTTTGGATTTATATATTACAAAGATATATAAATCATGAAAAAAAATAAATTAATAATTTTCATGCCATCAGTAGAAGATGGGGGCGTAGAAAAAAACTTTTTTTTGATTAGCAATTATTTGGCTAAAAAATTTGCAGATATAAGCATAATTTCAATTTCAAATAAGATTAAATCTAAACTTGACCCAAATATAAATCTAATTTCACTAAAAAGTGGTTTTTATGATAATCTAGGTAGAAGAAAAAAATTTTTTATTTGTTTATTCCTTCTTCTCAAAGAAATTATGTTCAAAAGAAACAATGTAGTTTTTTGTTTCCAAGGAAATATTTATTGCACATTATTGTGTAAGTTGTTTTTTACAAAAGTAATTATTAGATCTAATACATCACCTTCGGGTTGGTCAAAAAGTTTTTTAAAAGTTTTTTTTTACAAAAAATTTTACGGTTTAGCAGACAAAATAATTGTAAATAGTACAGAATTTAAAAAAGAGTTTAAAAAAAAATTTAATCTAAAATCAATTTGTATTTATAATCCATTAAACAAACAGGAAATTATAAAAAAATCAAATCAAAAAATAAGATTTAAATTTTTTAGTAAAGAAACTTTGAATCTCATTTGTATTGCAAGACTATCAGATCAAAAAGATCATCATTGTTTTCTTAAAGCAATTAATTTTTTGAAAAATAAAGTTAAATTAAAAGTTTTATTTATTGGAAATGGACAAAAATTAGAAGAAATGCAGACCTACATTAAAAAAAAAAAATTGTTGAAAATTATCAATATTATTCCTTTCAAAAAAAATCCATTTCCTTATTTAAAAAAATCTGATGCATTAGTTTTATCCTCTAAATTCGAAGGACTACCAAATGTATTATTAGAAGCGCTTACTTTAAAAAAATTAGTAATTTGCAGTAATTGTCCAACAGGACCAAAAGAAATACTTGACTATGGTAAAGGAGGATTGTTATTTAAAACTGGACATACTCAAGATCTAGTTAAAAAAATAATTTATTTATCAAAAAATAAAAAAATTTGTAAAAAAAAAACTATTTATGGCTATAACAGATTGTATAGGTTTAAAGAAGAAGTTAGCTTATATAAATTTTTTGAACTACTTAGTAATTTTCAAATTAAATTGAAATAAAAAAAATTTAATATAAAAGAAACGTCTAAACAAAATTTATTTATAGAGAGTATGAAAAAAGCTATTATTTTTGGTATTACTGGTCAAGATGGATCCTATCTTGCTGAGCTTTTATTAAAGAAAAAATATATAGTGCATGGGGTAATCAGAAGATCTTCATCGTTTAATACATCTAGATTAAATCATTTATATCAAGATCCTCATATTAAAAATAGAAAATTAATTTTACATTATGGAGATGTCACAGACTCAATATCTGTTTCTTCTTTAATAAAAAAAACTTTACCTCATGAAATTTATAATCTAGCAGCACAGTCACATGTAGCAGTATCCTTTGAAGTTCCTGAGTACACTGCAAATGCCGATGCTATAGGAGCTTTAAGAATTTTAGAGGCAATAAGGTTCCACGGTCTCGAAAAGAAAACAAAATTTTACCAAGCAGGTACATCTGAAATGTACGGTAAGGTAATGCAAGTTCCACAAACTGAGAAAACTCCTTTTTACCCAAGAAGTCCATATGGAGTTGCAAAAGTATATGCGCATTGGATAACAGTTAATTATAGAGAAGCTTATAATATATTTGCTTGTAACGGAATTTTATTTAATCATGAGAGCCCAAGAAGAGGTGGAACTTTCGTAACAAAAAAAATTGTAAATGGTCTGTGTAAAATAAAACTTAATTTACAAAAAACTTTATATTTAGGAAATTTGGAAGCAAAAAGAGATTGGGGGCATGCCAAAGATTATGTAGTTGCAATGTGGAAAATGTTGCAACAAAAAAAGCCTAAAGATTATGTCATAGCAACCGGAAAGCAAATAACAGTCAAAAAGTTTGTTAACATGGTCTTAAATGAATTAAGTATCGATTTTCTCTGGACTGGAAAAGGAATGAATACATCTTGTTATATTAAAAATTCTAAGTCAAAAATTGTTGCTATAGATAAAAACTATTATAGACCACTCGAAGTTGATACATTGCTCGGCAATTCTTCAAAAGCAAAAAAAGAGTTAAAATGGAAAATTTCATATAATTTGAAATCAATGATTAAAGAAATGGTTAATGAAGAATTAAATTCATTAAAAAATGATAAAAAATACAGATAAAGTTTTTGTTGCTGGTCATAAAGGATTAATAGGCAGTGCGATCGTAAGAAAACTTAAATCCAAAGGATATAAAAATATACTTACAATAGAAAAAAAAAAGCTTAATTTAATAAACCAAAAAGAAGTTTTTAAATTTTTAAAAAAAACTAAACCTAAATTTATCTTTCTTGCTGCTGCAAAAGTTGGAGGAATCTATTCTAATAATGAATTTAAAGCAGATTTTATTTATGAAAATTTAGCAATTCAAAATAATATTATTCACGGAGCCTATAAAGCAAACATAAAAAATTTAATTTTTTTGGGATCAAGTTGCATTTATCCAAAATTTAGCAAACAACCAATCAAAGAAAAGTATCTTTTAACAGGGAAACTTGAAGAAACAAATGATGCTTATGCAATTGCGAAAATTTCAGGAATAAAAATGTGCGAAAGTTACAATACTCAATATAAGACAAATTATAAATGTTTGATGCCAACAAATACTTTTGGGCCTAATGATAATTATCATACTCTAAATTCTCATTTCATACCCTCTCTTCTAAAAAAAATTTATGATTTAAAAAAGAAAAATAAAAATAAAATTAAGATTTGGGGTGATGGATCACCCAAAAGAGAGATCATTTATGTTGATGATATAGCGGATGCTTGTGTATAT
>QCGH01000024.1 GCA_003280005.1 Pelagibacteraceae bacterium AG-365-D07 | reverse complement strand
TTATCCGATCCATATTTATTATTCACAAAAGCAATTGGCGCAGAAGTTGATAGAAATTCAAAAGGAATGGGTATTAGATCAAATCGTTATGCAATGGTCATTGAAAATTTAGAAGTTCTAAAAATTCAAGTTGAAAAAGAAACTAAACAATGCGGCCTGACCTCAGCAGAAAGCATTTTAGAGATCCTTTAATTTAATATTTCAAATTTAAAGCTTTACCGGACTCAATTCATACATTTGAACTACTTCGATACATTCATCAAAAATAGGTTTTGCTATCGGATTGTTGCCCGAAGCAAATTTCTTCATTTCTTCTTCATTATGAACTGAAACTTTAAACATAACATAGCTTTTATCTGGTGCCATTCCAGGAACTGTTTTTTCAACATGGGCAATTGTTTTTCTTACTGCCATTCCCTCATCTGACTGCATAAATCCCATAAACTTTTCAAATTTTCCTTCACCAGATTTAATTCTTGCTATTGCAAGCATTTCTTTTTCCATTTTTTTCTCCTTTCTTTAGGGGCGTTCTGTTGCCAGGTGCCCTTAACTTTGTTTCAATAATCCTTATATTGCAACAATCAGCAATAATCAAATTACGTAAATTATTGAATAATTCCGAATAGATTCCGAACAAAATAACGTTCGGAATATACTGTAGGATTTGATAACCTTGGATCATGAAAAAGCTTTTAAAATATTAATAAGGAGATTCATATGGGAATATTAGTTAAAGGTGAAATTACAATTACTAAAGGATTTAAAACTTGGAAAGAGATGGTTTATGCTCAGGATGGAAAATTAAAAGAACATGGAATAAAGTTTATTTTTGCAGGCACACAAAAAGATGACCCGACAAAACTTCATACAGTAATGCAATTTCCAAACATGGAAGCACTCCAAGCTTTTAGAGATGATAAGGAACTTACTGAGAAAAGAAAGGAAGCAGGAGCTGTTATAGAAAGTGCTGTAATGATACCAATTTCAGATGAACATTTAACCAACTATCCGGATGCATACAAAAATCATTAAATGAAAAAGCTTTTAGGGATCGTGGTTCTAGGTTTATTGTTAAGTGTCACTACTTATGGAGCAGAACAAACAAAAGCTAGATATGAAAAAATAGCTAAAGAATTTACAAAAAATCCTAATGCAAAAATAAAACCAATGATGATGAAGATACAAGGAATGTCGATGAAAAAATCTCTTGGATATCTTGGCAAAGGCGAGATGAGTTTAGTTACAGGTGCGCCAGAGTCAGCCTATAAAGGAAAAGAATTTTATCAAACAGTTGTTGATTACTCTAATTGTACAATAAGAAAAGGAGAATACGCTCATAACGATTGTGAACATTCTATGGGTGTAACAAGAACTGAAGTTAAACATTCAGGATCTTTTGGAAAGGGTGTAGAGAGATGGATTCATTATGCTGTAAGACCGATGCAAAATTATTTTGATCAATATAGGAAAAAACATATCAGTCAATGCTATGCATCAATGCCCGGAGATGATGAAGGCTTCCCAATGTTTTTTTTAGATTTTAGAGCTGACTTTTTGTGGATCAATCTTCAACAACCAATGTTTTATAGCACAAACTTACAACGATATGTTTCAGATGATGTTTGGGCAAAATTAAAAAATTTTAAAGGGAAAATTAATAAAAATCTTGGTGCAACAGAATGGACAAGTATCTTAGTGCATTTTGTAAATAAAGCTGATGAAAATGGCTTGATAGAAGTTTTTATCGATGGATCAGAAACACCAGCTTATAGATTTGAGGGACCACTTTACTCAGGTGTTGGAAAGAAAAAACCTAAAGTAAATTGTTATCTAAAGATAGGACCAGTTGTTGAACAAAACAAAATAGCTCTTAGAAAAGAAGTTAAAGCAGAGTTAGGAGAAATTACAGAAAATATGGTTGTATGGTATGATGCTTTAGCAATTGGAAAAACTCGAGAAAAAGTTATGGAGCTCGTAGAGAAGGATAAATAAAATTCCGAATACAGGCCGAATCCCTTGGTTGTATTTTTTAAATAACGTTGATACTGCAAACTAAACTAACAAATGAGTAGGGGCGTTCTGTTGCCAGGTGCCCACTTATAAGTTTGCTGCTTCTCTAGCAATTAAATCTACCTCATTATTCAATTTATCAGTGGAGTGTGCTTTTACCCAACTCCATTTAATATCAAATTCATTTGCGAGTATATCTAGTTCTACCCATAAATCTTTATTTTTGACTTTTTGTTTACTAGCAGTTTTCCATCCATTTTTTTTCCAACTGTGAATCCACTCTGTTATTCCTGATTTAACATATTTGGAATCTGTAAAAATTTGAACTTTACTACCTTTGGGAATTTTTTTTAAAGCTTTAATAGGTGCCAATAACTCCATTTGGTTATTAGTTGTATCTTTTTTACTTCCTTTTAATTCAGTTTTTTTTCCACCATTTAATATTATTGCTGCCCAACCACCTTTACCTGGATTTCCTATACATGAACCATCAGTGTATATTTTAATCATTATTTTAAGTAATCCTCAAATGAATTGATATTCTGGTGATACTTTAATTTTTGAATATACTCTCTTGGATCTTTAATTTTGATATACGCATCCTTTGGAGTATTCAAATAATCGTATGCTCTTGTTAGCAAATATCTAAGCGCCGAACCTCTACAAAGTATATTAAAATGTTTCTTCTCGTTATTATTTAGCTTCCGAATACTTTCATACCCTTTAATCAAATTTGTAGATTTACTTTTGTTTAAGAAATATTTTCTTCCTTTTTTATTAAAACATAAAGCATTAATACAAATCGAAATTTCATAAGCCAAAAAGTCATTTGCTGAAAAATAAAAATCTATAAATCCGTAATATTTTTTTTTGTAGAAAAAAATATTGTCAATAAATAAATCACAGTGGATAATTCCAGAATTTAGGTTTTTTGGCCAAGATTTTCTTAAAAAATTATATTCATTTTTCATGTTACTTAAAATATTGTTTTGAACTTTATCTATTCTTTTATTTATACTAAAAAGTAATTTATTTAATTCTGGTACTGCTAAAGCATTCTTTCTATAAAGCCTAAGTTTTTTTGATGCGTTATGTAATTTAGCAATATTTTTACCCACAATGTAGCAATCTTTTGGCGATAAAGTTTTTTTATCTTTTCCATTAAGAAAGCTAACAATGCATGCATTTTTATTTTTTAGTTTTATAAGGTATTTTCCATTTATAGATCTAACTGGCTCTGGACATTTAATCTTTAATTTTGAAAGTCCATACATTAACCTCATAAAAAAAGGTAAATCCCTTCCATTAACTCTCTTTTCAAAAATAGTTAAAATATATTTTCCTCTTTTAGTTTTGATAAGGTAATTTGTATTTTCAATACCTTTTTTAATACCTGAAAAACCTAAAATTTTTCCTATATTAAATTTATTCTCAATTATTTGTATTTCAGTTTGATTAATTTTCGTATAAACGGCCATTAGTTTAATTTCTTTGGAATTTTAAAAATTATATTTTCTTTTATAATTTCAACTTCCTCAATTTCAACTTCATATTTTTCTTTAAGATTATTTATGAAATTATTAACCAAAATCTCAGGAGCAGATGCTCCTGATGATATACCTATGGTATTACATTTATCGATTTCCTCAAAAGGTGTAGTACTCTCCGAATGTATTAATGAAGATTTTTTACAGCCAGAGTTTTTTGCTACCTCCACCAGTCTTACAGAGTTTGATGAATTTCTACTACCTATAACAAAAAACATTTCACATAGTTTTGCAATATTTTTAACAGCGCTTTGCCTATTTGTTGTTGCGTAACAAATGTCCTCTTTTTTTGGTTCTTTAATTTCAGGAAATTTAGTTCTTAATTTTTCTATAATTTCTCTTGTATCGTCGACCGATAAAGTTGTTTGAGTAACATAGGCTATATTTTTTTTTTTATTATTATAGTTTTTAACATCCTCAATAGATTCAATTAAGTCAATCGACCCTTTAGGTAGTTGACCTATTGTTCCAATAACTTCCGGATGATTTTTGTGACCAATTAATAAAATATGATTGCCTGCTTTATGCAAGTTCTCAGCTTCTCTATGGACCTTTGATACCAATGGACAAGTGGCATCAATATAAGTCATTTTCAAATCTTCTGCTTCTACAGGTACAGATTTTGGAACCCCGTGTGCGGAAAATATTACTGGCCTTGTTTTATCCCGAATCTCACTTAACTCTTCAACAAATATAGCTCCAATTTTTTTTAAACTTTCAACCACATGTTTATTATGAACTATTTCGTGTCTTACATAAACTGGTGCACCAAATTTATCTATACTTTTTTTAACAATTTCAATAGCTCTATCTACTCCAGCACAAAATCCTCTTGGTGCAGCTAATAATATTTTTATTTTATGTCTGTTCATTTTTCTCAATTAAATATTCTAGTAATATATGTGGAAAGGTTAGAGACGCCAAACCAATAAATATCACTTTTGATATAGCGCTATCTAAAAGATAATAATTCTTTAAATACAACAAAGACATTAAGAATAAAATACCTGTTAAAATTGTCAAAGGCATTGCTTTTATTATAAATTCTTTAAATCCTTTTATAAAATTAATTCTATTTAGTTCATTTGAAAGTTTAAACGAATGTCTAATAGAATGTAAGAAACAGAAGTAAACTGTAAATGCCAATATTGGACTTAAAAAATAGTTTAGTAGCAAGATAGATATAAAATCCATTATTAAAAGTGATTTAATATCAATTTGTTTATTAAAAGAGATCAAAATATTTGAAAAAAAACTAATTAATATAAACAAATACAAAAACTCATTTGAAATCAGTAGGTTTTGCGAAATATCAAAGTTTAAATTGGCAAAAATTTCTAAAGTTTCATTTTTATGAAATAACAATGGAGCTGTAACTACAAGAGAGCCTTTAAAAAAATAGATTAAATCTTGATTTGTTTTGTATTTAATAAATTCAGAGTCTTCCTTTCCAAAATGAAAAGAAGCAACTATCAAAAAAACAAATAATAGAATTTTGGGAAACAGTAGCCATAATAAGATTATAATAAAGCCAATCAAAATATAAAAAATATAAAATACTATAATTGATTTATAGTTAAGTATTCTTAACAATTTTTTTCCTTTAACATGATCCAATGCTCCATGAGATATACCTAAGCTTAATATTAAGAATAAAGATAAAATAAGTAAATTGTTTTCCCTTAAATATTCAAAAGCAGATAAAAATATACACATATTAAAGAAAATAAGTGAATGATAGAAATTAATTTTATTCATATAAATTTAAAAAATATTTTTAACAAAAATCCATTTTGGCATTTTTAAAACTATAACAAAGTCTTCAATAAAATTACTTTTATTTGATAAAAATTTAATAACTGTTTTAGATGGTACTTTAAACATATTTAAGAATATATTTGGCATTTTTTCTGGATGTTTTTTTAAAACATTTAAAAATATATTATCAAGAAATTGGTATTTTTTTCCAATGTGGTAGGGTTTTAAATTTTGAATCTTTTCAATATTCTTATTTATATATTTACAATGATCTTGAATATTTAGAAAAGTATAGCCAGTGCTTAGACGCGTCATACCTCCCGCTGATCCAATATTAATTTTATTTTTCTCAGCTTTGTTTGGTGGATAAAAAAGAGGAATAGAACCTTCCTCTTGATAATTAATCTTATAATTTTTTATTTTAAGAGTTTCATTTATATATTTTTTTAATTGTTCATCATAATCTTTTAGTGATTTATCATCCATTTTAGATAACCACGTAGTTTCAATTAAAGCCTTATTTTTTGCAAATGGTAAAGTATAAAAAAAATGCACATTGTCTCTTTGATCACAATCAAAATCCATTAAGTTAAAAATTTCATTATCAAAAATATTTTTAGTAGTTTCGATTTCTACACCTTTAAAATGTTGCCAGAGATTTTCTTTATTATTTTCTACACCAGGAATACTATTAAATATAATTGAATTATCTAAATTTAATTGATCCGTATTTTTAAAAAATTCAATATTTTTATTTTGTTTTAGTTTATCTAAGATTTTTTTATAAAATAAACCACTATCTATTGTCTGATAAGGGTATTCTTTATTTATAACTTCAAGAGATTCAGATTTTGAATTAATAGAAAAATTTTTCCAACTTTTAATTACACAATCATCAAAATTATGATCAGTAACTTTCCAAAATGACCATGTCTTATCCCTCTTATATTCTTCCCTAATTTCAACAATGGCCAATGATTTATTTTTTATTTTGTTATTAATATCAAGTTCATAGGCCAAAGAGAGACCTGCACAACCACCTCCTAAAATGACGTAATCAAATTCTTTCATCAAGTTTTAAATCCTCGCTTATTATCTCATGTTCCCTCATTCTTTGATGAGGTTCTGTACCTTTTAAAAAAAGTAATATTAAATCAAATACAGATAGAATGGTTTGGTACATTTTGCCAAAATTATTTACATATATTTTTCCAGATTTTTCATAATTTTCAAAATTACGTTTACTTAAAATCTTTCTTCCAATCTGCCTATATACTCTTCTAGCCACAATTATTGAAAATCTATATTTAAATGGAATTTTTTTAATTGAACTAAAAGAACTTTCATAAAACATATCTGCAAGCTTTAATGTTGCTTCAATATTTTCAAAATCAGGTTTAATATATTGTCTACTCATTTTTTTATCTTCAATCACGTCTCTTGCTATATTTGTTAATTGCATTGCTATGCCAAGGTCTATAGCACCTTTCAAAGATCTTGTATCATTCACATTGAGTATTTTAGCCATCATTAAACCAACAGTTCCAGCAACTTTATATGAGTATACCAACAATTCTTTTACAGACTTTAAAT
>QCGH01000023.1 GCA_003280005.1 Pelagibacteraceae bacterium AG-365-D07 | reverse complement strand
ACTTAATAATGAATTTTATTCGACAGGTGGTAGAGTTGTAAACTTTGTTTCCTTAAGTGAATCATTTAAGTCAGCAAGAAATAAGAGTTTAGATTTAATAAAAAAACTTAATTGGGAGAATGGACACTATAGAAAAGACATAGGCTATAAAGTTATTGATAAATAATGAGAATCATTTCTGGCTCAGCAAAGGGTAAAAAAATACTTCATCCTGTAGATCAAAAAACGAGGCCTCTTAAGGACATGGTGAGAGAATCTATTTTTAACATTTTAACTCATTCAAATTTATTAAAAAAAAATTTAAAAGATGCTGTAATATTAGACTTATTTTCAGGAGTGGGATCATTTGGTCTTGAGGCAATATCAAGGGGATCAAAAAAGGTGGTATTTTTAGAAAATTACACACCTTCAATAAGTCTCTTAGAGAAAAACATAGAAAATTTATCATTTCATAAAGAAGCAACAATAATTAATGAAAATATTTATAATGAAAATATTTTTAAAAGCTTAACCCTTGAGTTTGATTTATTATTTATTGACCCACCGTTTAAAGATAACAATGTAAATTTGCTTATAGAGAGTATAGTAAACTCTAAAATAATTCACTCAAAGTCACTTGTTATTTTACATAGAAAAAAAAATACAATTGAGAAATTAAATAAAAATTTTGTAATTAAAAGAGAAGAGCTATACGGCTCTTCAAAAATATTTTTTGGGTATTTCAATCGTTAAGGATTTTAAAAGTTTCTTGTTTTATTAACTCTACTTCTGGCTGGTCGAGCGGATTTACTTTCAAAAGATGAGATAATAAAATTACCTCCAGTGTAAAAAAGCAAAATAACTCTCCAAGTGTTTCTTCATCTCTATTTTGAATATAAAAAGATCTAAAAGGTATTTTTTTTTTCTTAAAAATATTTTCCGTTGCTTTTCTTTGCGAATTTAAAATATCGAAAGTTGTTTTTTTTTTTAAAATAGAAAAATTATCAAACAATAAATCAGATTTTAATTTTTTATCTTTTTTTTCTTTGGTAATAAAAAAAGTATAAAAATTTGAATTAAATCCACTTAGATATAATTGAAGCAAACTATGGTTATCTTTTGGCATAGATGAAATTATCGGCATAATACCTTTAGAGTTTTTACCCAAACTTTCAGATACGAGTTGTTGATACCACTTAAACAAATCCTCTGAATTTGTATCATAATTTAAAATTACAGAGTTGCATTTTTTATTTTTCAAGTTTTGATAAACGCCGGATACATTTTCAATTAATCTACTAATAAAATTATTGTTAATTATTAACTTGTTATATTTTTTAAACTTTTTTTCATTCAACCCAAAAAGTTTAGCCGGCAGCATTCCCACCTCTGACATAACTGAAAATCTGCCACCAATAAAATTTTTATGATCAACCACATCTGATTTAAGCTTATCAGCTAATTTTCTAAGATAGTTATTTTTATTTTCTGAAATAAAAATATTTTTGTTATTTTTATTAAATTTATTATTAAAATTAACTACTGTTTCAAGTGTATTTCCTGATTTTGAAATAATTATATTTAAAGATTTTTTATTTACTTCCTTTTTTAAATTTAGATTCTCATAAAATCTTACCTTTTTTTTAATTTTAGCCTCTAAAAAGTTATAAATAGCTTTTGACCCTAAAGATGAGCCTCCCATTCCAAATATATTTATATTTTGAAATTTTCTATATTTCTTTAATAAATTTTTATCAAAAGAATATTTATAAAGATGGTTAAAACTTTCTAAAAAACTGGGCTTATTTGTTTCTTTTATATTTTTTAAGATATTTAATAATTTTTTTTTTTCTTTACTTTTAGATTTTAAATCGAAGTTATTAAAAAAAAATTTCAATTTCATTAATCTTCGATTTTTTTAATAATAGACTCTGAAAGAGTACCACTTGATGATGAATTAGTATCATTTTCTTTTACTTCATTAGTTTTGAGTACTTTTTTTAGATTAATTTCTGAACTTTCATTTATTGGATCCGTAGATTTTTTTGGTTTTGGAAGATCATTAATGTCTGGTGGCATTACAAGTGGATTTTTTTTCTCAATTAAAAATTCATCTGAATTTTCAGATCTATTTAGATTTCCAGAGCAAGAAGAAACTAAATAAAATAAGGTTAATAGTAAAATAAATTTATTTTTCATTATTCTTTTTTATAAATAATTCTAAAAATATTAAAGTAAATATTCCAATAGAAATAAATATATCAGCAACATTAAAAACAAACCAGTGATAACCGCTATAATTTAAATCAATAAAATCAGGCACTGCAGAATATGAAATTCTATCATATAAATTTCCTAAAGATCCTCCTAGAATCATACAAAATAAAATTTGATGTAATCGAGTTGAATTTAATATTAAATAAATAATGATAAAATTTATTATAATAATTAATAAGGTTATTAAATTATATATTAGATTTTCATCAAACTGTAATAATCCAAATCCAATTCCAGAATTCCAAACTAATATTATGTTTAAAAATGAATTCACTGTAATATCTACTACACCTTCATTCTCAGCCAAATTAAGAATATAAATTTTGGAAATTCTATCTAAAAAAAAAATAAAAAAAATTATTAAAAAATTTAAAATATATTTTTTTTTTAACATATGATTAATTTTATATCAGCCGTGCCTTTCACATTTGCTTTTGCTTATTTTCCAACATACATTACATTTATTTCCTTCTGCTTTTGAAGTTTCTACAATTATTTCTTCACCAGCATTATCAAATGTAACTTCTGCTGCAGAGGTAATACAAAGTTCAGCAAAATCAAAATCTTTAGCAATATTATATAAATCTTTATCAAGCTTAATTTTAATATTTGACTCTAGGCTTGATCCAATTAATTTTTCTGCTCTTTTGCTCTCAATGCTGATATTCGCAATATCTCTAATTCTTTTTAATTTTTCCCACTTTTCATTTAATTTTTTGTTTTGCCAATTTTCAGGTGTTTTAATAAATTTTTTAAGATGAATGCTATCTTTGTTATTTTTATTTATAAGTGAATAAATTTCCTCAGTTGTAAAAGAGAGTATTGGAGCAAACCATTTGAGCAAACAATCCAAAAGTATATTTAATATTTTAATACAGCCTTTTCTTTTTTCTGAATTTATATCATCACAATAGAGAGCATCTTTTCTTATATCAAAATAAAATGCTGATAGATCTACTGTGCAAAAATTTAATAATTCTTTATATAAATTATGAAAATTATAATTATCAAAATTTTTATGAAAATTTTCATTCAAATCAGATATTTTGTGTAGCATGTATTGCTCTAATTCTGGAAGTTTATTTATTTCAATTTTTGAAAAATCTTGTTCAGAAAATTTATCATTAATATTTCCCAGTATATATCTAAATGTATTTCTTATTTTTCTATAAGACTCAGCATGCTGTTCTAGTATTGAATAATCAATTCTTAAATCCTCAGCATAATTTGAAGCAGCAACCCAAACTCTCAAAATATCTGCGCCATATTTTTTTAAAATTTCATCTGGAGCTATTACATTTCCTAATGATTTTGACATTTTAAGACCTTTTCCATCAACTACAAATCCGTGGGATAAAATTGACTCAAATGGTGCTTTTCCTCTAGTTCCACAAGACTCTAATAGAGATGAATGAAACCAACCTCTGTGTTGATCAGATCCCTCTAAATACATTGATGCAGGCCATTTAAGATCATCCCTTTTTTCTAAAACAAAAGAATGTGTTGACCCACTATCAAACCAAACCTCTACTATATCCTTGGATTGAACATAGTCTTCTGCTTTATATTTTTTTCCCAAAAATCTTTGACAATCATCTGAAAACCAACAATCTGATCCTTCTTTCTCATAAATTTTAGCGATATTCTCGAATACCTCATCATCTACTAAAACTTTATTTTCTTTTTTTGAAATAAAAATTGGAAGCGGTACACCCCAAACTCTTTGTCTAGAAACACACCAATCAGGTCTAGTTTCAATCATTGATTTTATTCTTTCTTTACCCTTGCTTGGATAGAATTTAGTATCATCAAGTGCTTTCAAAGCTAAATTTCTTAAACCATGACTTTCCATTGAGATAAACCATTGTTGAGTCGCTCTATGTACTAATGGAGCTTTTGATCTCCAAGAATGTGGATAAGAATGTTTTAATTTTCCATTTGCTAATAATCTTTTTGATTCTTTCAACTTCTCAATTACTAAGGGATTTGCTTTAAAAATATGAGTTCCTTCAAATTGTTGAATATGTTTTGTATATTTTCCGTCATCATCGACAGTCTCTAGTGCTTTAATTCCATTATTAATACATAAATTAAAATCATCAGGGCCGTGGCTTGGTGCGCAATGAACAAAACCTGTACCTTGCTCTGTAGTAACAAATCTTGCCTCTAGCATAGGCACCTCATAATCATATCCAATTTCAAAAAAAGGATGTTTGCAGATAACTCCTTTAAAAGTTTTACCAGGTAATTCTTTTATTATCTTATATTTTTCAATATTACATTCTTTTGTAAAAGACTCTAAAAGTTCTTTAGCAACAACAAATTTGCTTTGTTTAAACTCATTATCATCCTCTATTTCTAATATTAAATATTTTAAGCTTTCATTATACGCTAAAGCTTTATTTGCAGGAATTGTCCACGGTGTTGTTGTCCAAATTACTATTTGACAACCTTCTAAATCTTTTACATCTGTTTTATTAATTAAAAAAGATACATAAATTGTATCTGATGTATGATCCATATATTCAACTTCAGCGTCAGACAACGCAGTTTTTTCTACAGTTGACCATAAAACAGGTTTGTAACCTTTATAAAGACTTCCTTCTTTTAGAAATTTTCCTAGCTCTCTAACTATCTGTGCCTCAGCATCAAAACTCATTGTAGAATAATAGTTTTCCCAGTCGCCAATTACTCCTAGTCTTTTAAACTGATCTTTGTGAACCTTTATCCATTTATTTGCAAAGTCTCTACATTCTTTTCTAAATTCAACAACTGGTACCTCATTTTTATTTTTTTTATTTTTTTTGTATTGTTCCTCTATTTTCCATTCTATAGGTAAACCGTGGCAGTCCCAACCTGGAACATAGACTGAGTCTTTATCATTCATTTGATGAAATTTTGTTATTATATCCTTTAATATTTTATTTAAAGCAGTCCCCATATGTATGTTTCCATTTGCGTAAGGAGGACCGTCATGTAAAATAAATTTCTCTTTGCCTTTGCTTTTCTCTCTTAAATTTTGATATAGATTAATTTTATCCCAAAAATTAATTAGATTTGGTTCTTTCTGAGGAAGATTTGCCTTCATGGAAAAAGCTGTTTTTGGGAGATTTAAGTTTTCTTTACTCATGGTTTATTTCAAACTATTTTTTGCAATTCTAATATCTTTTTTAATTTGGTTTGTCAGCTGCTTAATACTTTTAAACTTTTTTTCTCTTCTAATAAACTTAATAAATTCTACTGATATTTTTTTATTATATAAATTTCTGTTAAAATTAAATAGATTTACCTCTAATAATATTTTTTTTTGATTAAAGGTAGGTCTAAAACCTAAATTTGCTATTCCATTTATTTTTTTTTTACTTAACTCTATTTTTACTTTAACAGAATATACACCCGGTTTAGCAATAATATAATTGCCAATATCAATATTGCATGTAGCAAAGCCTATCTTGCCCCCAACTCTTCTTCCTTTTTCTACTTTACCTTGGATTTCCCATTTTCTAGTTAAATACTTATTAGCTTGATTTAAATTACCACTTGATAAAAGTTTCCTAATTTCGGTTGATGATATAATTTTATTATTTTTTTTCATTGGAGTTGGTATAATTAGTTTATACTTACATATTTTTTCATAAGATTTTAACAATCTAGTATCTCCCTCTCTTTTATTGCCAAACTTGAAGTTATTACTTACGAATAAAACTTTAGCTTTAATTTTTTTGTCTAAATAATTTTTTATAAAAAATTTTGCTTTTATTTTTGAAAACCTTTTAGAAAATTTTTGATTAATCAAAAAATCTACTTTCTGTTTTTTAAATTGATCTGTTTTTTGAGATATATTCATTAATTTAAAATGCTTTAAATTTTTATTAAAGAACATTTTGGGCATTGGATTGAATGTAATTACCCCAATTTTACATTTAAATTTTTTTTTATAGTCTCTTGCTTTTTTAAATAATTTTTGATGTCCCAAATGAACACCATCAAAATTTCCAATTAGAATGATCGAATTATAATAATTTCGAGGAATATCAAACCCACTAAATAATTTCATTTTTTACCATTTTAGTTTTTCTTGCATATAATTTACATCAACTTGATAATTTTCAAAAAGTTTATTTAGTTGATTTTGTTTTTCTTTTTTATGGATGCCATTATGAATAAATAAAGATTTAAAACTCTGGAGATTGGCACCTTTAATATCAGTATTCAAATTATCTCCAATACATAAAACTGACTTATCTTTATTGTTAGCTGATTTTTCATATACTAATGGATATGGCTTTCCAAAGTATTTTACTGTTCCACCTATTTCTTCGAAAGCTTTTGCAACTGAACCAGCGCAATATTCAGTTTCATCCCCTCTATCAACAATTAGATCTGGATTAGTACAAACCATCTCTTTATCAGTAAACTGAGATAAAAATTTTTTATAAAATTGTATATTTTCATATTCATCAAATAATCCTGTGCAAATAATATAATCAGCATCTTCAGCATTTTTTTGCTTAAGGGATTTAAAATTTTCAAATAAGTTAAAGTCTCTTTGAGGACCTAAATGAAAAAATTTTAAATCTTTTTTTTCATCATTTAAATAATTTAGAGAACCTTGGCCAGATGTATATACTTTAGAACTTTTTTCATTATCCAAACCAAGTTTTGCTAAAAATTTTATAACATCTGAGTTTGGTCTTGGAGCATTCGTAAGTAACACATATTCTTTTCCAAGTTTGTCCAATTCAAAAAGTACGTTAACAGCATCTTGGTTTAATTTTATGCCATTATGAAGAACTCCCCATATATCTATATAAAAAAGATCAAAGCTATTTGCTATTTCTTTAAGGCCATAATTGGTTAAATTTATAGTCATGTTAATAAACTACTGAAAAAAGCTATATATTCTTTGATTTTTTAAAGCAATAACCTTCTTGAAAATAGCCCACAGTATATCTATATGTCCTCACATATTTATAGGAGAATTTATGAAGTTTAAACCTTTACATGATAGAGTTTTGATAGAAGTTTTAAATAATCTCGAAAAAACTTCTGGAGGCATAATTATTCCAGACTCAGCTCAAGAAAAACCTCAAGAAGGCAAAGTTGTTGCTGTAGGCGGAGGAGCAAAAACTGAGGATGGAAAACTAATTCCAATGGACGTTAAAGTTGGGGATAAAGTTCTTTTTGGCAAATGGTCAGGAACTGAAATTAAAATTGATGGAAAAGAATATAGCATAATGAAAGAGTCAGACATTATGGGTATTTCAACAGGAAAATAATTTAAAGTAAGGAGAATAATATGGCAAAGATAGTAAAGTTTGACACTGAGGCTAGAACAGCAATGCTTAAGGGTGTTGATATTCTTGCTAACACTGTAAAGGTAACCCTTGGTCCAAAAGGAAGAAATGTAGTAATCGATAAATCCTATGGTGCACCAAGAACTACTAAAGATGGAGTTTCAGTAGCAAAAGAAATTGAGCTTGAAGATAAATTTGAAAATATGGGAGCTCAAATGGTTAAGGAAGTTGCAAGCAAAACAAATGATGAAGCTGGAGATGGTACAACTACTGCTACAATTTTAGCTCAAGCGATTGTTAAAGAAGGTTGCAAATATGTAACCGCAGGCATGAATCCAATGGATGTTAAGAGAGGAATTGATGCTGCTGTAGAAACTGTGAAAGAAAAATTAATTTCATCTGCTAAAAAAGTAAAAGATAGTGATGAGATTGCTCAGGTTGGAACAATATCTGCTAATGGTGATAAAGAAATTGGTAACATGATTGCTAAAGCAATGCAAAAAGTTGGTAATGAAGGTGTTATTACTGTTGAAGAAGCAAAAGGAATTGAAACTGAACTTGATGTAGTTGAAGGAATGCAATTTGATAGAGGTTACTTATCACCATACTTCATTACGAATGCAGAGAAAATGACAACAGAATTAGAAAATCCCTTAATTCTTTTACATGAGAAAAAATTAACAAACTTGCAACCAATGGTTCCTCTTTTAGAGGCAGTTGTACAATCTGGAAGACCATTAATGATAATTTCAGAGGATGTGGAAGGTGAAGCTTTAGCTACTCTTGTTGTCAATAAATTAAGAGGTGGATTAAAAGTTGTTGCTGTTAAAGCTCCAGGATTTGGAGATAGAAGAAAAGCGATGCTAGAAGATATTGCTATTTTAACTGGTGGAACTGTTATATCTGAAGATTTGGGTATTAAACTAGAAAATGTTAAATTAACAGATTTAGGTTCT
>QCGH01000022.1 GCA_003280005.1 Pelagibacteraceae bacterium AG-365-D07 | reverse complement strand
ATGATATTAGAGGAACGCTAAAAACATATATGTGGTCAAATTGTAAAGCTTGTCACAGTAAATTCAGAGAAGAACATTAAGTTTAATGATAAAAATAATACTCCCTTTAATTTTATTATTTTTAATTGTTATTTTTTGGAAAAAAATTGATGATTTCATTTTAAATAAACTAGGATTTGAAACTTATAAAATAGTCGGTGGAATAATTATCGTAGCATTAGTTGTTTTAGCTTGGCTTCTTTATGATTAATAGAATAGCAAATTTTTTAGACAGTACTTTTTTAGATTTAGGAAGACAATTTAAGTGGACCTATCTTCCGCCATTAATGATTTATTTAGCGGCTGGAATTTCCGGCTTAACAGGTATTGTAGGAACTTTCTTTGTTAAAGATTATTTGAATTTGTCAGCTGCATTTCTAGCAGGCTTAGGTTTTTGGGCAGGAATACCGTGGGCTCTTAAAATGCCGTTAGGTCACTTGGTTGATCTTATCTGGAACAAAAAAAATTATATGGTTTTCTTTGGAGCTGGGTTAATCAGTTTAAGTCTACTGATTATGTATGGATTAATAATTCATACAGAGTACATGTCTACAATTTTAACAGTCGAAACATGGTTTGTTATAAGTGTCATACTTGCGCCTGTTGGATATGTTGTACAAGACGTTGTGGCTGATGCTATGACAGTAGAGGCTGTTCCATTAACCGATGATCAAGGTGTTGATTATAGTAGAGATCAAATTAAAATAATGCATACAACTATGCAAACGCTTGGAAGGTTTGCTATTATTGGTGGAACCGTATTAGTTGCACTTGCTAATGTAATTTTATTCAGCAACGTAGATAGTTTAGAACAAGCAGATAAGATTGATTTATATGGATCAATTTATATTTATGCATTAATCATACCAGTTGTATCAGTGCTTGGTGTATTTCTAGCAGCATACTTAAGAAATCAAAAAATTAAAAAATTACAATCCCAAGGTTTAGAATTAAAAGAAGAGAGAGAAGGGGAAAAGACAAAAGTAAATTGGTGGATTTTAGGTGGAAGTCTTATCTTTGTTATTTTTACATTAAGTATAGGTTCCTTTAAAGTTCCTTTTGCACAAGAGATTGTATTTATTGGGTCGGTAATAATAATTTTATTCTTAATGTTCAAACTAATCAAAGAACTCCCTGAACATTTGAGATTAACCATTGTTGGAACAGCTGTAATAATATTTATCTTTAGAGCAATGCCTGGACCAGGCCCTGGACTTACCTGGTTTGAAATTGATGTATTAGAGTTTAATGAGCAGTTTTTCTCAGTATTATCATTGCTGGCTTCTATTTTAACTTTAGCAGGAATAGTTCTTTTAAGACCATTTATGGCTAAAAATTCTATCGCCAAAATAATAGTTGTTTTATCTATTGCTGGTTCAATATTATTTCTACCAAGTGTTGGAATGTATTACGGATTTCATAATTGGACAGCATCGATTACAGGAGGCGTTGTTGATGCTAAATTTATTGCACTAATAAACACTGCTTTAGAGTCTCCCTTAGGTCAAGTATCTATGATACCATTATTGGCATGGATTGCTAAAAATGCTCCATCTCATTTAAAAGCAACTTTTTTTGCAGTATTTGCATCTTTTACTAACCTTGCATTATCAGCAAGTGCGTTGGGAACAAAATATTTAAATAATGTTTTTACAGTTACAAGAGAGGTTAAAGACAAAGTTTCTGGTGAAATTCAATCAACTGCAGATTATTCAGAGTTAGGAATTCTATTAATCGTAGTAACGCTGTTAACTCTAATTTTACCGATTGTGTTCGTTTTTATTGTTAATAAAAGTAAATATAAAACTTCAGAATAAAATTATTCGTTTACGTAAACTGAAACACCTCTATTGTTGATATCTACATCAAATTTTTTATGGAGAGGGGGAAATGCTCTTTGTGCACAATCTAATCTATCACAAGTTCTACAAGATACTCCTATAGGGGTTTCAGTTTTTTTATCATTGACATCTATGTTTTCTGTATAAACAAAGTCTTTTGCATACTTAGCTTCACAACCTAAACCAATTGATAACATCCCTTTAGGTTTTCCGAATTTTCCAACACCTTTTTCAACTGTACGTGCAATACAAACATATTTTTCTCCATTAGTCATTCTACTAACAGCTACTTGAATTATATTTGGTCTAGAAAAAGCAGAGTAAACATTCCATCTTGGGCACGCACCACCGTATCTAGGTATTTCAATCCCAGAAATTGAAAACCGTTTTGAAATATTTCCTGCCATATCAACACGCAACATATGAAATGGAATTCCTGGGAGTTTTGGATCTTGTAAACATGTAACTCTGTGTGCGACCTGTTCAAAAGAGGTTGCAAAAGTATTTTGCAAAAGTTCTAGATCATATTTTAATTTTTTACATTCCGCATGAAATAATTTGTAAGGCATTAAAATTGCAGCTCCACAGTAGTTTAATAGTGCAACTTTTGCTAAATTTTTTGACTCTGTTGATGGAAACTTAAAAGTTTCCAGGTATTCATTTATTTCTTCTGAAGCACCTTCTTGGGCAACTTGTGCAGCTGCATAAAGTTTTTTTGTTTCTAGAGAATTATAATCACTTAATAATAGTTCTTTTTTGTTTTTATGATAAATTTTTGAAAAAGGTTTGCTATCTTCTGGTATTACATCTTTAACTGTAATTGAGTATTTAGAATAAAGGTATTCACACAGCGCAATGTATCTTGTTCGATTATTTTTTTGAATTTCATTAAAAATTTTTTCTGCAAATTGCTCTAGTCTAGGGAAGTAGTTTTTATTCTCTTGAACAAAATCTGCTATAACTTCTCCTGGAAATGAATTTTTTCTGTTATCTACAATTTTTCCAGAAAGCTTTTCAATTTTATTAACAAGCTCGTGATCTTTCTTTTTTAAAATATCACCAAGTCTTAGTATAGCCTTTCCAATTTTTGGATTTGTAGACACAAGATCTTTTACTTCTGGAGCAAGAATATCTAAATCTTCAAAAAGAGAGTCGTCTAATATTTCAGATATATTATTATATAAATTTAAGTCCGATTTTGCTGTAAGGTCAGATAATTGTATCTTTAATTTATCACAAACCTTTAGTAACAAATCTCCATCAATTTTTCTCTTACCGCTCTCAATTAAATTTAAATAACTGGGAGAAATTCCTAGATCCTCAGCGAACTTGTTTGCTTGAAGACCTACCTGTCTCCTAAAAGCCTTGATTTTTGGACCAATTTTTAATGTTTCTTTACTCATAAATTTTCTATTTGTAAATTTTGTAAATTAATATTTACAAAAAATTTCCATTATTTACAAGCTAAAATTCACTTAATCCTTTATTTTGTAAATATTGTAAATTATATAATTTACATGAACGAATTTAACAAAAACACACAAAACCAGATTACAGAGCAAGATATCAAAGAACATAAAACAAGAGGTATTTACCTCAGAGACGACCATTGTGATTGGGGCTCAAGCGGAATGAATGAAATGAGCCTAGAAAACAATGATCAAAATCAAAGCTCTTAAATCTACCAAATAATCAGAGGGGACTGAATGTCATCAGAAGGTAAGGTATCTTATAAACTAAAAAGATTTGCGGGAATACAAAGAGATTATTCACCTGAGGAAGTTGAAAGATTAAGAGGATCTATCAAAATAGAACATTCAGTTTGCAAACAACAATCAGAAAAACTCTGGAAATTATTAAATACAGAACCTTATGTAAATACGCTTGGTTCTCTATCGGGAAATCAAGCAGTGCAACATGCAAAAGCAGGACTTAAAGCGATTTATTTAAGTGGATGGCAAGTTGCGGCAGATGCAAATAGTGCAGGAGAGATGTATCCAGATCAATCTTTGTATCCATATGACAGCGCACCCAAATTAGTAGAGGCAATGAATAACGCTTTGATAAGAGCAGATCAAATTCAACATATGGAAATTTTAGACGGTGATATGAAAGAGAAAGATAGAACTGATTATTTGTTACCAATTATTGCAGATGGTGAAGCAGGGTTTGGTGGACCATTAAATGTGTTTGAATTAACAAAAAAATTTATTAAAGCAGGTGCTGCTGGTGTTCACTTTGAAGATCAATTAGCCAGCGAAAAAAAATGTGGTCATATGGGTGGTAAAGTTTTAGTTCCAACAGGTACAATGGTTAGGAATTTAAAGGCAGCAAGATTAGCATCAGATATCGCTAATGTTCCCCTTATTATTTTAGCAAGAACTGATGCTAATGCTGCAAAACTTATTACAAATGACTTTGATGAAAATGATAAACCTTTTTTAACAGGTGAAAGATCACCCGAAGGATTCTTTTATGTTAAAGATGGAATTGACCAGGCTATCTCAAGAGGATTAGCATATGCTCCATACGCCGATTTAATTTGGTGTGAAACTGCTACTCCTAATTTAGAAGAAGCAAAAAAATTCGCTGATGCAATTCACTCAAAATTTCCAGGGAAATTACTTGCTTATAATTGTTCTCCATCCTTTAATTGGAAAAAACATTTATCAGACGAAGAAATCGGATCATTCCAAAAAAAAATTGCTGAAATGGGTTACAAATTCCAATTTATAACTCTAGCAGGTTTCCATACACAGAATATTGCTATTTTTGATTTAGCAGAGAAATATAAAGAAGAAGGAATGGCTGCTTATTCTAAAATTCAGCAACATGAATTCGCAAGAGAGAAAGATGGATATACAAGCGTTAAACATCAAAGAGAAGTTGGAACATCTTATTTTGATGCAGTATCTAACACAATAAGTTCAGGAAAAAGTTCTACTACCGCAATGGATGGCTCCACGGAGTCTGAACAGTTTTAAATATTAATTTTATCCTCCATATCAATTCAGTGGCTTTAAATAGTACTAATTTATATTAGCTATTAATTACCAAGTGTGTAAGTTAACTAAATGAACAAAAACCTATTTTTGCTCACAGCTAGTCAAGTATTTGCTTTTACATCAGCTAATGTAACTGTTTTTTTAAGTGGAATAATAGGTGCACAGCTAAGTTCAATTAAATCTTTATCAACACTACCACCATCTATTTACATAGTTGGTATTGCTATATCTACGATATTCGCAGCCAAGGTTATGAGTATAATCGGACGAAGGCTAGGTTTTGTTTTAGCATCAATAGCTAGCTCAATTGCAAGTCTTATGGCAGCATATTCAATAATTTTAGGGAATTTTTTTATTTTTTGTTTTGCTTGTTTTATTTTAGGAGCAGGAATGGCTTTCGTTCATCAATATAGATTTGCAGCTGCAGAAAGCGTTGAGAAAGAACAAGCTCCTAAAGCAATTTCAATTTTATTATTAGCTGGAATTGTATCGGCATTTATTGGGATAAGTTTAGCAAACTACACTAAAAACTTTATTCCTAATTATTTATATGCGGGATCATATCTTGCCCTGGCCATCTTGACTATAATACCAGCTATATTTTTATCATTTTTTAAGGAAAACAGTGAAGTCATTTCAGAAAAAGATAAACAAATTAGCACCAGAACTTATTTTCAATTTATCTCTGAACCAAAATTTTTACAAGCCTTAACTGCAGCATCTTTCGCTTATGTTGTTATGGCCTTTCTGATGACAGCTACACCAATAAGCATGCATATTGTCCATAAATTAAGTTTAGATAAATTAGGTATAGTTATGCAACTTCATGTTTTAGCAATGTTTCTTCCATCTTTAATAACAGGAACATTAATAAAAAAATATGGGTTCAGTAAAATGATGTATTTAGGAGTACTGTTTTATGTTTTTACAATAATTACAAGTTTTCTAGATCCGTCTTTTATTAGTTATTTATTAGGATTAATTTTTTTAGGAATAGGGTGGAACTTTCTTTTTGTAACAGCAACAAGTCTTTTGGTAACCACATATACACCTGATGAAAAATTTAAAGCTCAAGGGTTTAACGACCTAGTTGTATTTTCTTTTACAGCGATCTCAAGTTTATCTGCAGGAATATTAATTTCTATGACTAGCTGGAAATCAGTAAACCTACTCTGTATTCCTTTTTTAATTTTAATTATTGCTTCAATATTAAATGCAGATTTAAGAAAAACTGAAAAAAATTAAGGGGGTACACTCTTTGGTTGTCCCAAAGAGCTCCCCTTAATGTTGCCGTTTTGGCTAAATCCACGAAAGGGATTTATTTACATAATGTTTTTTATACGGAATCTCACCAGCTAAGTGTCAGGCAACTTTAACATAGACTCATCCTCCCTGACTCAAAATTAATTATTTAAAAGGTTGTATTCAACAAATTTATTTACGAAAAATTAAAATATATAAATTGAATACAACCTTGTGATAAATTATATTATTGGAAATCAAAAATTAAAAATTCTTTAGTATCTATTTTCTTTTACACTTTTTACACAAACCAAAAAATTCTAAATTATATTTTTTATAATTCATTCCTGTATTGTCACTAAAATTGGTTAAGTATTTTGCAAGTTTATTATCTTTTATTTCAGTTACTTTTTCACAGCTTTCACATATTGAAAATGCCGTAGTTTTAGATATTTGACAGCTTGAATTTTGACAAGCAATGAAAGCATTACGACTTTCAATTTTATGTATTTTTCCAATTTCTACTAATTTATCTAGTGCTCTATATACCTGTAACGGTGCCTTAATCCCTTTTTTTTGGACATTAAAAAGTATTGAGTAAGCCTTCATAGGCTCAGGAGATTTATCAATAAGATCAAAAATAATTTTCTGATTTTTTGATAAATTTAATTGTTTTTCCACCATTATATTTTTACCAATTTCATTTTAATTTTTCAATCCAGCTGTTTGTTTTATTTTTAATAAAGACAATATGAATAAAAATAAAGATGCCGCTATAATTGATGGTCCAGAGGATGTATTAAATTCTAATGACGAATATAGACCTAAAATCACAGATAATAATCCTCCTATTATTGAATAAAATACCATCTGAATAGGGCTTGAAGATACATTTCTTGCCATAGCAGCAGGTATTATTAGCATTCCTGTTATTAAAAGTAATCCAACCATTTTTATCGATATAGCGATAACTGCGGCCATTAAAATCGTAAATATTGCTTTTGCTCTATCAGGGTTTAATCCTTCAGCCTCTGCTAATTCATAATTTACTGTAGATGCAAATAAAGATTTCCAAATTAATTTTAGTACAATTAAAATTATTGCTCCACCAACCCATATAATTAATAAATCATCAACAGTTACTGCTAGTATATCGCCAAATAACAATCCCATTATATCAAATCTAATAAAAGATAAAAAACCAATCTCCGCCTCTTGCGCCATGATTTGTCATATAAACATTATTATCATAAGGAGACAAGCACATGCCTTGAACATTTCTAATTCCAATTTGATAAATTTCAGGTAGCCAATCTGTTTTATCTAAAAACTTTGGATTATCTTTTGGTATTGATCCATTTATTTTTATCCGAATAATGCTTCCAGGATGTTTAGTGGGATCTTGAGCTATTATACCTCCGCCTCTTTCTCCTGATGAAATATAAATATCATCTTCTTTTATCACTATTCTTGATCCAAAATGATATCCGCTTTTAATAGAAGGTGTTGATCTAAATAAGTTTGAAAAATTTAATTCATTTTCATTATATTTTGCTCTTGCTAAAGAAGTTGATGTAAATCCATTAGTAATATGTTCTGAATAAGTTACATAGACATAATTTTTTTCAAAAAAAATATCTAACAAACCTCCTTGACCATCCTCTAATACATCTAAATTATGCTTTATAGTTTTAGAGGTATTTTTAACTTCGTTAAATAGAATTATATTTCCTGGTTTTTCTGTAATTAGATATTTTCCATCATTAACAATAGATAATGACCATGGACTGTTAAGTCCGTCTTTAATTTTTGTTAAATTAATTTCAGCAAATACATTTGTGCTTAAAAATATAAATAAAATAAAAACCTTTTTCATTAATTGAAAAAAGCGCCTCTTATTCTTAAAAGTTCTCTACTAAGATTTTTATTTTCTTTAAATGGTTTTCTTCCATGAAGCCAAAAGTAATTATTTGCAATCACACATGACCCAACCGGTAATTTAGTTTCTATTTTATTTTTGCTTCCTTCAAGTGCATCTGACAAACGTTGTAAAAATAATCCTTGTTCCATATTTTTTGGTTCAGGAAACTGATCTATATAAGATATATGCGTTAAACCATTTTTATCTTTAGTAAAAATTGGATGTTCAACTTTGTAGTCAATATTTTTACTTTTTGGAGACCCCCATATAAAATTTTGATTTCCAACAGGATCATTTGATAATTGTCCTAAAAATTCCCAATCGTCTAAATGTAATAAAACACTTTCGCCACCTTCAACATTTTTTTCCTCAAGCTTTGACATTAGCAACCAATCAGTTTTTTCCTTAACATAAGTTCCATCAGTATGTAGGTCCATATTAGTATAAGGTTTTCTCAAATAACTATCTGAAGTATCAACGTGTTTTACATGAAATCTTGCATAATATTTTCCTGCCATTGAATCATGATTTGGATTTCCAAATAAGTGAGTAATTGCTGTTGAAAGCTTTACTAAAAAAGTTTGATCAACTATTGCTGAATTATTTTTTGGACTTAAAATTATACATCCTGTTTCTCTATCTTTTAAAACCTCTGTAATAAATTTACTTAGTTTTTTTGATGTAACTTCGTCTAAGACATTTGCAATAGTAAATCTTGAAAAAGGTTTGTACTCTAAAGTTAAGATATCAAATTTTTTAAAATTGAATGCGAGTTTTTCAATTATTGTATCATCAAGTTCTATGTTAATTATTCTTTTTGATTTTTGATGATACTGAATGTTTAATCCATCAATACTTATTAATTCCATAATTTAATTATTTTAATTCTCAAGCAATTTTGTTTTGGCTTTATTAAATTCTTCTTCACTTAATGCACCTGATTTATATAGTTCATTTAATTTTTCTAATTCAGATATCATGCCAGTATTATTTTCTGGTAAATTTTTCAATTCTTCTTCTTCAGTTAATCTTTCACTTTTAGCTTTCATGCCTCTCATGGTTGATCTTGCACCTAAATAAATTACAAAAACCATTGCTGAAATTGCTAATGTAAAAAAAATAATTGTTTGCATTAATTAATCCTCATCATCCTCTCTCCATCCTTTTTGATACAAAAGGTATGCAGCGATTGTAACAGAAATAACTCCTACAACCATGCCAATATTTATCCCTGTTTCTTTACCGAAAAAATACCATCCAAGTTGTGTTGAGCCAATTGGAGGAAAGCAAAGGATTGCCATTAAAATTGGAATTCTATAATAGTAAGGTGGTCTTTTCATATTTGGACAAAGACCAGAATAGATGAATAAATTTATAATTTAAGATTATTATATGTCACAGTTTTTAGCAGTTTTTGAAAGAAGCAGACATATTTCTTATTAAATCGAAATATAAATCTTTACTGGGATTTAAAGTTGCGCCTAAAGGGTCAACTACGCCTGTTTTTATATCCATGTCTTTTGCAACTGCTTTAATGATATCTGGATTAAATTGTGGTTCTGAAAATACACAAGCTACTTTATCGTGCTCAATAATTTCCCTAATTTCAGCTAATTGCTCCGCACCCGGCATTACATCTGTATTAACTGTAAATGCTCCCAAAATATTTACATTAAATCTTTCTTCAAAATATTGGTATGCATCGTGAAAAACTATAGAAGCAACACTTTTACTTAATTCAGATTTTGTATCTTTAATTAACTTATCAATATCCTTAAGAGCTTTTGCTAAGTTTTTTTTATAAATTTCAGAATTTTTTTCGTCGTTTTCAATTAAATGCTCAGCCATTTCATTTAAAATAACTTTTGCATTAACGGGGTCTAACCAAATGTGCGGGTCAAACTCACCATGAGCGTGTCCATCGTGATCATCGTGTCCATGGTCGTCATGATCATCTTCTTTTTTACCATGATCATCGTGTCCATGGTCGTCATGATCATCTTCTTTTTTACCATGATCATCGTGTCCATGGTCGTCATGATCATCTTCTTTTTTACCATGATCATCGTGTCCATGGTCGTCATGGTCGTGGTCATCGAAAATATTTCTTTCTCTAAATTTTAATACCGTTAAACCTTTGATATCCATTAACTCAATTTTTTCTGCTTTTTTTGCAATTGAACTCAATGGTTTTACTAAAAAATTCTCTAAATCTTCACCCACCCAGAATATAATATCTGCTTCTTGAAGCATTTTTGCATGTGAAGGTTTCATAGCAAAGCCATGTGGAGAAGCATATCCATCTACTATTAAATCTGGTTTTCCAACTCCATCCATTAAAGAGCTAGCTAAAGAGTGAATAGGTTTAATAGATGCAACAACTTTTACATCTGCATTTACAGATGTAAAGAATGTCAAAAATGTTATTATTGTAAGAAAGAAAGGAATTTTTTTTAAATAAGCCATAAATTAGATATTGTTATATTATAACGTTATGTAATAATATAACATTTAGAAGTCAAGCATAAAAATGAGATCAAATAATAATATATTAGTAAAATTAAAGAGTGCTGGATATCAGCTAAATAATAAGTTTCTTGTGGAGGGAGTTTCTCTTGAAGTTCAAAAAGGAAAAATTGTAACACTTATTGGCCCAAACGGATCTGGAAAAAGTACAACTGCTAAAATTGCATTAGGTATATACAAAAATATAGAAGGTGAAGTTGAAAAATATACAGATAAAATCGGATATGTACCGCAAAAAATTTCAATTGATTGGACATTACCCATTAGAGTTAATGATTTTATGGTTTTAACAGACAATATAAACAATGAGCAAATCGACAAGGCGTTATCTTTAACTGGAGTTATACATCTTAAAAATAAAAATTTAGGTAATTTATCTGGAGGTGAATTTCAAAGAGTTTTGCTTGCAAGAGCTATTTCAAAAAAACCAGAACTATTAGTGCTTGACGAACCTGTCCAAGGAGTAGATTTTACTGGTGAGATAGCTTTGTATCAATTAATTAAAAAAATCTCAGAGGAATTAAATTGTGGAATTTTACTTATTTCTCACGACTTACATACTGTGATGAGCGCAACAGACCATGTTGTTTGTTTAAATGGTCATGTTTGTTGCTCTGGTTCACCGACAGATGTAGCACATAACCATGAGTATAAGGCTTTATTTGGCGAACAAGCATCTAAAACTCTTACAATCTACGAACATAAACATGATCATGTTCATACTAATGAAGGTGACATAAAGAAAAACTAAATGTTTGATGATTTTTTTATAAGAGCTTTGTTTGCTGGAATTGGGGTAGCATTTGTAACTGGCCCACTTGGATGTTTTGTTGTTTGGAGAAGATTATCTTATTTTGGTGATACACTTGCTCACTCTGCTCTTCTTGGAGTTACAATGGCATATTCATTTCAATTTAATATAGCTATATCAGTATTTATTATTTCAGCGGCGATAGCTTTAATTTTAATTCAACTTCAAAAGAAAACTAATTTACCTGGTGACGCTTTA
>QCGH01000021.1 GCA_003280005.1 Pelagibacteraceae bacterium AG-365-D07 | reverse complement strand
TGATTTAAATATTTCTGCAGTTTCTAAAAATGTTTTGGGCTCTATGATATTTTTTCTATTAACAAAATAAAATCCATTTCTTCTTTCGCTTCTTATAAAACTAATTGTTCCCTTTTTTAATTTATTATTTTTTCTTCCAGTTCTCTGTCTTTTGGATTTTGCTTTTAATTTTCTAAAATATATTTCATTTTCTTCTTTAAACTTTCGTAATTCCATTAAATAAGATAGCTTCTTATTTTTTTCCTCCTCGATATTTTTATCAAATATGCCAAAAGATTTAGTTTCTTCAGACTCATGATAAATTTTACTATCCTCTCCGAGTGCCTCGTGAAAAGATTGTAATTTTAAAAATGCTTTTTGCTCTAAATTTATATCTCCTTCTACATTTGAGGTTGGAAAAAAATTATAAACATGTATTTTTTTAGCTTTTGTACCAATTCTATTAACTCTCCCTATTCTTTGGATTAATCGTGTTGAATTCCAAGGAGTATCATAATTAATTACTATATTAGATCTGTGCAGATTTATACCTTCGGCTAAAACTTCAGTAGAAATCAAAATATTATAATTATTCGTTTGAGTTCCCTCATAATTTTGATCAAATTCGCTTTGTAGAATTCTTTTTAATTTAACTCTATTTGATCCATCAATACTTAATACCTTTTTGAATTCATCATTTTTAAGTCTTTTAACTAAATAATCTGTTGTCACTTTTGACTCTGAAAAAACGACAATTTTTCCCTGTAAATTAATATCTTTATTAAAAAATTCGTTCTCCAATTTATCTAAAAATAAATCATACTTTGGATCATCTTTAATATCTTTCCATTGATCATATAATGGCTGTAAAATTTCATAATCATTCAATAATTTTTCCTTAAAGTTTTTATCAAAATCATCAGGAGTATAAATATCTCCCTGTTCTAAATCTTCCATTATTTGATTTTCAATTTCATCTTCTCTATCTTCTAAAATATAATCAGCAATATCTAAATCTTTAATATTTGAAGAAATAAAAATTTTACCTTTTTCAAACTGCTTAATTTTTGATTTTAATTTTATAACTAGATTTTCTAGAGATTGCTTAAAGGCTTCAAAACTACTATCCAATCTTTTCGCTAATAGTGATTTCATTATATCTGCAAGCGCTGAATAAGCCACATCTGGAATATCATATTTTTTTCTTAAATCTGGTTTTAAATTTTTTATCTCATCATAAATTGCATAGTTGAGTTCAGATATAATTAAAAATGTTTTTTCATAAAGATTGTCCAAATTATCGTCTAGTTTATAAAAAAGTTTATTTGGTTTTCCAACTTCGGGGAATATAACTTCTTGTTCATCTAAATTTTTTTTATATTGATCTATAGATAGTAAATCTGTTCTTGTTCTTCTTATCATTATTTGGCTAATTATTTTTTCTCTTATTTCTCCATAAATTTTTGCTACTGAAGATTTAATAATTTTTTTATCTTTTTCTTTTTTTATTAATTTATATTCTTCAATTTTTTTATTAAAAAAATAATCAATATTTGATATTTCTAATGTAGAATTTTTTCCATCTTGAAATAATAATAATTGATTTTTTATATCTTTTGGTGAATTATTTAAAGGTGAAGCAGAAATAAGTATTATTTTTTTTTCTAATAAAGTTCCATCTTCAAGTTTTTTTTGTGTTGGTGTCTTACATAATTTTTGTAGTTCATTATATGAAGAGGCCGTATCTGACCTATATTTATGTGCCTCATCTACAATTATTAAATCAAAAGAAGTTGGATCGTATCTTGGTTCGTTTAGTTTATGAAAACTCCTATTTGCTAAAAATTCATAATTTTGTAGCCCAAAATCACTAAGAACTTTTATCCAATCATCTTGGATTGTTCTGGGCGCTATGACTAGTGTCTTGTTTATGTTTCCAAATTTATATAGGTCATGATTGAAAAGTTTTTTTGCAATAATAGTTGCAATAATAGTTTTTCCTGTACCGACAACATCAGATAAAAAAAAACCATTATGTTTTTGTAAAAGCATGAAGCCTTCATTCACAGCATCAGCCTGATAATCTAGTTTTTTATATTTTGGTGGAAGATCATTGACTGAACTAGGATCGAAATTAACGCTTTCACCAAAATATTCTATCAAAAGCTTAAAGTATAATTCATATGGCGTAATTGAGTCGTTTAAATATGTCTCCTCTTTAATTTTTTTAATATTATTTTTAACTACATCAGCTGGCAAAATGTCAATTGCCTCTTTCCATAATTTTTCAAACTCTTTTGATGAATAATTAACGTCGTCATAATCACGAAGCTCAACATTAAATTCATAATTTGAATCCCGTATAGCACCAATACCTGTAGATGTAAGATTTGATGATCCTGAAATGACACTTCCAGAATTATGTTGATTAAATGGTTTTGGTTTAAAAATATAAATTTTCGCGTGAATATTTTTACTAGGATGAGCTGCAATTTCAATTTTTTTAGAACTAATATCATTGATAAATTCTAGAATTCCTTCCTCAACCTCTTTGTTATAACTACTGTTTTGGATATCCAATTTAAGATCTTTTAAAAATTCTTCTAAAATTTTTTCACTATCGCTTGAAAATTCAAGACCAACCTTATGATATTTTTTAATAATACTATCAACGTTTATACCTACAAGTATCCTCACTTTTGGAACTCTTCTAAGATATTTTCTTATCGAAAAATAACCTGATGCTCTTAAATAGCCCACTAACGCATCAAAACTATTTACTTTTGTGTTCTTAAATATTCCTTCAAACTTTTTTAATAAAGTATTATTTCCTTGGTTAGTAAAAAATTTTGAAGACATTAATTATATATTTAATTATATATATCTATGTCCTCAGGTTCTAGTCTAGTTCTAGTTTGAGAGAATTTATTATTCATATTTTCCAATTAAAATAATTAATAGTTTCATTAAAGTGTAGGATTTAATGGGATTTGAGACTTTATGATACTACCAGAGACTAACTAAATTGTGAATCCTCTGCCTTTTAAGTCCTTTGTGTCTACCAATTTCACCACGAGGGCATTAGTTATTTTCATATTTATTATGCTATCATTAAATTTTAAACAAGAATTTTATCTATATTATAACAAAAAAATTATTGTCCAGAACGAAATTAATCCAGATAAAATAGTAATAATTAAATTTTTAGACAATATACCAATCAAAAATGCTATAGAAATAGCTACAACTTTTGGATCACTCATATCCACTAATCCACCCTCTTGATTTAAAAAAATAGCTGGAAAAATTATTGCAGGAAATACTGCGGATGGTACAAAGGATAATACTCTCTTTGATGTTTCGCCTAATTTTTTTGGGTTAATAATTAACACTGAACCTAATCTAGTTCCATAATTAATTAATCCAGCAAAAATAATTGAAATCCAAATTGTCATTTTTTTATCTTAATAAGAATGGTTGCTGACATTAATGCAATAATACTTGATATAATTATATAAGATTTGAATGGAAATCCAAAAAATAAAATTGAAGATACACCTGATACAATTATTACAATTAAATGATTTAAATTTCTAAGATAATTAACTAATAAAGCAAGAAAAGTTAGAGGTATTGTAAATGTCAAACCCAACTCATCAGGAACAATAGATCCTAAAATTATTCCTATTATTGTCGTAATTTGCCATATCAGCCATAATGTAATACCAGATCCTAAAAGATAATAATGTTTAAAATTGTTGTTTATATTTTTTTTAAAATATTCATTTGAAACAGCAAAGGATTGATCGGTAAGCAAATAAGATAATAAAAGTTTCCATTGTAAAGATAATTTATTTAAATACTGACTAACTACAGCTCCGTATAATAGATGTCTGGTACTAACAACTGATGAAGATGTAATCACAACTAGAGATGAAGCGCCAGCTGATAACAATTGAAGTATAACTATTTGGCTGGCACCACTAAATATTATAATAGATGTTGCATAAGTCACATATGGTCCAAAACCTAGCTCAATACCTATAGCACCAAATATAATCCCAAAAGGTACTACGGGTATCATCAAAGGTAAAATATCTAATGAACCCTTTGAAAAAGTTTTTGATTTTGAATGCATTTATTTTATCGGATTGAGGGCTTTCGTTAAATATGACTTATCTAAACCACAATCTTTATAACCTTGTTTTACAACATTAAGATACCTATCAGTCGGGTATCTAAATTCTGATTTCTGACACATAATGTAAGTCATCACCTTTTTATTATAATGATAGAAATACATTTTTGTATATAGATTTGGATAGTCTTCATACAAGTCTAATTTTTTTTCATCACTCTTTGAGATCTCAAATAATCCACCTGGTACAATAGAATTTTTTTTCTCTTCAATATCAGCGGCTCTATATTTGCTTCTAAAATTCAGTTTATAACCTTTAAGTTCAAACTTTTTTATAAAAATAGAATCTTTACATCTTCTTTTCATTTGAAAATGATTCAAATTACTTCCATAAGCAAAATAAAGCATTAAACTTCCTCTACTATTTCTATTCCTTTAGATTTAACAAACTCTAAAATTGCTTCATTACACTTATCTAAATTATTTTTATTTGGCGATCTTAAAACTATAGATACGCCAAGTTTACCTGCTCTAAAAAAAGGATAACTTCCAATCTCAACATCATTATTTTTATTTTGAATTTCAGTGATAGATTTTGCTATTTCGCTTTCAACCGTTCTTAAGCTTATTGTAAGATTTAAAATAGGATCACCTCCTATTAGGACATTGTTTAATCCACCAATCATTGACTGAAGAATAGATGGAACACCCGGTAGACAGAATACATTTTCAACATAAAACCCAGGAGCACCACTTGTTGGATTTAAAATTAAATTTGCAGAAGTTGGCATTTTTGCCATTTTCTGTCTTCCTTCATTAAATTCGCCAGGCTTATAATATTTTTCTAAAATAGAATACGCCTTTTTATGAAAACCGTAATCTAAATTAAATGCTTTGGAAATAGACTCGGCCGTTATGTCATCATGAGTTGGGCCGATACCACCGGTTGTAAAAATATAATTAAATTTTTTTCTTAAATTATTAACGTTTTCAATAATTAATTTCTCTATATCAGGAATAATTCTTACTTCTTTGACCTCTATACCTAAAGAATTTAACCACTTTGCAAGTGTACTGGTATTAATATCTTTGGTTCTTCCAGATAAGACCTCATTACCAATGATAATAATTCCAGCAGTTATTTCTTTTCTATTTTTCATTTCTCAATATAAATAAATTTAAATGGAATTTACCAACAGTTTAATCAAAGGCAAATTAATTAAAAGATATAAAAGATTTTTTGCAGATGTTGAAGTAAATAATAAAGTAGTCACAGCCCACTGTCCTAATACTGGATCTATGCTTGGTTTGCTAAAAAAAGGTAATGATGCTTGGGTTTCAAAAGCAGACGATCCAAAAAGAAAGTTAAAATATACACTTGAAATGATCAAATCAAATCAAAAAATTGTTGGAGTTAATACTCACAGAGCGAACCGTATTGTTGAGCACGGTTTAAAAAATAAATTATTTAAAGAATTTTCATCTATTAAAAAAATAAAGCCTGAATTTAAGTATTCAGATGATACGAGATTTGATTTTTTATGTGACGACAAACTAATTGAGGTTAAAAACGTAACACTTAATAGAAAAAGAGATATTGCTGAATTTCCTGACGCTATAACCACAAGGGGGTCAAAACACCTTAAAAAATTAGTAGAATCAATAAACGAAGGTTACAAACCTTATGTTTTATTTTTAGTACAAATTCAAGATGTTTCAAAATTTAGAATAGCAAAAGATATAGATTCCGATTATTATAATAATTTTATAGACGCTTATAAAAAAGGTTTAAATTTTATTGCTTATAGATGCAAATTAAATTCAAAAGAAATTGTTATAGAGAAAAAAATACAAATTATACATGACTAAATATAAAGAAAAATTTGAAAGAATGAGAATTGCAGGAAAGCTTGCATCAAGAACTTTGGACATGCTAACAGATTTTATTAAACCTGGGATTTCTACAGATAAAATAGATCAATTGGCTTATGATTTTATTAGAGACAATGGAGGATACTCTGCCCCACAATATTATAGAGGGTTTAAAAAATCTCTTTGTACTTCTTTAAACCATGTGGTTTGCCATGGGATACCATCTGATCGTATTTTAGAAGACGGCGATGTAGTAAATGTAGATGTCACTGCTGTTGTTAATGAATATTATGGTGACACAAGTAGAATGTTTACAATAGGAAATTCATCTATTAAAGCCGTTAACTTAATAGATGCAACTTACGATTCAATGATGAAAGCTATAAAAATTTTAAAACCTGGTGTTAAGTTAGGTGATATAGGAAATGAAATCCAAACTTTTGTTGAGGAAAAAGGATATTCAGTTGTTAGAGATTTCTGTGGTCACGGAATTAGTAATACTTTTCATGAATCTCCAAATATTTTACATTATGGAAAAAAAAATACAGGTTTAGAAATTTATCCAGGTATGACATTTACAATCGAACCAATGATTAATGCTGGAAGATACAATGTTAAAATTTTAAATGATGGCTGGACAGCTGTGACTAAAGATAAGTCTTTATCTGCACAATTTGAACATACTTTAGGCATTACTGAAAATGGATATGAAATTTTCACAGAATCTGTTAAAGGATATAATAAACCTCCTTATTTATAATGATTGAAAGATACTCCAGAACAGAACTTAAAGCCATTTGGTCTGAAAAAAATAAATACAAAATCTGGCTTGATATAGAAATTGCTGCTGCGCAAGCAATGGAAAAATATAAGTTAATACCTAAGGGTGTATCTTCAATTGTTAAAAAAAAAGCAAAGATAAAAGTTAAACGAATTCATGCAATTGAAGCAAAAGTAAAACACGATGTAATTGCCTTTCTCACTTCTATTACTGAACAAGTTGGTGTTAAGGCAAGATATCTTCATCAAGGAATGACATCGTCAGATATTTTAGATACTACATTCAATATTCAATTAAAACAGTCTGGTGAGATTTTACTTAAAGATATAGATAAAATTTTAGCTGTCTTAAAAAGACAAGCTATGAAACACAAATTTACACCTTGTATTGGAAGAAGTCATGGAATTCATGCGGAACCAATAACTTTTGGTTTAAAACTAGCTTCATTTTATGAAGAATTTAAAAGAAATAAAAAAAGACTTGCTAGTGCAATATATGATATTTCCACATGTGCAATATCTGGTGCGGTTGGAACTTTTGCAAATATTGATCCAAAAGTTGAAAGTTACGTGGCAAAAAAATTAAATTTATATCCAGAACCAATTTCAACACAAATAATACCAAGAGATAGACATGCACATTATTTTTCTGTTTTAGGAATAATAGCTGGAAGTATAGAAAGAGTTGCTACTGAAATAAGACATTTACAAAGAACGGAAGTTTATGAGTTACAAGAATTTTTTTCTAAAGATCAAAAGGGTTCTTCTGCAATGCCACATAAAAAAAATCCTATATTAAGCGAAAATTTGACAGGTCTTGCGAGAATTGTAAGAAGCCACACTATTCCGGCTCTAGAAAATATTGCATTATGGCACGAGAGAGATATATCGCACTCTAGTGTAGAGAGAAGTATTGGACCTGACGCAAATATTACATTAGATTTTGCTTTAGTTAGATTAACAAACGTACTAGATAAAATTATCATCTATCCAAAAAAAATGATCAAAAACATAAATCTAACTAAAGGTTTAATATTTTCTCAAGAGATTATGCTAGAACTTACAAAAAGTGGAATAACTAGAGAAAAATCCTATAAAATTGTCCAAACTTATGCCAAAAGATGTTTTGTGGAAAATAAAAATCTATTTGATTTAATTTCTAATGATAAAAAAATTTTAAATATTATTAGTGAGAAGAAATTAAAATTAATTTTTAATTATTCTGGACACTTTAAAAATGTAAACTTTATTTTTAAAAGGGTTTTCAAAAAATGAAAAAAGGAAAAAAACTTTACGAAGGAAAAGCAAAAATTATATTTGCATCATCAGATAAAAATTTAGTTATTCAACATTTCAAAGACGATGCAACTGCATTTAATAATCAAAAAAAGTCTAATATTGAAGGTAAAGGAATATTAAATAACAGAATTTCAGAACATATTTTATCAGCTCTAAAAGATGTTGCCATTGAAAATCATCTAGTTAAGCGTCTTAATATGAGAGAACAATTAATTGAACTAGTAGATATAATTCCAATTGAGTTTGTTATAAGAAATATTGCAACTGGTTCTTTAACAAAAAGACTTGGAATAGAAGATGGAACTATTTTAAATAAACCATTAATTGAATTCTGCTATAAAAATGATGAGCTTGGTGATCCATTGGTTGCTAAAGAACATATTGATGCATTTGAGTGGGCTTCTGTTATAGAAATAGATTATATAACTCAGCAATGCTTACGTATTAATGATTTTTTACTTGGTATGTTTAAAGGAATTGGAATCAAATTAGTTGATTTTAAATTGGAATTTGGAAAAAGGAAATCTGATGGAAAGATTATACTGGCAGATGAAATTAGTCCTGACACATGTAGATTATGGGATGCTGATACAGAAAAAAAATTAGACAAAGATAGATTTAGGAAAGATTTGGGAAATATTATTGAAGCTTATCAAGAGGTTGCGAGAAGACTCGGAATATTACATGAACAAATAAGTAATGTAAGACCAATCAAATTTCCTAAACCTACTGCTGTTAAAATTAAGAAAAAATAATGAAAATTAAAGTAATAGTCACTTTAAAAAATGGTGTCTTGGATCCTCAAGGAAAAGCAATACAGCAAACTTTAAATGGTATGAGTTTTTCAAATGTCGAGGAAGTGAGACAGGGTAAATTTTTTGAAATTAACGTTGATGAAAATAATGAGACAAAAGCTAAAGCACAGGTTGAAGAAATGTGTAAAAAACTATTAGCTAATCTTGTCATTGAGGATTATAAAATTATTTAATCATCAATGAAGTCTTCAGTAATAATTTTTCCAGGTTCAAATTGCGATAGAGATATGGATGTTGCTCTTAAGAAATTTGGTTTTAAAAATAAAATGGTTTGGCATAATGATCAATCGATACCAAAAAGTGATTTGATAGTTTTACCGGGTGGTTTTTCTTATGGAGATTATTTGAGGTGTGGAAGTATTGCTTCAAAGTCTAAAATAATTAAATCAGTTATAGATTTTGCGAATTCTGGAGGATTGGTCCTTGGTATTTGTAATGGATTTCAAATATTGACTGAAACAGGGCTTCTACCTGGAATTCTTCAACATAATAAATATTTAAATTTTATTTGTAAAAATGTTTTTATAAAAGTTAAGAATAAAAATAATAAATATTTTAAAAATATAAAGAAAGAGATTTTAGAATTACATATTGCGCATAATGAAGGAAATTTCTTTTGCAATGAAAAAGAATTAAAAATATTAGAGGATAATAATCAAATAGCTGTAACTTATTGTGATTCAGATGGTTTGGAAAATGATGAAAACAACCCTAATGGTACAATAAAGAATATAGCAGGAATTTTTAATAAAAGTAAAAATGTCCTAGGAATGATGCCACACCCAGAAAGGATGATTGATAAATATCTATCTGGAGAGGATGGATCCTTATTCTTTGAAAACCTTTTAGGTAATTTAAAATGACAAAAGTCACTGAATCAGTAGCAATAGATCATGGTTTAAAAAAAGAGGAATTTTCTAAAATTTGCGAGTTATTAAAACGTATTCCAAATATTACTGAACTTGCAATCTTCTCAGCTATGTGGAATGAACATTGTTCATATAAATCATCAAGGAAGCATTTAAAAAAACTTCATACAAGCGGAAAACAAGTAATTCAAGGACCAGGAGAAAATGCTGGGATTGTTGATGTAGGCGATAATGATGCAATTGTTTTTAAAATAGAAAGTCACAACCACCCATCATTTATTGAGCCTTACCAGGGAGCTGCAACTGGCGTAGGTGGCATTATGAGAGATGTATTTACAATGGGAGCTAGACCTATTGCTAATTTAAATTCAATTCATTTTGGATCTACACAACATAAAAAAACCAAAAATCTTTTAAGAGGTGTTGTAAAAGGGATAGGAGGTTATGGTAATTGCATCGGTGTTCCTATTATTGGAGGGCAAACATCTTTTGATGACTCCTATAATGGAAACATCTTAGTTAATGCAATGACACTAGGATTGGTTAACAAAAATAAAATATTTTATTCAAAAGCAGCTGGTTTAAATAAACCAGTAATATACGTTGGATCAAAAACCGGAAGAGATGGTATTCATGGAGCAAGTATGGCATCCGCTACTTTCGATGATAAAATCGAGGAAAAAAAACCTACAGTCCAAGTAGGTGATCCATTTACGGAAAAGCTTTTACTTGAAGCTTGTTTAGAACTTATGTCAGATAATTCAATTATTGCAATTCAAGATATGGGTGCTGCAGGACTTACATCGTCAAGCGTTGAAATGGCATCTAAAGGTAACCTAGGTATTGAATTAAATTTAAGTAAAGTGCCATGTAGAGAAAATAAAATGTCTCCTTACGAAATAATGCTATCTGAAAGCCAAGAAAGAATGTTAATTATTTTAGAAAGTGGCAAAGAAGATCATGCAAAAAAAATTTTTGATAAATGGAATTTAGACTTTGCAGTAATTGGCAAGACTAATAATTCAAATAAAATAGAATTAATTTTTGATAATTCTAAAGTTGCTGAAATTCCAATTGACTTATTAGCTGAAAAAGCTCCTGTATACGACAGAAAGTGGAAAAAAACAAAATTACCCCAAAAGTTAAAGTTTGATAAAGATAATTTTAAGTCCTTAAGTGTTTCAAATTGTTTAAAAAAAATTTTAAGTAATCCAAACATTTCTGAAAAAAAATGGATATGGGATCAATATGATCATACAGTAATGGGTGATACAATTCAAAAACCTGGTGGTGATGCTGGAGTTGTAAGAATTCATGGAACTAAAAAAGCAATTGCGGCATCAATAGACTCTTCAGCATCTTATTGTTACTCCCACCCACTTACAGGTGGAAAACAAGTAGTTTGTGAAAGTTGGAGAAATTTAATTTCTGTTGGTGCTCAGCCGATAGCTATAACTAATTGCTTAAATTTTGGAAATCCTGAAAAAGAAAAAAATATGGGTGAATTTGTAGAATGTGTTGAGGGTATAGCTGAGGCAAGTAAATATTTAGATTTTCCAGTTGTTTCAGGAAATGTATCTTTTTATAACGAAACCAAAGATAAAGGTATAAAACCTACGCCTGCAATTGGAGGAGTTGGATTATTAAAAGACTATAAAAATATGTTAACTATGGACTTTAAAAAAGTTGGAAATATAGTTTTTGTAATAGGAAAAACTGAAGGTCATCTAGATCAAAGTATATTCGCAAAAGATATTTTAAATGAAAAAAAAGGCCCTCCTCCAAGCATAAATTTATTTAATGAAAAAAATATTGGTGAAACTTTATTAAAACTCATTGAAAAAAAGCTAATTCATAGTTGTCACGATGTTTCATTGGGAGGAATATTAACCGCAGTTTCAAAGATGTGCATTATGGGCAATAAAGGTTTGAAAATTAATAATTTCAAAGAACTAACTAATAAATATGAGTATTTTTTTGGAGAAGATCAGGCACGATATATTGTTGAAATATCAAAAGATAATATTCAAAAAATAGTTGAAATATTAAACAATAACTCTGTTCACTTTGATGATTTAGGTGTTATCCAGGAAAAAAACCTTACATTTAATGGTGATATAAATTTACCTATTGAAGAATTATCAGATACACATAAATATTGGTTAAAGGAGTATATGAACAACTAATGGCGATGGATTTAAAAGAAATTGAGAATTTAATTAAAGAAGCTTTGCCTGATGCATCTGTAGATATTCAGGACTTAGCAGGAGATGGAAATCATTATTCTGCAACTGTTACT
>QCGH01000020.1 GCA_003280005.1 Pelagibacteraceae bacterium AG-365-D07 | reverse complement strand
AATTGCTGAAGTTGAAAATTTAGATGAACCAAGAGGAGCATTAGTTGCAAGTGTTGCCGAAGGAAGTCCTTCAGAAAAAGGAGGCATAAAATCTGGTGATATTATTTTAGAATTTGATGGAAAGATAATTAATGAAATGAGCGAGTTGCCAAAGATTGTTGCTGAAACAGAAGTTGGCTCAACAGTAAATGTAAAAATATGGAGAAATAAAAGAGAAGTAACAAAAAAAATTATGCTAGGGAGATTAGAAACGTCTGAAGATTTTAAACCTCGATTAGAGAAAGAAGAAAAACCAAAACAAACTAGAATTAAAGGATTAAAGATAGAAGTAAGACCAATAACCGAAAAAGACATTAAAGATAGAAAGTTACCACAATCAACGTCCGGAGTGGTAATAACTAAAATTGAAAATGATAGCCCGGTGAATTACTTAAATGTAAACAACATTATTGTAGAAGCACAAAAAAGAAATATAAATACTGCAGGCGATTTAAATAATGTAGTAAATTCTGCGATGAGAAGTTCTGAAAAAACTATTTTAATAGTAATTTACAATAACCAAAATCAAAAAAGATATATTGGTGTTAAATTAGATTAAAAATGGACCTTCAGTCCAAAATAATTTTAATATCTGGACCAACAGCATCGGGTAAATCAGGTTTTGCAGTTAACTTAGCTAAAAAAATAAATGGTGAAATAATTAATGCAGATAGTATGCAAGTTTATAAAGAGTTTAAGATATTAACAGCACGCCCTAGTATAAAAGATCAAAAAAAAATTAAACATCATCTATATGGTTTTATTAGCATTAAAAGAAAATTTTCTACAGGACAATGGTTAAAGTATACTTCAAAAAAAATTAATGAAATAAGAAAAAAAAATAAAATTCCAATTTTAGTTGGTGGAACAGGTTTGTATTTTAAAGCATTAGTTGATGGACTAGTTAAAATCCCAAAAATATCTGCAAAAAAAAGAAAAACAGTCTTAGATCTTCAAAAAAAGTCAGGACAAATTAACTTCTATAAAAGATTAATTAAGCTTGATCCAAAAATAAAAAAAATAGTGAACCAGAATGACTATCAAAGATCAATAAGAGCTTATGAAGTCAAAAAATTTACAAGAAAATCACTAGTTGACTGGTACAAAGACACAAAGCCGCTTTTTATGAAAGATGTTTTTGTAAAGCTTTATATTGACTGCTCAAAGGATTTGCTTTTAGAGAGAATTAAACTGAGAGCAAAAAAAATGCTTCCTTATGGAATGAAAGAAGTAAAAAAAATTAGAGGAATTAAAATTCCCAAAACGCACAGCTCTACAAAAATAATTGGCGTCACCGAAATTAAAAGTCTATTAGATAAAAAGCAGGATAAGGACCAAACAGTAGAACAGATAGTCATAAAAACAAGGCAATACGCCAAAAGACAGGCCACATGGGCTAGAGGGCAGATGAAGAGTTGGAAAACTATCAGCGCTCAAGACAAAAATTTCACTTTAAAAAAATTATTTAATTAATCACTAAACCTTGACCAATTAGCACAACTTCAGCTAGATTAGCCGAATGTCAAAATTATATACAGGTGCTGAAATTGTATTCAAATGTCTAGAAGACCAAGGTGTAAAATTTATTTTTGGTTATCCAGGAGGGGCAGTTCTACCAATTTATGATGAATTAAAAAATCATAAAAGTATAAAACATATTTTAGCAAGACATGAACAAGGAGCTGGTCATGCTGCAGAGGGTTATGCTAGATCATCAGGTAAGCCTGGCATTGTATTAGTAACTTCAGGGCCTGGCGCAACAAACGTCGTTACAGCATTGACAGATGCTTACATGGACTCTGTTCCTTTAGTTTGTATTTCGGGACAAGTTCCCACACATCTGATCGGAACTGATGCTTTTCAAGAATGTGATACAACTGGTATTACTAGACCTTGTACAAAACATAATTGGTTAGTCAAAGATGTAAAAGATTTGGCAAAAACTATTCATAAAGCTTTTGAGGTAGCAATAACAGGAAGACCCGGCCCTGTGTTGGTTGATATTCCAAAAGACATTCAATTTAATAAATACTCTTATTCAAAACCAAAAAAACAAAAAAAACTAAATGGCAAGACACATAATTTCTATTCACAAAAAGAAATTGATGAATTAATAAAATTGATAACTAAAGCAAAAAAACCAGTAATTTACTCTGGTGGTGGTGTAATTAACTCAGGCATTGAAGCTAGCCAACTTCTAAGAGAACTAGTTGATGAAACTGGATTTCCCATCACCTCAACTTTACAAGGGCTTGGTGCATACCCAGGTGATGATAATCAATTTTTAGGAATGCTAGGTATGCATGGAACGTACGAGGCAAATAATGCAATGCATGATTGTGATTTAATGATAAATGTAGGTGCAAGATTTGATGATAGAATAACTGGCAAGATAGATGAATTTTCTCCAAAATCAAAAAAAGTTCACATAGATATTGATCCATCTTCAATAAATAAAAATGTAAAAGTTGATCTAGCAATTGTTGGGGATGTTTCATCTGTTTTAAAAAACATAATCAAAACATTAAAAAAGGAGAAACCAAATTTTTCTAAATCGAATAAATCAAATATTTCTAAATGGTGGGAGCAAATTCAAAAATGGCGTTCAGTAAACTCTTTAGGATATATAAATAGTGAAGAAAGTATTAAGCCTCAGTATGCGGTTCAGAGATTATATGAGTTAACTAAAAATAAAGATACTTTTATTACAACTGAAGTGGGACAACATCAAATGTGGGCCGCTCAACACTATAAATTTGATAAACCAAATAGATGGATGACGTCAGGTGGACTTGGAACAATGGGGTACGGACTTCCAGCTGCGGTTGGTGTTCAAATTGCAAATCCAAATAAACTAGTAATTGATATAGCTGGAGAGGCATCAGTACTAATGACAATGCAAGAAATGTCTACTGCAGTTCAATATAGCCTTCCAATTAAAATATTTATTTTAAACAATGAATACATGGGGATGGTTAGACAATGGCAGGAATTATTACATGATAAAAATTATTCAGAAAGTTATACCGCTGCTTTACCTGATTTTGTTAAATTAGCAGAGGCATATGGCTGTGTTGGAATAAGAGCAAAAACACCAGAAGAATTAGATGATAAAATCATTGAAATGATTAACACAGATAGACCAGTCATATTTGATTGTTTAGTTGATAAAGTAGAAAATTGTTTTCCGATGATACCGTCTGGGAAGCCTCACAATCAAATGATTTTAGGACCAAAAGATCAAGAAGAAAATAAAATAACTGGCAAAGGAAAATCCTTAGTTTAATGAGCAAAGCAAGATCAGCTTATAGTATTTCAAGCAAGAAAGAGAAATTTGATACACATATAATTGTTGTTTGGGTAGATAATGAAGCAGGAGTTTTAGCTAGAATTGCAGGTTTGTTTTCAGGAAGAGGATACAACATCGAGTCTCTTGCTGTTGCTGAAGTGGATAAAAAATTAAACATATCAAGAATAACGATAGTTACAACAGGAACTCCACAAGTTATTAATCAAATAAGACTTCAATTAAAAAAATTAGTACCCGTTCATAATGTTGCAGACTTTAAAAGAGAAGATAAACAAGTAATTTTTAAAGAAATGGCACTTTTAAAGGTAGTTGGTAAAAATGGCAAAAGAGAAAATGCTTTAAAAGCTTGTAAAAAATTTAATCCTGTAATATTGGATAAAACAAAAAATTCTTATGTAATTCAGATAACAGCATTAAGAAGAGAAATTGATAAAATGATAGTAAATTTAAAAAAATATGGTCTAGTAAGTGTTTCAAGAACCGGAGCAGTTGCAATGACAAGAGGATCAGAAATATTTAAGTAAAAAAGGGAGATGAAATGAAAATATTTTATGAAAAAGATACAAATACGAACTTAATTAAAGATAAAAAGATTGCAATTTTTGGCTACGGCAGCCAAGGACATGCGCATGCACTTAACTTAAAAGATAGCGGAGTTAAAGAAGTAGTGGTTGCTTTAAGAGAAGGGTCAACAAGTAAAGCAAAAGCAGAGTCGAAAGGACTTAAAGTGATGAATTTATCAGATGCTGCTGAGTGGGCTGATGTTGTAATGATTCTAACCCCAGACGAATTGCAAGCTACAATATATAAAAATCACATTGAACAGAGAGCAAGAGAAGGAACTTCAATCGCTTTCGCACACGGATTAAATATTCATTATGATTTAATCAAAGCACGAAAAGATTTAGATGTATTTATGGTTGCACCTAAAGGCCCTGGCCATTTGGTAAGAAGTGAATTTGAAAAAGGTGGGGGCGTACCATGTTTATTTGCTGTTCATCAAGATGGTTCAGGAAAAGCAAGAGATCTAGCAATGTCTTATGCTTCAGCTGTTGGTGGTGGAAGATCTGGAATAATCGAAACTACTTTTAAAGATGAAGTCGAAACAGATTTATTTGGAGAACAAACAGTGTTATGTGGAGGTTTAGTTGAACTAATTAAAAATGGATATGAAACATTAGTTGAAGCTGGATACGAGCCTGAAATGGCATATTTTGAAACAGTTCATGAGGTTAAATTAATTGTTGACTTGATATATGAAGGTGGAATTGCAAACATGAATTATTCAATATCAAATACTGCTGAATATGGAGAATATATGTCTGGACCTAGAATTGTAAACAAAGAAGAGACAAAAAAAAGAATGAAAGAGGTTTTGAATGACATTCAATCTGGTAAGTTCACAAAGCAATGGATGGAGGAATGTAAAAATGGCCAAAAAGAATTCTTAAAAACAAGGGCAAAACTAGCTGAACATCCAGTTGAAAAAGTTGGGGCTAATTTAAGAGGTATGATGCCTTGGATTGGTAAGAAAAAACTAATCGATAGCGATAAGAAGTAAATTTACACTCAATTTTGCATTTAAATTCGTAATTTATTTTGCAATCTCTATTATAGATTGTATTATGCAATGCCTTTAAAATTAAAAAATATGAACGATAAAAATAGAGTATTTATATTTGATACAACGATGCGTGATGGAGAACAGTCCCCAGGTGCATCTATGAGTTTGGAAGAAAAAATACAGATCGCAAGAGTATTTGATGAGCTTGGTGTTGATATAATTGAAGCTGGTTTTCCAATTGCATCTCCTGGAGATTTTGAGGCAGTTACAGAAGTTAGTAAAATTTTAAAAAATTCTATTCCTGCAGGATTAGCGAGACACTCTAAAAAAGACATTGATAGATGTTATGAAGCGCTTAAAAATGCTCCAAGATTTAGAATTCACACTTTTATTTCAACAAGCCCACTTCACATGAAACATAAATTAAACAAAACACCCGAACAAGTCTATGAATCGATAAAAGAGCATGTGACTTATGCAAGAAAATTTACTGATGATGTCGAATGGTCATGCGAAGATGGAACAAGAACTGATATGGATTATATGTGTAAAACAGTTGAGCTTGCAATTAGTTGTGGGGCAAAAACAATAAATATTCCAGATACTGTTGGATATACAGTTCCATCAGAGTTTACAAAAATTATTCAAACTTTGCTTAACAAAGTTCCAAATATTGACAAAGCGATACTTTCTACGCATTGTCATAATGATTTAGGTTTAGCTGTTGCAAATTCTTTAGCTGGCGTTCAAGCAGGCGCTAGACAAATCGAATGTACAATAAACGGGATTGGAGAAAGAGCAGGAAATGCTGCTTTAGAGGAAGTTGTGATGGCTATGAAAACTAGGCCAGATCTTATGCCGTATGAAACAGGTATTAATACAAAGCTATTAAGCAAAGCATCAAAAATAGTTTCGAACGCCACAGGATTCCCAGTTCAATATAATAAAGCAATTGTCGGTAAAAATGCATTTGCCCACGAATCTGGAATTCATCAAGATGGAATGTTAAAAAATAGACAAACTTATGAAATTATGACACCTGAAAGCGTTGGTGTAAAACAGACATCTTTAGTAATGGGTAAGCATTCAGGAAGACATGCTTTTAAAGATAAGTTAATTAGCTTAGGTTACGTTGATGTTACTGACGATATTGTTGAAAATTCTTTTGGCAAATTTAAAATATTGGCCGATAAGAAAAAACATATTTATGATGAGGATATAATTGCCTTAGTTGATGATAGTTTAATTGTGGATAATAAAGTAAGTGCAATTAACTTGAAATCTTTAAAAGTATTTGCTGGAACAGGGGAACCTCAAAGAGCAGAAATGACCTTAGATGTTTATGGTGAATTAAAAAAAGCTACTGAAACTGGCGACGGTCCAGTTGATGCAATATTTAAATGCATAAAGACTTTATATCCTCATAATATAAAGTTACAGTTATACCAAGTCCATGCTGTTACTGAAGGGACTGACGCGCAGGCAACTGTAAGCGTTCGTATTGAGGAAAATGGAAAAACAACTGTTGGCCAAGCAGCAGACACTGATACATTGGTTGCTTCAGCGAACGCATATATAAACGCTTTAAATAAAATGATAATTAAAAGAGGAAAAACTGCTCCAGATAACATCCAAGTTACTGCTGAGTATGATAACAAAGTGAAAGGAATATAAAATGGGAATGTTTGATAGGATTACTGGAATATGGTCACAAGATATGGCAATTGACCTAGGTACAGCAAATACACTTGTTGTACTGAAAGAAAAAGGCGTTGTATTGAACGAACCTTCAGTTGTAGCAGTTGCAGATAACAAGGGAAAAAAAACAGTTTTAGCTGTGGGCGATGAAGCAAAAACAATGCTTGGTAGGACACCTGGGAACATTCAAGCAATTAGACCTTTAAGAGATGGGGTAATTGCAGACTTCATAGTTACTGAAGAAATGATTAAACATTTTATAAAAAAAGTACATAAGGGAAGTACGTTTGCAAATCCAAGAATTTTAATATGTGTACCAACTGGCTCAACACCAGTTGAAAGAAAAGCAATTCAAGATAGCGCCCTAGCAGCGGGAGCTAGAAAAGTACAACTAATCGAAGAACCAATCGCTGCTGCAATAGGAGCCGGTCTTCCAATATCAGAGGCAACTGGATCAATGGTAATTGATATTGGTGGTGGAACGACAGAAATAGCAGTTATGTCTTTAGGAGGAGTTGTATATTCTAGATCTTTAAGAATAGCAGGAGATGCAATGGACGGTGCCTTACAAAATTACATGAGAGAGGAATACAATCTTTTAATAGGTGATAGCACTGCTGAGAAGATTAAAAAAGAAGTTGGAACTGCAATACCAACAAACAATAATAAGTACCCGGTTAAAGGAAGAGATATAAGATCTGGTACACCAAAAGAAATCAATGTAACCGAAGAAGATACAGCTGCAGCATTGAACCCAATTTTAAAAGAAATGATTGGTGGAATTAAAATGGCTTTAGAAAATACTCCACCTGAACTTTCGGCAGACTTAGTTGATATGGGATTAACATTAACTGGAGGTGGTGCTTTGTTAAAAAATATTGATAGAAGATTCTCCAAAGAAACTGGCTTACCTGTGCATATTGCTGAAGACCCTTTGGCATGTGTTGCAATTGGAACTGGAAAAGCTTTAGATCAAGAGGAAACATTTTCTTCAATGCTTACAGAGTATTAAGATAAATGGCATCAGGCAGAGATGATTTTATAATTGCCATCAGATCAGCCTTTCTCAAAAAAAGCAATAAACAACAATTTTCTTTATTGGCTTTAATTATTTTTTCAATAGTATTAATATTTTTATCTAATTTAAACTTTGTAGGAATTAAGTATTTAAAAGTAGGTATTAACGAAACAACATATAGACTTTCTGCAATTATAAGTTATCCAGAAAAAAAATTTAGAGACTCTATAAATTTCTTTTCAGAATATTTTAATGTTTATAATGAAAATCAAAATCTAAAAAAAAAAATTGATAAATTAAATATTGAAAAATTAAATTATTTTTATCTTGAAAATGAAAATAAAAGGTTAAAACAAATAGTCGGGGATGATTTAAAATTATCAAAAGGAATTATATCAAGAGTTTTGATCGACAAAGATGGCAAATTTTTAAAATCAATAATTTTAAACAAAGGCAGCAAAAATGGTATCAAAAAAGGCATGGTAGTTTTAGAAAAAAATTATCTAGTTGGACAAGTTATTGAGGTAAATTATACTACTTCTAGGGCTATTTTGATTTCCGATTTAAATAGCAATATACCAGTTGTTATAGAACCAGGTAGTTTTCAATCAATTTTAAGTGGTACAGGTAAAAATCATGGCAAAATTAAATATTCAAAAGATGAAATAGAATTTGAAGATAATGCAATAGTTTATACCTCAGGCTCGGGTGGAAATTTTAGAGCTGGGTTACCAGTAGGCAAAATAAATAATCAAATTGACAAACTGGGTGTTGAGTTTTTTTCAGATTTATCACAATTGTCATATGTTAAAATTCAATCAATTGAAGTTTCAGAGAAATAAATGGTTCAAAAAAAAATAAACTTTAAAAATACATTGCTAAAATATTTTCCTCTTATTTTGTTATATTTTTCTGTTTTAAATGAATTTGACATTGATGTTTCTAGTGTTGGACTATTGTCATTTAATTTACCCTTTATAATAATTTTTTACTGGAGCCTTAGAGACCCAGATCAAATAGGTAACGGATTAATATTTATTGCAGGCATTCTGAACGATGTGACCTTAGGTTATCCAATTGGAATAAGCTCATTTATATATTTAACTATAATAGGGTTTGCAGCATATTTGAGAAATATAACCTTAAGACCCAATATATATAAAGATTCCCTTGTTTTTTTGGTATCAATATTATTTGCAAACTCAGTTAATTCATTAATTTTAAGTTATATTTTTTCAATCGAGATAAATTTTTTTGAAATTATAGTAAATATAACTTTTACTTTTTTATTATATTTTTTGTTTGCAAAAATCTTTAATTATATGAAACCCATGGGTACTTAAATGCTTGGCGATGGAATTGGATCGAACGTTAGAAAATCAAAATTAATAAATAGAAGAATGTTTTTAGCTTCAGCAGCTAAAGCAGTAGTTTTTTTTGGGATTGTGGGTAGACTATTTTACTTACAAGTAGAGCAAAATAAAAAATATTTAACTCTTTCTGACAAAAACAGAATAAGAGAAAATAAACTGCCACCAATTAGAGGTGAATTTAAGGATTATTTTGGAAAAATAATTGCAGGTAATTTAGATGTTTACGAATTACATGTTATACCAGAACAGGTTGAGGATTTTAGAGTTCTTGTTACTAGAGTTAAGCAAATATTAAAACTATCGGATAAAGACGTTAATAAAATTTATAAAACTAAAAGCAAACAAAAGCCTTGGGAAACTATTATTATTTCTGATAATTTGTCTTGGAATGAATTTTCAAAAATAAATTATTATCTATATGATCTGCCAGGATTAAAACCAGTTATTTCTGTTGGTAGAAATTATCCTTTTAATGAAAGCTATTCCCATGTACTTGGTTATGTTGCTTACGCAAGTAAAGAAGATTTGTCTTCCAATGAAATTATTAATGAAAGACATGTTCCAGGTTTAAGAGTTGGAAAAAATGGTCTTGAAAAAACTTTTGAAAAAGAACTGATTGGAACAAATACTGTCCAGAGATTTGAGGTTAATGCATATGGCAAACGAATTAATCAACTCGAGGTTCAAAATGGAGATCAAGGAAACTCTCTTAGAATTACTATTGATACAGAAATTCAAAACTATACCAATGAATTGCTAGCTGGTGAGGCAGGTTCTATCAGCGTAATGGATATATACACTGGTGAAATAATTGCGATGAACTCCTCTCCCTCTTTTAATCCTAATGATTTTTTATATGGTATTGGAACTAAAAAATGGAAAGATTTAAATTCAAACCCATTTAAACCGCTAATTAATAAAACTATATCTGGATTATATTCACCAGGATCAACGATCAAACCTATTGTTGCATTGTCAGCACTCGAGAATGATGTCATCAAGCCTACTATGCAAGTATATTGTAGTGACAGTATAGATTTTTACGAACAAAAATTTCACTGTTGGAAAAAAAGAGGTCATGGATATATGACTTTAAAAAATGCAATAAAACAATCATGCGATATATACTTTTATGAGGTGGCTAGATTGCTCGGTGTAGATAGACTTAATGAAACAGCTAGAAGATTTGGATTAGGAAATATAGTACTTAAAAATTTTTTTGAAAACGAGAAGAAAGGAGTATTTCCATCAACAAAGTGGAAAAAAGAGGCTATTGGACAAAATTGGTATTTAGGTGAAACATTAATTACAGGAATTGGTCAAGGGTATATACAGAGCACTCCTCTACAATTAACTTTAATGACTGCACAATTAGCTAATGGAGGTAATAAAATTTATCCAACATTGACTCCAAATAATAAAAATATAGAGAAAATTAAAAAAGAAATGGAGGGAAGTGAGGATTATGACCTCCCATCTAATTACCCTCCTCTTGTAAGAAATAAAGAAAATGTAAAATTTGTATTAGACGCAATGTTTAAATCAACAAACGAGGTATATGGAACTTCATATTCATCAAGAATTGAAGATCCAAAATATCAATTTGCAGGAAAAACAGGAACAGCTCAGGTTAAAAGAATTACACAGGCAGAAAGAGAGTTAGATAGAAAACTTGATCAAATTCCATACAAAGAGAGAGACCATGCATGGTATATAGCTTTTGGCCCATATAAAAGTCCGAGATACGCTATGACAGTTTTAGTTGAGCATGGAGGATCGGGAAGTTCAGCTGCAGCTCCTATTGCAAAAAAATTATTTAAAAAAATAATAGACAGACACGAGGAAAGAGAAAAAATTAGAAATAGAAAGACGTTAACTTGATGAAAAATTACAGTACATTTGGAGAAGTTTCTTTATTTCAAAAAATCAAATCAATGGATTTTTATCTTTTATTTTCAATTATTTTATTAGGCGTAATAAGTGTTTTGGCAATGTATTCAACCGATATGAGTGACGGAAATTTTTATCATAGCTTTAATCATGCATTAAGATTTGGTGTATTTTTTGGATTAATGTTAATTTTGTCATTTATTAACATTAAACATTATTTTTCGCTAAGTATAATTTTTTATCTTTTGGTTTTAATCTTACTAGTTAGTGCAACTTTTTTTGGAACAACGGTACAAGGTTCACAAAGATGGATAAATTTATATTTTATTAATTTACAACCTTCAGAGCTTATGAAAATTGCAATAATTATTTTTCTAGCTAGATATTATCACAGAGTTCAACCTGATGCTGTAAATACGATTAAAAAATTTATCATACCATTTATAATATTAATTATTCCAATTTTATTAGTTTTAAGTCAGCCAGATTTGGGGACTTCTGTTTTAATAGCACTTAGTGGAATTGCGGTTATATGGTTAGCAGGGATAAATATTAAATATGTTGTTTACTCTCTATTGGGATTAGTAATTTCATTTCCATTTGTTATATCTATGTTAAAACCTTATCAAAAATTAAGAATTTTAACTTTTATAAATCCTGATAGAGATCCATTAGGTGCAGGTTATCAAATTATTCAATCCAAAATAGCAGTTGGATCAGGAGGTTTGACTGGCAAAGGTTATTTAAAAGGTACCCAAGGTTATTTAGATTTTTTACCCGAAAAGCATACAGATTTTATCTTTACATTATTTTCAGAAGAATTTGGATTTATAGGATCTGTTTTGCTTTTAACCTTATATGGATTTATAATACTAAGAATTTTAATTATTGGATCAAATTCAAGAAATTACTTTGGAAAATTTTTCTGTTACGGTTTTGCAATATCAATATTTTTTTACATTTCAGTTAACATGTTAATGGTATTAGGTATGTTGCCTATAGTTGGTTCCCCTCTGCCAATTATGTCATATGGCGGATCTTCAATGCTTTCTATGATGATAGCTTTGGGTATTGTTATGAGCGCTAGAATATATTCTAGAGAAATTATCAATTAATATTTAATATATTCTAAATCTTTGAACAGGATCAATTTGTCACCTGATAGGTATATAATTTTTTTTATAGGTTATATTATGGATAGAAAAGAAAGAATTGCTATAATTGGTGCAGGGATACAAGGAGTCTGCACAGCTCTTTTTCTTCAAAAAAAAGGTTTTAATGTAACTTTATTTGATAGAGACGAACCAGGGAATGCGGCCTCATATGGTAATGCAGGTCACTTTTCACCTTATGCATCATTACAATTAAATAGAACTGATATTTTATCAGACGTACCAGCAATGCTTCTAAGTAGCAGAGGACCATTGGCTATTAAATGGAATTATGTAGCTAAAATGATCCCTTGGTTTTCAAAGTTTATATTTAATTCTTCAAAAACAAAAATGATGCACACTGCAAAATATATGCATCAAATTTTAAATTTATCTTTGGAAGCATTTGATGAACTTTTTCAAGACATAGAATTGGATGATTTAGTAGTTAATAACGGAATAATTTATGTGTGGGAAAAAAAAGGTCTTAAAAGTAGAGACTTAGAAATTAATATTCGAAATGAGCTAGGAATTGATCAACAAATATTATCATCAAAAGAAATTCATGATCTTGAGCCAAATATAAAACCTTTTTATCATGGAGGGGTACTATATAAATATGCAAGGCATGCTAGGAATCCAAAAAAAATTCTTTTAAAATTGTTCGAAAATTTTATACAAAAAGGTGGTAAATTTTTAAAACTTAATATTCAAGATTTAGATTTTGATAATAACAAACCTGTTTTAAGATCTGAAGCTCAGCGATTTTTATTTGACAAGCTCATCATCGCATGTGGAGCTTTTTCCAAAAAATTAACTGATCAATTGCATGAAAAAATTCCATTAGATACTGAAAGAGGTTATCATGTTCATTTCAAAAATCATGAAAATCTTTTATCAAGACCTGTTGTTTGGTCTGATAGAGGTTTTGGAGTTACACCTATGGAACAGGGTTTAAGAGTTGTAGGAACCGTAGAATTTGGAGGTTTAAATAATCCTTTATCTAAATCTAGAATAAAAAATTTGATTTTAAATGCAAAAGACATGATAGATGGCATACCTCAAAATGAGGATCATGAAGATGAATGGTTAGGTTTTAGACCGACTTTACCTGATTTTTTACCAATAATTGGACCGTCCAAAAACTACAAAAATGTATATTATTCATTTGGACATCATCATCTCGGCTGGACATTGGGAGCCATTTCAGGCAAGATCATCTCTAAAATGATTGCTGAAGAAAAAACAAATTTAGATTTACAACCCTATAGCTCGATTAGATTTTCATAATTTTGTGAATAAAAATAACTTAGCTTATATGTTATTGGTGTTAACAACACTTTTTTGGTCTGGCAACTTTATTGTCGGAAAGGCTGCGAGCACATTTGAGATTCCACCGTTTTCTTTAAATTTTTATAGATGGCTTTTTGCTGGATTGATCCTTATACCGTTTACATTTAAAGAAATTCTAAAAAAGAGAAATTATATTCTAGATAATATAAGTTTTTTTATTGTTTTAGGAATTACGAGCATAACTATCTTTAATTCAACAGTTTATTACTCTTTGTATTACATGCAAGTAATTAGTGGAGTATTAATGATCTCAACAATTCCAGTTTGGATTATGTTTATATCGTCTATATTAGGTATAGAAAAAACAAATAAGTTTCAAATTATTGGTGTTATTTTATCTCTTTTAGGAGTGTTATTTATTATTACTAAATCAGATCTCGAGGTAATTAAAAATTTAGCGTTTAATAGAGGTGATTTAATTATGGCAATAGGAATGTTTTCATGGGCTCTATATTCTGCACTACTCAAAAAAAAGAAATATGAAATTTCTCAAATTACACTTTTAGAAGTAGTAATTATAACTGGCTTAATATTTTTGATACCAATTTATATTTTAGAAATGAATATTGGAAATCAGATTGAGCTTGGAAAACCATTTATTCTAACATTGTCGTATGTTGTTTTATTTCCAGGTCTTGCAGCTTTCTTTTTTTGGATAAAAGGAATTGGAATTATTGGGGCAAATAGAGCCGGAGTGTTTTTGCATTTAATGCCAGTATTTGGTTCAATAATGGCAATCATTCTGTTTGATGAAAAATTTATGATATATCATTTGTTAGGAGCAATATTTATAATTGCAGGTATAACACTCTCTAACAAAAAGATTAATAATAATGCTTAAAGTTGCCATACTAGATGATTATCAAAATGTTTCACAAGAATTTGTGGATTTGAAAAAATTATCTGGAAAATATGAAATAAAAGTTTTTAGCGATCCATTTATCGATGAAAGCGATGCAATAGATCAGCTTAAGGATTATGAAGCTTTATTAATAATGAGAGAAAGGACCAAAATTAATTCAATGCTAATAAATAATTTAAAAAATTTAAAATATATAATCACAAGCGGAATGAGAAATAATGCAATCGACTTAGAGGCTGCAAAAAAAAGAAAAATTATAGTAAGCGGAACAGATATAAATATTAATCCAACTTGTGAGTTAACTTGGGCTTTGATTTTGGGGTTGG
>QCGH01000019.1 GCA_003280005.1 Pelagibacteraceae bacterium AG-365-D07 | reverse complement strand
GACAGAACCTGGATTTCTTGATCTATCATTTCTTTAGGAAGATGATCAATTTTTATTTTATCTAATTGATCTAAAATTTGTTTTTTAGAAAGCATATCTAGTGAATTTTTATATTCATCATTAATTTGTTTTGAAATTAATTCCTTTAAGTCATTTAAATCTTTTGCACCTAAATTTTTTGCAAATTCATCATTAACCTTTACTTCTTGATTAACTTTTACATTGGTAATTTTGCATTCAAATATAGCTTTTTTATTTGCTAAATCTTTCTCAGGAAAATTTTCAGGCAATGTAACTTCTACTTTTTTTGTATCATTTCTTTTGACACCAATTAATTGATTATCAAAACCTTTAATAAATAGATCCTTGCCTAAAATTAGCTGGGTATTTTTTCCTTCACCACCCTTAAAATCTTTGCCATTGGATGTTGCTTTATAGTCAAAAACAACAAGATTTCCTTTAACAGCTTCTTGGTCTGTCTCTGTATCCTTAAAATTATTTTGAGATTTAGCTATTTGATCAATTCTTTCTTCTGTATATTTTTTATCAATTTTAACTTTATATTCATCAAATTTTATGTTTTGAATTTGTTTGACTTCAATTTCTGGAAGCTCAGTAACTGACATTATGTATTCTAAATCTTTACCCTCGCCATACTTTTTTAAGTCTATTTTTGGCTGGGTAGCAGGTTTAATTTTATTTTCTTCTAATGCTTTAGTTGATGTATCTTTTAAAACTTTATCTAATACTTCGCCCATGATAGCATCACCAAATTGTCTTTTCAGAACCTCTCTTGGTGCCTTACCTGGTCTGAAACCTTTTAAAGTGTAGTTTTTTCTTACCTCTTCGTATCTTTCCTCTAAATAAGTATCCATTGTCTTTTTATCGACAACTACTTTTATATCTTTTGCAAGACCTTTTTTGTTTTCAATAGTAACTTTCATATAACCTTATGGTAGGGCGAAAAGGACTCGAACCTTCACCGATTGCTCGACTGGTTCCTAAGACCAGCGCGTCTACCAATTCCGCCATCGCCCCAGTTTTAATATGCTGGTTTATATATTATTGAAGTTATTTGTCCAATTAGAATAATAGTGTAAATATAGTATAAAAATTAAAAAAATGACAATTTCACCTTGTATTAGTATTTGTAGAACAGATCCAGTAACAGGCTATTGTTATGGCTGTGGTAGAAGCAGCGAGGATAAGATAAAATGGAAAAATCCAAATACAACTAAGGAATGGAAAGAAAACAATCTCAAAACTATCAGAGCTAGAATGACAGGTTGGCAATTAGAAAGTTTCAATGAATCCTATGAACATAAGTTAAAAAATGGAACTTCATTATTTAAAAAGGTTAATCAAAAATAATATGAGTAAAACGACTATAGCAATTATTATCTATGTTTTAGGCTTAATATTTGGAGCTTTAGTATTAGATTTGTGGAGCGCTGAAACAAGCCCTAAAGCACTATTGGGAATGATTTGGACAGCTTTATTTCTCATTGCTCTATATTTTGCTGAATTCAAAAACGAATAACTAAGAAATTTATACAGTATAACTTAAAAATTTTTAAATTTATCAGTTGAATATTAATAAATTCAATTATAGTTTGCGAACTCGTGAGAATTGAAGAAGAACTTAAACTGGATTATTCTGACGTATTATTTAGGCCTAAGAGAAGCACTTTATCAAGCCGAAAAGACGTAGATCTTAATAGAACATATAAATTTAAATATAGTAGAAATGAGTGGTCAGGTATACCTATTATGGCTGCAAATATGGATGGTGTTGGAGAATTAGGTATAGCTGATGCATTGTCTACAAATGAAATGATTACATGCCTAACAAAACAGCATGATGTTAAAAAATTATCAAAGTATAAAAATTTAAAAAAGAATTATAAAAATATTGCATTAAGTATTGGAATTAAAAAAGAAGATTTTGAAAATTTAGATAAGATTTTAAAAGAATATAGTTTTTTTAAATTTATTTGTATTGATGTTGCTAATGGATACTCAGAGCATTTCAGTAGTTTTCTAAAAAAAGTAAGAGATAAATATCCAACTAAAACACTTATAGCTGGAAATGTTGTTACAGCTGACATGACACAAGAATTAATTCTTAGTGGAGCTGATATTGTTAAAGTAGGTATTGGACCAGGAAGTGTTTGTACAACGAGAATTCAAACTGGTGTTGGGTATCCACAATTAAGTGCTGTAATTGAATGTGCAGATGCTGCGCACGGATTAGGTGCGCACATAATTGCAGATGGAGGATGTACCTGCCCTGGTGATGTTGCAAAAGCTTTTGGTGGTGGTGCAGATTTTGTAATGCTTGGAGGCATGTTTGCTGGACACGATGAAGGAAGTGGAAAAATTGTTAAATCCAATGGATCAAAATACATTGAATTTTATGGTTCGAGCTCCGATACTGCCAATAAAAAACATTATGGTGGTTTATCAAGTTATAGGAGTAGTGAAGGCCGAACAGTAAGAGTTAAATATAGAGGTAAAATAAAAGATACGATTTTAAATATTCTTGGTGGACTAAGAAGTAGCTGTACTTATGTTGGAGCGCCTTCTCTTAAACAATTAAGCAAATGTACAACTTTTGTAAGAGTTACAAAACAATTTAACGATACTTTTGTTAAATAATTAGTTCAATTTAATTTTAGGATCTTTTAAAGGCTTCAATAATAACGAAGCATCATATTTGACTTTTTCTATTTCGACCTGAATTTTTTTTTCTAACAATTGCTCTACTTTTAAATCGGTTGAAACGTAACCAAAAAGCAAATTTTTATTATAATTAAACGAGTAATTTGCAGATGTTGTATTACCACAAATTTTTCCATCTATATAAATTGGTTCAAAATGCAAAGCTAAAGGTTCACCAGGCTTGGTATTATTAAGAGTAAGCATTATAAATTTTTTTTTAACATTATTTATATCAATATCTAATAAAGCTTGTTTACCAACAAAATCATAATTTTTTTTTAAACTTATTGCAAAATTTAATCCCGCTTCTAGTTGATTTTCCTCTGGGGAAATATCATGGCCCCAATGTAAAAATCCACTTTCCATCCTTAAAGTATCCATTGCATGAGCTCCACATAAGGACAGGTTAAATTTTTTTCCGATATCAGTGATTTTGTTAAAGATTAATTTTGCTTCAGAGTTATTTATATAGAGTTCATATCCAACTTCTCCAACATAAGATAATCTTTGAACCCAAACATTACTATTTTCAATTTTAATATTTTTGGAGTGTCCAAACCTAAGATTATCATTAGAAAAATCTTCACCTGAAATATCTTTCATTAATTCCCTTGATTTTGGACCAAAAATACCAAGACAAACATAATCATCAGTTACATCTGTTAATTCAATATTTTGATTGATGTGTTTTTTAATATGGAATTTATCTCGCTCTCTAGTTGCGGCAGCTCCAATAACTCTATAATGATTTTCTGAAATACACACCACTGTTAAATCTGTTTCTATTCCTCCATCTGAATTTAACATTTGAGTGTAAGTACATCTTCCAATTTCATTTTTAACATTTGCCGTGCAAATTTTTTGTAATTCCTCATAAACATCATCTCCTTTTAATTCAAATTTTGAAAACGGAGTTAATTCATAAAGGCCTACATTTGTAACAGTATTTTTTGTTTCAAATTCTGCTGAAGGATACCAATTTTGAAAGTTATAACTATAATCATAATCAGCTTTTCCATTTCTAGAAAACCACATTGGTCTCTCGTAACCACCTGCAACTCCAAAACATGCGCCTGCTTGTTTTAATTCTTCATGATATGGAAGTAATTTAATATTTCTTGAAGTTTTGTGCTGTTTGTATGGCCAATGCATTCCATACAAGTCTCCTAAAGTTTCAGTTATTCTTTGGGTTATAAAGTTTATGTCTGAATGAAAATTTTGAAATCTTTTAATATCATAAATAAATAAGTCTTCATTAATATGACCGTTCATTAACCACTCTGCCGTTACTTTTCCAACACCTCCTCCACTACCTATCCCAATACTATTTAACCCCGCACATATAAATAAATTTTTAAAATCTGGTACTTCCCCCAATAAAGTATTTGTGTCAGGCGTAAAAGACTCTGGTCCTGAGAAAAATTTTCTTAAACCAACTTCTCCAAGTACAGGCATTCTTTTCATAGCTGCTTCCAAGTAGGGTTGAAAATGATCAAAATTTTCTGGAAATTCACCGTAGGAAAAATTTTCAGGAACTTTATTATCGTTCTGAAAAGCAGGTATTGACTTAGTTTCAAATATTCCAATTAATATTTTTCCAGCATCCTCTTTTAAATAAAGACAATCATCAAAATCTCTTAAAGTTGGTAAAATATTTGGGAGATCCTTAATTGGCTCAGTCAAAACATAAAAATGTTCTGCAGGATATAAAGGTATGCTAATCCCATGTTTTTCACCAATTTGACGAGACCACATGCCGGTGGCTAAAACAATATATTCACATTCAATTGTTTGTCCGTTTACAACAACACCTGAAACTCTACCGTTTTTCTTTAAAATTTTTTCTACAGGACTTTTTTCGAAAATTTTTACACCTTCTTTTCTAGCAGCTTTAGCTAGTAAATTAGTAACTCCAACTGGATCTGCTTGACCGTCGCCTGGCATAAAAATACCACCTTCTAAATCACTGTTATTTATTCCTGGATATTTGTCTTTAACTTGTGAGGGATTTAAAATTTCAACATTTACATCATATAGCTGAGCTGTGGTAGCTTGTCTTTTTAATTCTTGCCACCTATGTTTGGTTTGCGCTATTGATAAAGCTCCCCCTAATTTCATTCCTGAGGAAAAATCTAATTCTTTTTCAAGTTTTTTATATAGATCTAGAGTATATTTTCTTATTTTGGTTATTCCAGCTGATGGACCTAATTGACTAACTAATCCAGCTGCGTGCCAGGTTGTGCCTGATGTTAATTGATCTCGCTCAAGCAAGATTGTATCTTTCCAACCAAACTTAGCAATATGATAAGCGCATGAAGTTCCTGTTACACCCCCTCCGATAACTACAACTTTGCAGCTATTTGGAAGATTAGACATTAATTAAATTAGTGATTTTTGTGGTTTCATATCAGATTTGTTGATGCCAGCAACTTGAACTGGTTTTTTCATAGCATCCCTTCTGAATGGTTCACCTAATTCTTGATTTAAAATTACTTCAACAAAAGTGGTAATACCTTTTTTTTGATTTTGACATCCTTCTTTAATGGCTTTAGTTGTTTCTTCCATTGTTGTTGCTGTAATTCCTTTTAACCCACATGCGTCAGCTACTTTAGCATAACTTAATTCTGGATCTAACTCTGTACCAACAAAATTGTCATCAAACCATAATATTGAATTCCTTTTTTCAGCACCCCATTGGTAATTTCTAAAAATCACCATTGTTATTGCTGGCCATTCTTCTCTTGCACATGAGCTCATTTCATTCATGCTTATTCCAAAAGCTCCATCACCTGCAAAACCAATCACAGGTGTTTCAGGACAACCAATCTTTGCACCTAGAATTGCTGGAAATCCATATCCACATGGTCCAAATAAACCAGGAGCTAAATATTTTCTTCCTTTTTCAAAAGTAGGATAGGCATTTCCAATCGCACAATTATTTCCAATATCGCTGGATATAATTACATCTTCAGGTAAAGCAGCTTGTATTGCTCTCCAAGCTTGTCTTGGTGACATTCTATCTTTGTCTCTTTCTCTTGCTTCTTTATTCCAAACAGTTCCAGGATCATCATCTTCATGATCTAAGCTTGTCAATGTTTGTAACCACGCAGATTTAGTTTGATGAATAGTATTTTTTCTTTCTTCTCTATTAATATCACCTGCGCTTAGTGATAATTTTTCAAGTAACTGGGTCGCAACCATTTTAGCATCTCCACTAATTCCTACTGTTACTTTTTTAGTTAATCCAATTCTATCTGGATTCATGTCAACTTGAATAATTTTTGCATTTTTTGGCCAATAATCTATTCCATAACCAGGTAAAGTTGAAAATGGATTAAGTCTTGTACCTAAAGCTAAAACAACATCTGCTTTAGAAATTAATTCCATAGCAGCCTTTGATCCGTTGTATCCAAGTGGACCAACTGCTAAAGGATGACTTCCAGGAAAACTATCATTATGTTGATATCCGCTACATACGGGTGAATCTAATTTTTCTGCTAGTTTTTTTGTTTCTTCTATTGCGTTACCTATTACAACACCTGCGCCTGATAAAATTACTGGGAATTTTGCTTCTGATAAATACTTTGCCGCATTTTCTATCGCTTCATTTCCTCCGCCTTGTCTTTCAAATCTTACTATTGGTGGAAGCTCTATATCAATTACTTGAGTCCAGAAATCTCTTGGAACATTTATTTGTGCTGGTGCTGAACCTCTGTGTGCTTTTTCTATTACTCTATTTAAAACTTCTGCCATTCTAGATGGATCTCTAACCTCCTCTTGATAACAAACCATATCTTTAAATAAGTTCATTTGTTCAACTTCTTGAAAACCACCTTGTCCCATAGTTTTATTTGCAGCTTGAGGAGTTACTAAAAGAAGAGGTGTGTGGTTCCAATATGCAGTTTTAATAGGAGTAACTAATCCTGTTATACCAGGTCCATTTTGTGCAATGACCATTGACATTTTTCCTGTCGCTCTTGTGTAACCATCTGCGATTAACCCGCCATTAGTCTCATGGGCTACATCCCAAAATGTAATTCCTGCTTTTGGAAATAAATCTGATATTGGCATAAACGCTGATCCAATAATTCCAAATGCATGTTCTATTCCATGGAATTGAAGTACTTTGATAAAAGCTTCTTCAGTAGTCATTTTAGTCATAAATTTTCCTTTAAATAATTTTCTTGCAATTTTTCTACAAATGCTATTTTTCTATATTTAATTTCAAAAATGGCAAGTACAGATATTATTATACATGATAAAAAAGACAACGTGGGCGTTGTTGTAATTGAAAAGGTCGCACCAAATCAAACATGTAATTGTTGGATTATGGAAGATGATGGATCAGCGACTGTGGAGGCTAAAAATGAAGTCCCTCTTGGACATAAGTTAGCTTTAATGGATCTTAAAGAAGGTGACACTATTATTAAATATGGTCACGATATTGGAAAAGTTGTAAAAACAATTAAAAAAGGTGAACATGTTCATGTTCACAACGTTAAAACAAAGAAATGGTAATTTAGATGGAAATTCCAAAAAGTTTTTTAGGTTATAAAAGAGAAAATGGAAGAGTTGGTACTAGAAACCACGTAATTATTCTTCCAGTAGATGATATTTCAAATGCTTGTGCGGAGGCGGTGGCAAATAATATAAAAGGAACTATTGCACTTCCACATTCATATGGAAGATTGCAATTTGGAGCTGATTTAGAATTACATTTTAGAACAATGATTGGTACTGCAAAAAACCCTAACGTTGCAGCAGCAATTATTATTGGTATTGAGCCTAAATGGACAAAAAGAATTGTAGATGAAGTTGCAAAAACTGGAAAACCAGTTGAGGGTTTTAGTATTGAAGGGGCTGGTGATATTGAAACAATAATGAAAGCTTCAAAAAAAGCTCAAGAGTTCTCTATATGGGCATCAGAAAAACAAAGGGAAGAGTGTCCAGTAAGCGATCTTTGGATTTCAGTAAAATGTGGAGAGTCAGATACAACTTCTGGCTTGGCTTCAAATCCAACTGTTGGAAATCTAATGGATAAATTAGAGCCATTAGGCGTTCACTTATGTTTTGGTGAAACTTCTGAATTAACTGGTGCTGAAAGTGTATGCGCTAAAAGAGGAAAAACAAAAGAAGCTCAAGATAAGTTTATGAAAACATGGAGTGACTATAATGACTTTATATTGAAAGAGGCAACAGATGATCTTTCTGAAAGCCAACCTACCGCAGGTAACATTGCTGGAGGATTAACTACAATTGAAGAAAAGGCATTTGGTAATTTCCAAAAAATTGGATCAAGACAATTTATTGATGTATTAACTCCTGCCGAGGAACCTGTAAAAGGTCCAGGACTATATTTCATGGATACATCATCAGCTGCTGCTGAGTGTGTGACCTTGCAAGCTGCCGGAGGTTTTAATATTCATTTATTCCCAACCGGACAAGGAAACATTATTGGAAACCCAATTGAGCCAGTAATTAAATTGACTGCGAATCCTTTAACAGCTGTAAAAATGAAAGAGCATATCGATGTTGATGTGTCAAAAATTCTGTCAAGACAAATGAATTTAGATCAAGCTGGTGATGAATTGATAAAAGCAACTTTAAGAGTTGCAAATGGTAGATTTACTTGTGCAGAAGCTTTGGGTCATAAAGAATTTGTAATGACTAAATTATATCGAAGTGCCTAAATTATTTTGAAGCTTGAAGTTTAGATATTCTTTTTTTATTCCAATCAGAGATTAATTTCCTTATACCAGCAGCACCAACACCTAAAACTATAGCGAGAACAACTGAAGTTAAACCATAAAATACTGGAAGGTCCTTGGAATACTCTAAAATAAATTTAGCAAAAACCCCAAGGTTTTGTACACCATTATTTACAGTGACAACAACTGTATCTTCACTAATAAATGTGTCATATGCAATTGCAATACCAATACATAAAATTAATACAGCTAAAATAGTTTTAAACTGTGAGCTATCAATTTTCTCACCCATCTTTTGACCAACCTGAACACCTACAATTGAACCTAAAATTAGAATAGTAACCAATACTAAGTCTATTGTTCCATAATTAAAAGCATGTAGAACAGTAACAATTGCGCTTACAAATATCGTTACAAATAAAGATGTACCTGGTATTAATTTTGTAGGCATACCAATAATATAAATCATTGCAGGAACTAAGATAAAGGCGCCCCCAACTCCCATTATCGCAGCAATATATCCAACAATCATTCCAATAATTATTGGTGTAAAAATGCTTTCGTAGACTTTAGATTTTTTAAATCTCATTCTAAAAGGGAGCCCATGAATCCAGTAATGATGGTGTAATTTTTTTCTAACTACAATTTTTTTTCTTGCTTTATCAATTTCAGAAACACCTTGGATTAACATAAATGTTCCAAGAATTGCTAGAACATACATGTATGCTAAAGAAATTACTTCGTTAATCTTTCCAATATCTTTTAAATATGAGAATGTAAGTATACCAAGCAATGTTCCAAAAGTACCACCTATCACAATCATAAATCCCATCTTGTAATCTAATGTGCCTTTTAAATAATGCGTTGTTGATCCTGAAACTGATGTACCCAAAATATTACTAGCCTCATTTGGAACAGCATAAGCAGGTGGAATTCCGAGAAAAATTAGAAATGGTGTCATCAAAAATCCCCCTCCAACACCAAATAATCCAGAAAGAACTCCAACAAATAAACTTAATATAAATATGAATGCTATATTTATTTCAACTTGTGCAATTGGAAGAAAATATTCCATAAGACCTATTAACTACTTCGTACTCCTATGGTTAATAATTGTCAAATATTATTATATATTTAAGAAGGTGCTAAACAAAATTACTGCCCAATAAATTCCAAGTCCAAAAAAAAGAATTTCTTTTATATGATTATTAAAAAAAGTGGTTGGTATAGATTTTGATAATTTTTTTGAATTTTTTAAAATAAACTGGACCACATTTCCGAATTAGCAAAATCCTACAACTTTGCAAGTGTTATTTTTTAAATTTGCTAAAAAATTGTTGCTCCAAAAATTTTTACTTCACCATCCTCTTCACCAAGCACCAGACGACCTAGATAGTCTCCCTTCATAGTGTTGCTCTTTTGTTTAAACAGTACTGTGACGTATAAATCTCTTCTTAGACACCCCATGGCCTCTCTTTGATCTGATAAATTTGTCAATAACTTGTTGCTTGCCCATTGTTTTCCAATTTCAACTTCATTTGCTCCATAAAGCATTTGAGCTGAAAAATTTTTCGTAAAACCACTATAATCTCTCCTATTCGAAGCTTTAACTAATTCATCCCATAAAGGAGTGGCTATTTTAATGATTTCCTCGTCTGTTTTCTTAATGAGGCTCATATTTATTTTAATTTCTAAGCAGTTTTTTTCTTTTCTTCGTCTACTATATGATAAACAGGCTTCTTCTCCATAGTAAATTTACCTGATTCCGGATCTCTTTGCGAGACTGTTAAACAATGCCAGTTTTCATCGTCTAAATTCATATGGTCGCCTCTATAATAGTATCCTGGCCACCTTGTTTCTTTTCTAAATAAAGTATGTTCTGTTACGCATTGAGATGTTAATGCTCTATGTTTTAGCTCCCACGCTCTCATTAATTGGTGATAATCCTCTGCACCCACATGTTCCAAATCTTCTTGTAAAATTGCTAATTGCTCAAGACCTTTATTTAAAAGATTGCCATTAGTCATATAATTGTTTGTAAGACCACCACAATATTCATCCATAATTTTTTGAAGTCTTTGTAGTCCTTGAATAGGAGATAAATAACTTGGCGAAACAGTACCAGCAGTAATTTCATTTCTGCCTACCTGGTAGTTTTCAAGTGGTTTATAAATAGTTTCTCTTAAATTTTCGTATTGAGTATCTGAAACTTTTATATCATTAGCTTTTTTGTCAGTAATATATTTTACTGCCGCTTTTGCCGCTAATCTTCCCTCAGTAAATGATCCTGATGAAAACTTGTGAGCACTTCCACCAACTGTATCACCTGCGCCAAAAAGACCTTCGATTGTTGTCATTCTGTTATATCCCCAATAATAATCATCTGGAGCAATATCCTCGGGTCCACTAACCCAAGCTCCTGAACATGTTGCATGAGATCCCATTACATAGGGTTCTGAAGTTGTTAATTCAGGGTTTGTATATTTTGGATCAATATTTTGTGATGCCCAAACAACAGCTTGACCTACAGTCATTCCTAAAAAGTTTTCCCAACCAACAGTTTCTAGATGTGGATCTTGAAACGCTTCTTTTGTAACCATATGGATAGGTCCACCTCCAGCAGCTACTTCCTGAATAAAGGCATGATTTCTTAAACAAGTTGGAGTTGGATGATGATCAATATATTCTCCAACCATTTTTTTAGTATGTTCGTACCATTTTTTCTCATAATTTTCCCCGTTGGCATTTTGAGTGTATGTTTTTAAGTGTAAAAAATAAGCTCCAACTGGGCCATAACCATCTTTAAATCTACAAAGTACAATTCTATTTTCCATTTGAGTCATTTTTGCTCCAGCTGCAATTGGGAGTGCATAAGCTGATCCATTACTCCATGGTGCATACCAAGTTCTACCCATTCCCTCACCTACTGCTCTTGGTTTAAAAATATGTGAAGCTCCACCTGCAGCAACTATAACGGCTTTAGCTTTAAAAACATGATAGTCTCCTGTTCTCATATTAAATCCAACCGCTCCTGCAATTCTATTTGGATTACTCTCATCTTTTAAAAGATGAGTGATCATAATTCTGTTATAGATTTTATTAGCTGATTTTTTTGCTGCTTCAGCTACGATTGGTTTATAGCTTTCACCATGGATCATAATCTGCCATTTTCCCTCTCTTTGATATCTGCCTGTTTCTTTATTTCTCATCATTGGCAAACCCCATTCATCAAACATATGAACAGTAGAGTCGACATGTCTTGCCATGTCATATCCAAGATCTTCTCTAACAAGACCCATTAAATCGTTTCTTGCATATCTTACATGGTCTTCGGGCATATTTTCTCCCCACTGCATTCCCATGTAACAATTAATTGCGTATAAACCTTGAGCAACAGCGCCACTTCTATCTATGTTAGCTTTTTCAACACAAATAATTTTAAGGTCTCTTCCCCAATATCTAGATTCAAATGTTGCACCTGTGCCGGCCATACCACCACCTACAACTAGAATATCACAATCCTCAAATACAGTTTTATTTTTTGGCATTAATAGTAAACACCTTTTTTAAATGAACTTTTATTAATTACAGGTAAGTCTTTTTCTGTATTTAAACCGTGAGGCTCGTTATATAAAATTTGTGACTGCATATCGCCTTGGTTAGGACTGTCAGCTTCAGCTAATTTTGGAATATGTTTTCCCCATGGTTTTGTTGTAATTGGTGAAACGAAATCTTTAATAGTTCCATTTCTAAATTTTATCTTCCAAGAAATTGTTCCTTTTTTTTCTTCCCTTAGTACTCTTACTTTATGTCCCATAGGAGCAAAGTCCGCATAACCTCTAACATCTATTGCCTGTTGTGGGCAGGCCTTTACACATGAGTAACATTCCCAACAAAAATTAGGTTCGATGTTAACTGCTCTTCGAATTGTTTTATCGATATGCATAATATCGGAAGGACATATATCAACACAGTGACCACATCCATCACATCTTGTCATATATACAAAAGTAGACATAATTTTTTTTCCTTTCTAATAATGTTTAGGTTTTTCTCTTGAAATTCCCAAACCAAAATCCTCTGGTGCATCTGCGGGTAAAGGCAAATCATCATTTGACCCATCCGCTTTTGCTAAATTTTTTTGTATTGCTGCCCCTGGTTTATAAAACATATGACCAAACTTAGACCAATAAACTCCTCCGAACAAAATTATATTTGCCACAGCAAATAAAACTAAAAACAGCATATCCCAACCATTAATTCCTGAAGTTTGTAAAAAAGACCAAATTAATCCCATAGCTGAGGCTGCAACAAGAGCTAAAACAAATAAATCAGCTAAAACGATTCTGAACACTGAATTTGCTTCTGCTGATACATCAACCCTTAAAAATAACCAAAACCAACCGCCGCCTACAACTGTCATAATAGCTCCTACATGCCAAATAATTGGCCAAACAGATGGTGTACTTATTCCAGGAGATGAATACTTAAATATCATTACTGCAGAACCAATCCAAAATAATACTGTTCCATACATACCCATCACATGAGCTATTCTTCTTTGAGTAGCACCTAATTCCGCAGTTGTTAAAATATCATGAGCAATTGTTTTTGTTACAACAGAAATTTTTTCACCACTGCTTAAGTTTTTTGTTGCAGATAGCTTTGCTTTTTTTGCATTATTGAAAAAATATTTAACATTCTTTTTGTGAATTATGTCTAGTATTGTTCCACCACCGGCTAAAGCAACCATTGCCACAGCAAAGATTTGAATACCGATAGAAGGTATCGTTTCTGCTAATATTGCGAATGGATTTGTTGATATCATTTTCCCCTTTCAGAGCTTCTAGTACAGTTAAAATAAATAATCAATAAGGTAAATTAGGTATAATTCGTACCATCTAATGGAATTTATTTTATTTTTTTCTAGTATAATGTTGTTTTAAGGGTATCACTGATCTCACTCCTCCTTGTGGATTATCAACATCACCTTCTCGTCTAGGAATCAAATGAATATGGCAATGCATTATTGATTGACCTGCAGTTTTTCCAGCATTTGTACCAATATTAAAACCTTTAACTGTTCTATCTTCTTTTAAAATCTTCTCTTGAGTTTTTAAGATTAATTCATGACAGGCTTGAACTTCTTCAGCACTTAGCTCAAAATAATCCTGAACATGTCTTTTTGGTACTATAAGACAATGAAATTTTGAGACTGGGTAACTATCAGTTGATGAATAAGCTAACTGATTTTCAAATTGAAGTTCTTCTTTTCTAAATTTGCAAAAAATACAAGGATTATTTGGATCTTTCATTTTTAAAGAAGAGAATTATATATTTTAATTAATTTACGATAACAATCTGTTTTTTTTCTTTTCCAGTTTACCTCATCAATTTTTGAAACAGAGGTAATACCCTTTCCAGAACCTATCAAAAGAATTTCCTCAAAATCATGGATTTTGTTAACTGAAATATCTTTACCAATGATTTTTATTTTTTTATTTATATGCTTAATTGTATTTCCAAAATAACAATTTTTTTTAGGTGAATAAATTTTTCCATTTTTAACAAAGACTAGATTAGATGTGCCTGTCTCTAAAATTTTATTATTTGAAACTAATGCAATGTCAAATTTAGTTGAATCAAGTTTACTAAGCTTTGAAATTATTTTCTTATAGTATAAATTTTTATAATTAGGGTCTATTCGCTTATATTTGAACAATAAAAGATTAAAATTATTTTTGGGTATTGGCCTTTTTCTTATAGATACTGAAATAAGTTTTTTATTTAAAGCAATTCGAAATAAATTATCAGGACCTTTGTATAATGTATTTTTTTTTATCAAATCCATAAGAACATTCTTTAAATTTTTTTTTTTAATTGCATAATTTTTTGTTGATTTAATTAAATTTTCTAAATGAGGTTTTAATAGAATTAACTTTGGAGGTCTTCCAACCATTCTCATTGTAGTAAATACACCTTTCGATCCCCAAAGATCTTTGAAGGGAGCCTCTTTAAGATTACTAAGCTGATAAGATTTTTTTAATAAGAATGTCACCATTTTCAGTTAGAAAAGATTCTGGATGAAATTGAAATCCATATATTTTATTTTTATTATCCTCAAGACCCATTGGTATTTTTGTTTTACTGCATCTCATAGTTATTTTAATTGAATTTGATTTAAATGGCTCCATTAACTTTAATGAGTGATATCTGCCTACTTTGAAATGCTGATTATTTTTAAATACTTCACTTTCTTTATTTGTTTTTATTTTAGATTGAAATCCATGGTATATTTTTTTTTGTTGTATTATTTTGCCACCCTCATTATGCAAAATCATTTGATAACCTAAACATATACCAATTATTTTTTTCTTTCCTTTGTATTTTTTATAAATTTTTGACGAAAGTGGGTAATCTTTTGGAGAACCAGGTCCTGGGGAAAAAACAATAACGTCACTTTTATCAAGTAAATTATTATTTATCTCATAATAATTACTACAAATAACTTTATCAAATTTTGAAAACTGATGGACAACATTCCATGTAAATGAGTCTTGATGATCTATAATGTAAATCATTTAAATAACTCCAATAAAGATTTTGCTTTTATATAATTTTCATTAAATTCTTTTTTTGAAGAACTATCCAAAACAACTCCTGATGCTGCTGAAATTTCTGAATGATTTTTGAAATTTAGAATAGATCTTATTATTATATTAAATTTCATATCTTGGTTAAATTTTATATAACCAAAGCTACCAGTAAAAATATTTCTACTCTCTTTTTCTTGTCTATTTAATAACTCCAATGTTCTTATTTTAGGACAACCAATTACAGAGCCTCCTGGCATCATTGCTTTAATAATATCTATTAGTTTTGTATTTTTATTTAATTTTCCACCAATAGAAGTAACGTAATGGTATAAGTGTTTATATTCTTCAACATATTTTTTTTTAAGTATTTTTACACTTCCGGGTTTACAAATTTTTGATAAATCGCTTCTTTCCATATCAACAATCATATTATGCTCTTTAGTTTCTTTTTCATTATTTTTAAAATATTTTAGAGCAATCAATTTATTTGTAGAGATATTTTTTTTTAAAGTACCGGCAATTGGTTTAGTGATTATAGTATTTTTTTGCTTATCTATAAGTGTCTCAGGAGAACAACTAACTATTGAATAATCTTTATCTTTAATCATGAAAGACTCTGGTGAAGCGTTTACCTTCATAAGTTTCCAAAAGAAATTTATTGGATTAATTAAAGATTTGTTCTTGTACTTTGTGCATATTTTAATTTGATAAGTTTCGCCTTCTCTTATTTTTTTTGAGAATAATTCAAATATTTTTTTATATTTTTGATATGAAATATTAATTTTAAATGGGCTTAATATCTGAGTTTTATTAAATTGATTATTGAATTTTTGATACTTAATATTTGATATAATTTGTATATCTTTTCTAATTTTTATTATTGTTTCTGGTTTATAAAAAATTCCTTTATAAAAATTTATTCTTTTCTTATTCTTTATATTAATACCGATTAAATTACACAAAATTTCATAACCAAAAAAACCAAGATATAAATCTGTTTCTTTTTTATATTTCTTGTTCTCAATAGATTGAAAAAAGGTTTTAATATTTTTTTTGTTTAAAATAATCTTCTTAGAAAAATCTGTGTAAATATTATATCCATCATCTACTTTGTAAATAATTAAGGGTTTATCTGATTGATAAAGTTTCTCTAAGTAAGGATTAAATTTTAGTTTATACTGTTTGTAATCTTTCAATTGGTTTCTCATTAATTGGTAAATGTATTAATCCTGCAAAAATTGACAAAGCTATTGATCCGTACCATGCATAATCAAAATTTCCGTTCATTTCGTAAAATACTCCACCTAAATAAGCGCCTAAAAAAGATCCTAACTGGTGACTTACGAATACTATACCGTACAACATTCCCACATATTTAGTTCCAAAGATATGTGCCACAATGCCGTTTGTGGGTGGTACTGTGGAAAGCCATAAGAAACCAAAAGTAATTCCAAAAATAATTGAATTAATAACGCTTGGAGGAAAAAATATGAATATCATAATTGAAGCTCCTCTTAATAGATAAATTGCACTAAGAATTTTTTTCTTACTATATCTAGTAGACAAGTATCCACTTGTTATAGTCCCAACCATATTGAATAAACCAATTAATGATAATACAGCTGTAGCACACCAATCTGGCAATCCTTTATCCATCATGTCTGTAGGAATATGCGTTGCAACTAGTGCAATATGCCAACCGCATACAAAAAAACCTAGTGTTAAATAAATAAAACTTTTATTTGCAAAAGCCTCTTTCAATGCATCTACAGCGCTTTGATCTTTATTTTGGTTATCTTCAACGGGTATTTTTGGAGTACTTACAAATAATGCTACCAGCAATCCTAAGCCTAGTAATAAACAAAAATAAAAAATAGTATTTTCCCAACCACTCTCATTTAAAGAATATTTAACCAATACTGGTGATACAAAGTATCCAAATGAACCAGCGCAGGTAACTATACCGGTTGCTATAGTTCTTTTAGAAGCAGGAAAATGTTTTGCAACTACAGATACTGGAATACCTATAGCTGTTGATCCTAGGCCTACACCAATTAAAACTCCTATTGTGTATATAAAATAGACACCTGTGTTAAATCCAGAATAAAACAAAATAACTCCAAGTAAAAAGAAAACAAAACCTAAAAAAATTGCAATATTGCCACCATACTTGTCTGTTATTACTCCAAATAGTGGACTGAAGGCTCCCCATAAAAATAATTGTAAACCCATCGCAAAACCAAATTGAGATATTGTGATATCTAAATCTGTTGAAAAATCAAAGTAGAACAGTCCAAAAGTTTGTCGAATACCCAATGCAATTATCACAACTAAACAACACGCAACTAGCGTAATAAAAGCGCTTCTGCTTGGAAAAAATTTATCCATTAGTTATTTTATTTTTTTAAGCGCTTGCTTCAAGTCATTAATTATATCATTTGGATCTTCAAGACCAATATGAAGTCTAATTATATGTTCATCTTTTTTTAAGTTAAGATAACTTCTAGCACCTAATTGTTTTTGATTCTGATAAAGAGCTAAACTTTCAAAACCGCCCCAACTAAAACCATATCCAAATAAATTTAAAGAGTTTATAAAACTTTTAACTGAATTTTTATTTTTTGATTTAATACTCAAACCCATAAGACCAGATGCACCAGAGTAATATTTTTTCCAAAGTTTATATCTTGGGGTATTTTTTTTATACGGATAACAAACTTTAACTACTTTTTTTTGTTTAGACAAAAATTTAGCAACTTTCAAAGCGTTTACGTGATGTTTGTCCATTCTTACATCTAATGTTCTAATACCTCTAAGTATTAAGTATGCATCATCAGGACTTAATCTTAAACCAGTTACTCTATTTGTGGCCTCAACCATTTTAAACACTCGTTTATTAATTGCTAAACTACCACCCATTACATCAGAATGTCCCGAATAGTATTTTGTGGCCGACACAATCGACATATCAAAACCTAATTTAATTGGCTTAATTAAATATGGTGTACCCCAAGTATTGTCTATCGCTGTAAATATTTTATTTTTTTTTGCTAATGATATGATTTTTTTTAAATCTTGGAATTCAAAAGTATTACTTCCAGGGTTTTCGACTAATATCAATTTTGTTTTATTTGTTATTTTGTTTTTTAAATCATTAAAGTTAGTAGGATCATAAAAAATACTTTTTATATTAAATTTTTTTAAATAATCTTGGGTCAATAATCTTGTTGGTGAATAAACAGAGTCTGTCACTAAAATTTCATCTCCTGGCTCGACAATGCTCAATACTGCTAAAAAAACTGCTCCAAATCCTGTGGGAGTAAGGTAAACTTTATAACATTCCTCCATCTCTTGTAAAATTCTTTGAAGAGC
>QCGH01000018.1 GCA_003280005.1 Pelagibacteraceae bacterium AG-365-D07 | reverse complement strand
AGTAGAGGTTAAAGAGAGAAAAGATAGAGTTGAAGATGCGCTTAATGCAACAAGAGCAGCTGTTGAAGAAGGGATAGTTGTTGGTGGCGGATGTGCGCTTCTTTATGCATCTCATGAGCTTGATAAAGTTAAAGTAAAAGGTGATGATCAAAAAGCTGGAGTAGAGATTGTTAAAAGCGCTCTTGAAGCACCTATTAGACAAATTGCGACTAATGCAGGAGTTGATGGCTCAGTTGTTGTTGGAAAATTAACTGAAGGCAATAAACCATCGCAAGGTTATGACGCACAAACTGAACAATATGTTGATATGTTTAAAGAAGGTATTATTGATCCTGTAAAAGTTGTCAGAACTGCATTACAAGATGCTGCTTCAATTTCTGGATTACTAGTAACTACGGAAGCAATGGTTGCAGATAAACCAGAACCAAAAGATTCAGGCCCAGCTGGGGGAATGCCTCCAGGAGGAATGGGCGGCATGGGCGGCATGGGCGGCATGATGTAATCCCAAAATAACGAAATACAAATATTAAAAAACCCCCACAAGTTGGGGGTTTTTTTTTACAAAAATATTTGTTCCCAACGACAAAAATTTATATATAACAGCGCCGAAATGACTAATTCTATTAGAAACATCGCTATTATCGCACACGTTGATCATGGAAAGACAACGCTTATAGACTCAATAATGAAACAAAGCGGTTTATTTAGAGAAAACCAAGAAGTTAACGATAGATTAATGGACAGCGGCGATTTAGAAAAAGAAAGAGGAATTACAATTTTAGCAAAACCAGCATCTATTTTTTGGAAAAATACAAAAATAAATATAATAGATACACCGGGTCATGCTGATTTTGGTGGTGAGGTTGAAAGAATTTTATGTTTAGCAGATGGAGTTATATTATTAATCGATGCAGCTGAGGGCCCTATGCCTCAAACAAAATTTGTATTGGGTAAAGCGCTTAAACAAGGACTTAAGCCTATAGTAGTAATTAATAAAGTTGATAAACCAGATTCTAGAGCCGAACAAGTTATAGATGAGGTATTTGATCTATTCGTTGCCTTAGATGCAAACGAAGAACAATTAGATTTTCCAATATTGTATGCATCTGGAAGAGATGGATGGTGTGTAAAAGAATTATCTGAGCCAAAGGAAAACCTTGTACAACTAATGGAATTAATTATTGATTACGTAGATCCTCCAAAAGTTACTACTAACAAACCATTTGCAATGATAGTCACATTATTAGACAAAGATCCATATTTAGGAAGATGCTTAATTGGAAGAGTAGAACAAGGCGTTGTTAAAGTAAATTCAAATGTTAAGGCTATAAACTTAGATAGTAAGATAATTGAAAATGGAAGATTAACAAAATTATTAGGATTTGAAGGAACTAAAAAAGTAGTAAAAGAAAGTATTTCCGCAGGTGACTTAGTTTGTCTTGCTGGACTAAATAAAACATCTGTAGCAGATACTATTTGCGATCAAGAAATAAATCTTCCTTTAAGCTCAACTCCAATTGACCCTCCAACAATGTCTGTAAAAATAACTGTTAATGACTCTCCTTTTGGAGGAACAGAAGGTGATAAAGTAACTTCTACCGTGATAAGAGAAAGACTTATAGCTGAAGCTGAAACAAATGTAGCAATTACTTTTGAAGAAAATACAAATAGAGACTCTTTCGTAATTAGTGGAAGAGGTGAACTACAAATAGGAGTTCTTATAGAAACTATGAGAAGAGAAGGATTTGAATTAACAGTTTCAAGACCCAAAGTCTTATTTAAGAATGATAATGAAGGAAATAAATTAGAACCTATTGAAGAAGTAACGATAGATGTCGATGAAGAATTTTCAAGTAAAGTGATTGACGGCATGAATCAAAGAAAAGCAGAAATGAAAGATATGAAAGATGTTGGCGCTGGAAAAAAAAGATTAATATTCCATGCACCATCTAGAGGACTAATAGGATTTCAATCTAGATTTTTGACAATCACAAGGGGAACCGGTGTATTGAATAAAGTATTTTTAGAATATGCCCCCTATAAAGGTGATTTAATTGGAAGAAGAAACGGTGCATTAGTATCAATGGAAACAGGATCTGCAGTAGCATTTGCTTTATTCAATCTTCAAGAAAGAGGTGAAATGTTTATTGATCCTCAAACGAAAGTATACTCAGGTATGATTGTAGGTGAACACTCAAGAGATAACGATTTGGAAATTAATGTACTAAAAGGTAAAAAATTAACAAACGTAAGATCTTCAGGTAGTGATACAGCTGTAATACTTACACCACCAAGAAAAATGTCTCTAGAGCAAATGATGTCATATATAAATGATGACGAAAATTTAGAAGTTACTCCTAAAAATCTAAGATTAAGAAAAAAATATCTAGATCCTCATGTTAGAAAAAGGATGCTAAAAAATTCTGAGGAAGCTAAAGTTTAATTATTAAAGATCTTATCAACTAAATATAATCCTAGGGCAACACAAGGCCCTATTCCAAAAGCAAATAATAAGGTTCCTACTCCAACTGTGCCTCCTAAATACCATCCAACAGAGACAACGCTAATTTCAATAAATGCTCTTACAGATGCTATTGGTAAATTTGTTACTTTTTGTAATCCAATCATAAGTCCATCCCTCGCACCTGGTCCTAAATTTGCAACTAAATATATTCCACCACCTAAACCAACTGTTAAAACAGCAACTATTGCTAGACTTATCTGAGAAATAAAGTTTTCAGGCGAAGGTACAAAATTTATACATAAATCAATCATTCCAGCAATAATTAATGCATTTAATATTGTGCCCATACCTGGTTTTTGTTTTAGTGGTATCCACATAATTAAAACAACAACGCTAATTAGGAAAGTTATAACTCCAATTGAGTAATTTACGTTTAATGAGATACCTTGAGCAAGAACACTCCAAGGTGAAGCCCCACTTAAAGAAACAATTAGCAAGCCCTCCCCTAATCCAAAAAGCATTAAGCCAAAACACAAAAAGAAAAAGGTTGAAATCTTTGGTTTAAAATTAAACGGATTTTTTGAACTCCAATTGGTTTTGGGTATTTTTTTTATAGATAAAAACATAAATAATAATTTCTTATATATCTTATAATAAATAATTAATATAAAATTTAAAAATGAAAATTAAATTTTATTCTACTGTATTAGGATTAATTATTTCAATTTTTACTATTTCAAATTTATATTCACATACAGGCCATTATAAAAACATTGAACTGATAAAAATGGATATTTATAGAAATGGTGAGATTATAGGGTACAGTAATTATTTTTTTAAAAGCAATGAAAATATTTTTGAAGTTATTAATGAAACCAAGTTTGAGGTAAAAATAGCTGGAGTAAAACTATTTTCTATAGAAAGTATCAGCAAAGAAAAGTACCAAGATGATCAATTAATAGAATTTACATCTGAAACAATGCAAAATGATAAAAGAAAATTTGTAAATTTAATTTATGATAAATCTAAAGAATTTTTTATAATTGATGGTTCTTCGTATAAAGGTAATGCTGATAAAGAAAATATCATAGGAAATTGGTGGAATCATAAAATACTAACAAGCAATAGTCAAATTAGCCCTCTTTCTGGAAGTATAAAAAAACAAGAGGTAAATTTTATTTCTAAAGAAATCCTAACAATCAATGGAAAAGATATTTCAGTTGACCATTTTAAATTAAAATCTACAGATGACAATTTAGAAGCAGATAAAAGATTAGATTTTGATATTTGGTACGATAGTAAAAATAATATAATTGTTAAAGTTGAGTATAAGAGACTTGGAAAATGGCAGTATATATTAAAAAAAATTGAATAATATCTTAACTATTTTCCAGCCACTGTCATATTTTCAATTAAAACTGAGGGAGAATTTGTTGAATAGTTAAATTGTAAATCATTTGCTAGTACCATTTTACTAAACATTTCATTTAAATTACCTGCAATTGTTACTTCGCTTATTGGATGAACAAATTCACCATTTTCTATCATCATACCACCTGCTCCAAGTGAATAATCGCCAGTTACAATATTTGTACCATGTCCTATTGTTTCAGTAACATAAAAAATTTTCTTGTTTGAGTTCATTAAATCTTTGAGATCTTTGTTTCCATTTTCAAAGTATAAATTTGTTGTACCTCCACTTCTTCCATTAGAGGCTATATTAAGTTTTTTTCCGTAATATGTATCTATTAAGTAATCATTTAATACACCTTTATTAACTAATGAAAGGTTTTGTATTTTAACCCCTTCATTGTCAAAATATTTTGATCCGTTTCCTCTTTTGATATCTGCTCTATCAACTATATTTATATTATCTGAAAATATTTTTTTGTTTAATTTTTCTTTAAGAAAGGATGTGCCCCTGTAAATTGAAGCACCTGTAATTGCGCTACCGAAATAATTTAGAAAATTTTTCGAAATTCTCTTATCAAAAATTATATTAAATTTTCCACTATTAATTTTTTGTGGTTTAAGTTTTCTGATTGCAAATTTTGCTGCATTTGATCCTAGTTCTGAGGGTTTTAGCAAATCTTCGAAATGACGTTTTGAAGTGTACTCATAATCTCTTTCCATATTCCCGTTGCTTTTTGAAACAACTTCACAATAGGCAGTAAAATTGGATGTTTTATAACCATTTTTAAATCCTTTGCTATTTCCTAATATTATTTCAGTTTTGCTTTCAGAGAATGATGAACCGTTAGTATTAACAATTTCTGGATTTTTAAACGCCACTTCTTCAGCTTCTTTTAAATATTCAATTTTTTTACTATTTTCAATGTGAGTGTCATCTAACAAATCTAATTCTTTAGAGCTTTTAAAAAATAATTCTTTATCTGGTAGAGAGTTAAAATCATCATCTGGTGTAATTTTTGCGGCATCTATGCATCTGCCGATTAATTTTTCTAAGTTTTCTTTGTTTAAATTAGAGGATGATACTGATGTCTTTTTTTTATTAATATATGCGGTTAGAGATAATCCGATATTTTCAGCCCTATCAGACTCGTCTAGTTTTTGATTTCTAAAGCTTACTGTTTCTGATGTATTTTTTATTAGAGCAACTTCAACATCAGTTGCACCACTTTTTTTAGCTTTTGATATACATTGATCGACTATATCACCTAAATTATTATTATACTCTAACATTTAGTTTAAAGTTGGGTTCCGCCAACAGTCATCTTGTTGATTAATAAAGATGGTTGTCCTACTCCGACCGGCACACCTTGGCCAGCTTTGCCACATGTTCCAATACCAGGGTCCAGCATCATATCATTTCCTACCATCAAAACTTCTTTCAGAGCCGAGGGACCATCGCCAATTAAGGTTGCACCTTTAATCGGTGAGCCAACTTTTCCATCTATAATTTCATAAGCTTCAGTACAATTAAAAACAAATTTACCTGATGTGATATCTACTTGCCCTCCTCCAAAACTAACTGCAAAAATTCCTTTTTTGACAGATTTAATCATTTCCTCCTGTGTATGTTTGCCATTTAACATTATTGTATTTCTCATTCTTGGCATCACTACATGTTTATAACTTTCTCTTCTACCGTTACCTGTTGACTTTGTTTTCATTAATCTTGCATTCAATCTATCCTGCATAAAATTTTTTAAAATTCCATTTTCTATTAAAACAGTTTTTTCTGTAGGGGTACCTTCGTCATCTATACTTAAACTGCCTCTTCTATTTTCTAATGTACCATCATCTATAATTGTAACACCTTCACTCGCAACTCTTTGACCAACTAAATTATGAAAGGCAGAAGTTTTTTTTCTATTAAAATCGCCTTCTAGTCCATGGCCTACAGCTTCATGAATAAGTATAGCTGGCCAACCGGGACCAAGCACAACTTGCATTTCACCTGCGGGCGCTGGTTTGCTGTTTAAATTTACTGATGCAATTCTTAAAGCTTCATCACATACATTTTTCCAGTCAGCTTCTTTCAAATAGGCATCGTAATTTTGTCTTCCACCAATTCCATAAACAGCTGTTTCTTTTCTACCATTCTTTTCAAGCATTACTGAAACATTAAATCTAACAAGTGGTCTTTCGTCTGTTAATATTTCTCCACCATTTCGTATTATTTCAATTGATTTATGTTCGCCTAACAAAGTTGCGGTTACTTGTTTGACTGAATTATCTGTTTTTCTTACATATTCGTTAACTTGATTTAAAATTTCAATTTTGGACTTAAAATTTTTTGCTTCAATAGGATCTTGCTCGGTATAATATTTTTTATTCGTTTTTTTAATTTCAAAATTATATGCTCCATTTGAGGAAGATAAAGTTGATTTTAAATTCTTACTAGACTCGTTTAATGATTTTTTTGTTAAATCGCTTGAATGAGAATATGCAACTACATCGTCTGTTACAGCTCTCAGGCCGTAACCCAAATTAGAGTTATATGAAGATGATTTAATTTTGTTGTCATCCAATACTATTGCTTCTGACTTTGAATCCTCTAAATATAATTCACCATCATCACACTTATTAAGTGTCTCAGAAACAATACTATTTGCGCTAGTAATATCTAATTCACTGTTTTTTAGAATTTTTGACATATTCGTAATTTAAGAAACAATTAAATTTTTTCAATTAGGCGTTTTTGCTTATTTAAAATCTATTTTAATGAATATATGGATATTTAGATATGAAGATATTTTTCAATAATTCCTGTTCTATTTGTCGCTCTGAAATCAATGTCTATAAAAAACAAGATATAAAGAAACTGGAATGGATTGATATTACAGACAACAAAAATGCTGAAAAAGACACTCAAAAAACTGCTAAAGACCTGCTGAGAAGATTACACGTAAAATCAGATGGCAAGGTATATTCAGGTGCAAAGGCTTTTATAATTTTATGGAACAGTATGCCTAAATTTAAATTACTTGGAAAAATTTTAAGCTTACCGATTTTATATCATTTATTTTCTTTATCCTATGAAATTGCAGCTTTTTTTTTATATCTTAAAAATAGAAAACAACTTAAGAATTAATTTTGAATAATTAGAAGTATTTGACTCACAAACGACATTAAAACTAAAAATCCTAAAAAAACGATTAAATACATATAGGTGATAATTTTGTTTTTTTTTCTTCTGAGTATTACAAATTTTTTGTCATCTAGAAATGAAATATCTCTTTTACCGAGAACTGGATAATCATAACTCCACCTCCAAATCGAACTACCTAATCTGTTATCTAGTTTATTGTAATAATTTATCCATGAAACAATCCAAAGGAATACTAAAAATATAAAAGTTAATGTTAAAAAAGTTGTTATCATTTAATATTTTAATTATATTAAAAATATAAAGTATGTCTATCTGGGGAAGTTTAATTGGTGGTATGATTGGATTTTCACTTGGAGGGCCTTTTGGGATGCTATTAGGTTCGCTTTTAGGTGGAAAAATTTCAAGAGCAAGAGCTGGCGCGAGATTTTCTAACCCTGCGCAAAGTCAGCAAATGTTTGCTTTATCATTAATTGTTCTATCTGCAAAACTTAGCAAAGCTGATGGCCAGGTTAGCAAAGAAGAATTAATTGCAGTTAAAGATAAATTAAAAATACCAGATAATGAATTGGATCAAGTTGGAAAAATATTTAATAAAGCAAAAAAGGAAAGTGCCGGATATGAACCTTATGCTCAACAAATTGCTCAATTCTACAGTGGCAACATAAATGTATTAGAAGAAGTAATAAATATATTGTTTTATATTGCTGAGTCTGATGGTGAGATAAGTTCATCAGAACTTGAAATGATTGAAAGTATTTCAAAAATTTTTGGTTTAAGCGAAAAACAATACTTAGGTATAAAAGAAAGCAGAAAAGGGTCTGATAAACTGAACCCATATATAGTTTTAGAAAGTAAACCTGGAGACGATCTTTCTCAGATAAGAAAAAAATATCTTGCACTAAGTAAACAGCATCATCCTGATTTATTATTAAGTAAAGGAGTTCCTCAAGAAGTAATTGAGGAGAGTAAAAATAAAATGAGGGCAATTAATAGTGCATGGGATCAAGTTCAAAAATTAAAAAAAAATTAATTTATGAGCAAAATTTTTAGATTTATTATATTAATAACTTTTATTTTTTTCTATAAATTTAATTATACTTTTGCATTTGAAATTTATCATAAACAAAAATTAGAAAAATATTTTTTAGAATTAAAGAATTCAACAGAATTAGAGGAAGCTATCAATATTGAAAAAGATATTTGGACTTTGTGGAATTTACATCCACATAACCAATTTTTAACAAATAAGCTTGAGTTAGGTACAGAACTTATGGAGAATGGTCAACATAAGTACGCTTATAAAATTTTTTCTAATATTATATTTGAAGATCCAAATTGGTCAGAGGCCTGGAATAAAAGAGCAACTGCACTTTTTCTCATGAAAGAATATGAATTATCTCTTATAGATATCAAAAAGACATTAGATTTAGAGCCTCGTCATTTTGGAGCTTTGTCCGGCCGTGCTCAAATATATATTGATCAAAGAGAATTCCAAAAAGCTTTGGATAATTTAATAAAAACAAAGGAAATCTATCCATTATCAAATGGAAGTAAAGTAATTCCAAAACTAGAGGAAATTTTAAACATTCAACAAATTTAATTGCTTTTCTTTGCTCTTATACTTGCGATTAAATGAGTAAGAGAATCCACCATAACATCAGAAGCCTTAAATATTTCATTGGGTTGAAACTCATAGGAAAGATTTTTTTCTGGATTTGTTTTGTCTTCTATAACAATGCCCTGATTTGGTGAATTATCTTTTATGTAAATTAATATAAGCCATTCGTTATCTGGGGTTTCATCCCACTTAATAAAAATTTCGCCGCTTTCAAATCTTCTATCTATACATCTAAAAATAGACATATTTCTTGATATATAACGTTTATTTAATTGAAAAACCAAACTATTTGCACTTCTATAAAAACTCTCTAATGCAAATTCTATTTTTTGTCTGTCTATATTATACTGTTTTTCTTTTTCTAATAATATTTCACGACTGTCTCCATCTTGAATTTCAACCCCAAGTGCTTCAACTCTTTCTCTAATTTTTTGATCTCTGATTTGCTGGTATTTTTCTTTAAGCTTTGCAATTCTTTCCTGAAGACTTTCATAATCTTCTCTTTGTTCTTGTAAAGAGATTTTTTCTAGTTTTTCAAGTTCTTTGATTTCTCTAATTCTAAATTTTTCTATTTGTTTTTCTAATTTAATTTCTTGGAGAAACCTTTTTTGCCTTTCAGCTTGTTCCTTTCTGATAAGAGCCTGTTCTTTTCTTAAAAATATTTTTAAATCTTTAGTTCTTTCTTTTTCCAACTTCTCTTCTTCTTTAAGTTGTTTTTCTTTCAATTTTAAAGCTCTAAGTTCATCTTCCTGCTCTTGTTTTATTCTTATTTGCTTATCCTTTTCCTCCTTTTCCAATTTTTTTATAATAGTCTTTTTTCTCTCTTGCTCCCTTAAAATTTTATAAAAAATAATTTTTTTCTCTATGCTTTGGAAAAAACTTTCAATTTTTTTATCTAAACTATAAACAAAAGAAAAATTTATTTTCGGTAAGCTTGTAAGTGCATTTTGTATTCTAGCAATTTTCAGAACAAATGTTTCTTTTGTTTTGCTGATTTTATCGAATTTTGATAACGATTTTTTATTAGATCTTTTTTTTGAAAATTTTTTTTTTTTTAATGTCTTTCTATTTCTTCTAACCTTGTAAATTTTTCTAAATTTTTTTTTTGTGGTTTTTCTATTAGAACTTCTTTTTTTTGTTTTTTTCTTTTTTTTCATTGGGTATTCGTTTTACTACCAACTAATTCTCAATAAATATAGTCTCTAGTATTAGGTACCGCAGAATGTTTTTTTATCAATTGCATCTGAAATACAACCTGATCACCCCATTTAAATGCCATTTCACAACCAGCAAGATAAAATTCCCACATTCTTAAGAATTTTTCGTCAAACATTTCTAATACTTTTTCCCTTTTACTTAAAAATCTTTCTTTCCAATGTCTTAGGGTGTGAGAATAGTGCATTCTCCAAACTTCAATGTCTGACAATATTAAACCTGAATTTTCAATAGGTTTCACTACCTCACTTAGACTAGGTGTATATCCACCTGGAAATATATATTTTGTTATCCAGGGATGCGGGTCTCTAGGTGGATTAACAGATCCAATGGTATGAATGAGTGCCACACCATCATCATTTAATAGTTTTGACACAGAGTTAAAATAGGTATTATAAAATTTTCTCCCAACATGTTCGAACATTCCAACACTTACTATCCTATCAAATTTTTCACTTAAATCTCTGTAGTCTGCTAATATAAACTGAACTTGATTTTCTAAACCGTGGGCTTTTGCTTTTTCTATACTATGTTTATATTGGTTCTCTGATAAAGTGATTCCAAGGACTTCACATTTAGATTGTTTTGCAATTTCAATTGCAAGAGTTCCCCAACCAGAGCCTATATCTAAAACTTTTTGATCTGGTTTTAAATTTAATTTTTTTATTATGTGATTCATTTTATTTATCTGAGCTTGCTCTAAGCTATCGTTATCATCTTTAAAATACGCACAAGAATATTGTCTATTTGAGTCTAAAAATAGATCATATAAATTTTCTGAAATGTCATAGTGGTGTGCAACGTTAGTTTTTGATTTTTTTTTCAGATTAAAATTAGTAAAAAATCTATAGGTGCCTCTCAATTTATTAATTACTGCATTATAAGAATTGGTTTCTCCTCTTCCAATGTTTTTTAAAGCAATATCCAAAAATTCAGTCAACGTTCCATTTTCTATTACTATAGATCCATTCGTGTAAGCTTCACCAAAATATAAATCTGGCAACAATAAAAGTTTTGTATGTAAATTTTTATCGAGAATTTTAAGTGTTAAAGGTTTATCTTTTTTAGGATGACCAATCATATGTTTATTTTTATTTGCATCAATCAATAAAAAACCATCTTCTTTGAATAAAATATTTAAAAATTCTATTAATTTCATTATTCTAAATTTTAAAATTTAATGAGTTTAATTCAAGAATAAGTTTTTCCTTTTTTTCTTTATTTAAAATACTTATAGGAGGTAAAATATTATTGAATTCGTCCTCTTTTGTTCCTTTTAATGTATGAAGAGCTGAAATTAAATTATACTGATCAAATACTGCTCGAACTTTACATAATTTTTCATTTTCAGTTTGATTTTTATTTTCTTGAAAATCATCATATACTTTTCTCGCAAGTTTACTTGTTACATTACAAGTTGCAGTTATTATGCCAGAACAACCAAGTTCCAAACCTTTTAATAACTTACTTTCTGATCCGGGTAAAATTGAAAAGTTATCAATTTTTAAAGTTTCAAATAAATTATAAGAGCTATCTTTTATTCCAACTATTTGCGAAGTAAAATTTTTAACAAGTTTAGTCACACATTCTGGGCTAAATTTATATCCACAAAGTTTTTCAAAATTGTATAATACTATTTTTATATCTTGATGCGTGTTTATAATTCTTGAATAATAATTAAAAACATCCTCGTCACCATATTTATAGTAAGCGGGTGGCATTATTAAAAAATTATTAAAACCTAATGACTTAGAAATAGAAATAAAGTTTATAGTTTCATTTAACGAATTTAGACCTGTCCCAATTAAAAAGTTATGTTTATACTTACTTTTTGTTAATTCATTTAATAAACTAATTTTTTCTGAAACAGATAATAGTTGTGCTTGACCAGTGCTTCCAAAGATGGCGACCCCATGACATCCATTTTCAATCAAATTTTCTGCATGTTTGATTGTTTTTTTTACATTTAAGGCGAGATTCTGATCTAATATAGAAAGTCCAGCCGCATAAATGCCTCTAATTTTTTCCATTATGTTGATATTTGTAATATAAATTTAAAAAAAAATCACTGGCGCAATATAAAATAAAACCATTATGAATACTGCTGTTTATTTAAATTATGTTGGACTGGGTTCAAATCTTCTTCATTTGGCATACTGTCATCAAATTGCAGATAAATACGGACCAATAACTATAATTACTCTTTGTGAAGTTCTTCATCAAGCACTAGACGATGATCCAAAAATCAAGGAAATTATTACTTTAGATCAAAAAAATAAAACTTTATTTGGAATTTACAAAATTTCAAAAATTTTGAAGAAAAAAAACTTTGATAAAATATTTATTTATTACCCAAGTTTCAGAACACAATTTGCTGCTAAGCTAGCATCAATAAAAGAAGTTAATTTTTATTCTGTTGCTGAAAAAAAAAATTTACATTTAGTTAAAAAAGCAAAATCCTATACTGAAAAATGGTTAAAAATAGATAAATGCAAAACTGAAACAAAAATATACGTAAGTCACAAATCAAAGGTTCTAGCTGCCAAGAAATTAAAAAACAATTACAAAAATATTGTATTAGGTATTGGTTCCTCGGGACCAACAACAAAATGGGGAACTAAAAATTACATAGAATTAGCCAAAAAATTAAATCTAAACTCTAAATCTTATTTTCATATTTTGTGCGGTCCTAAAGAGTCCAATCTTTCTGAGGAATTTATTAATTCTATTGGAGCAGAAAATTGTAATTCCTTAAGTTCGCTATCAATATCAGAATTAGTCCCTATAATATCTCAGTGCGATATTTACATTGGAAATGACTCTTTTGGACACCATGTTATGTCACAATCTGGAAAGCCTTGTTTCATAATTATGCTCGATACACCCAGGGCTTATACTGATTATAGTATTAACCAATATAAAATTCTACCTGATACTGTAAGCGCAGATACAATAGATCATGATATTAAAATTAATCCATTTGATATCACCGTTGATCATGTTTTGAATAAAATAAATAAAATATAATTTTAAGATATATCTTTTAAAACCATTTCTTTAGCTTCATTTACTAAACTTGATAATCTTGTGGTTTCTGGAGATATATCTGGATGAATTTTTTTTTGGATTTTTGCGTGAGCTTTTTTAACATCTTCTTTGGTTATTTTTTTAGATTTGTCTAAATTTAATATTTTATATGCTTCATCTAGACTCAGTGTAGAATTATTCATACTAGAGCCTCGATTAAATGAAAATCTATTTGAAGATCTTAAATATTGTAAAAGTCTGAATAAACCAATTATCTGATAAAGAGTTAAACCTTTTAATTTAATTATTCCTAAACTTAATAAAATTAATGGTAAGGAAAATAAAAACCTTCCCCCAAAAGCTAATAAAATAGCCAGAAGCAATGATGCTAAAAAAATTAAAATTCTAAATACTTTAGATATTTTTTTTGTAGGTGCCCTTGCAATTAGTCTTAATAGCAAATAAATAATCACAAATGCAATTAACGTAAAAATAATAATATTCATTATGATGAAAATACCACAATTAACAAAAAAACCTGAATTAAAATCTTGTCACAATGTAGACTGGGAAGATAACTATAGCTGGATACATCAAAATAATATTTTAGAAGTCTTAAGAGATAGTTCAAAACTTTTACCAGACGTCAGAAAATACCTCGAAGAAGAAAATGATTATACAGAACACCATTTAAGAGACACAAAAGATACTCAAAAAATATTATTTGACGAGATCAAGGGTAGAATAAAACTAGATGACGAGTCCTTGCCCTATAAAGACAAGATCTATGAATATTGGACTAAAACCACCACAAAAGGAAATTACTCTATAAAACTAAGAAAAAAAATTGGGTCAGATAAAATTGAAGAAATATGGAATGGTGACAACGAAAAAGAAAAATTAAAAGCTGAGTATTTTGGCGTCGGTGACTTGGAGATAAGTTATAATGATAAATATCTTGGTTACTCTTTAGATCTTAAAGGATCTGAATATTACACTATTTATATAAGGAACATTCAAACTAATGAACTCATTACGGAAAAAATTGAAGAAACAAGTGGTAGTATCACTTTTAGCTTAGATGATAAATTTATTTTTTACTCAAAATTGGATGAACATCATAGACCTAGAAAGATTTTTAGACACAAATTGGGAACTCCAGTTAAAGATGATAAATTAATTTTTGAGGAAAAAAGTGAGGCTTTTACATGTGGTATTGGAATAAGTTCTGATGAAAAATTTTATTTTATATCAACCTCAGATCATAATACATCTGAGCAATATTATTTTTCAATAGATGAAGAAAATCCAAAACCTAAGCTTATCAAAGAAAGAAAAAGAGGTGTAATTTATTCTGTCAATTCTTGGGAAGGAAAGTTTTATCTACATACAAACGAGCTAGCTGAAGATTTCAAAATTGATTATTGCGAAGACCTCGAAAATCAAAACTGGAAATCTTTTATTTCAGCTAAAGATGAAGTTTTAATCGGTGGACTTGTTTTCTTAAAAAATTGGATAATTAGATCCGAAACCTCAAATGCTTTAAGTAAATTAATTATCAGAAATCCTATGACAGGTGAAGAGAATGATTTAAATTTTGTAGATGAAAAAGTTATAGTTCCTGGAATTTCATTAAAACAAAGGGATAAAAATACTGATGAAGTATATCTATCATATTCTTCTCCCAAAACCCCAGGTAAAGCTTATTTATATAATTTTAAATCAAAAGATAAAAAGCTAGTAAAAGAACAAGAAATTCCATCAGGTCATAATCCAGATGATTACATTGTTGAAAGATTAGAATGTCCATCTCATGATGGTAGATTGGTTCCTTTAACTATTACAAGACATAAGAAAACCAAAATTGATGGAAGTGCAAACATTCTTTTATATGGTTACGGATCTTATGGTAGTTCGATGTCACCAGGTTTTTCATCAACAAGGTTAAGTTTAATTGATAGAGATATAATTTGGGTAACAGCTCATATTAGAGGTGGAATGGAAAGAGGCATGAAGTGGTGGAAAGAAGGTAAATTATTAAATAAAAAAAATACCTTTAAAGATTATATTGCTGCTGCAAAGTATTTGATTGATAAAAATTATACTTCAAAAGGAAAAATTATTGGAATGGGAGGATCTGCTGGTGGATTATTAATGGGTGCAGTTGTAAATGAAGCGCCAGAATTATTTTTGGGTATGATAATGGCTGTTCCTTTTGTTGATTCGTTAACCACAAATCTCGATCATTCTTTACCATTAACTGTTGGTGAATTTGATGAATTTGGAAATGCAAAAGATAATAAAGATCATTTTGATTACATTTATTCTTACTCTCCATATCATAATATTAAAAAAATGGATTACCCCCATATTTTTATTACAACTAGCCTAAGCGATAATAGAGTTTTGTTTGATGAGCCTGCAAAATTTACTGCTAAATTAAGGGATTACAAAACTGACAATAATTTATTATTATTAAAGACAGAAATGAATGCTGGTCACGGTGGTAAAACTGGAAGAGATAGTGCAATTGAGGAAGTAGCTTTAGATTATGCATTTGCATTAAAAGTTGCTGATAAAATTTAATTTGATTACTTGAAAATTTAAAAATCATTACTAAATAAATTCTATAAGTCGCCTTATGGGGCTTACACAATTAAACTTGCTTAAAAAAGGAGGATATACATGACAAGTAAGGATCTATCTATATTCAACTCATTAAGACCTTTTTCAATTGGTTTCGACGATATGTTCGATCAATTTGAGAATATGTTGGGAAATGGAGGTTTGACTATGCAATCAAATTATCCACCTTACAATATTAGAAAAACAGGTAAGGACAATTATGCAATAGAAGTTGCTCTTGCTGGTTTTTCCAAAGATGATGTTGAAGTTGAGTTTGAGGACAATTTATTAACTGTAAGGACAAAACAAGTTAATAAGTCTGAAAATAAAAATGAAGATGGTGAAGTAATTCACAGAGGTATTTCACAAAGACAATTTGCTAGATCATTTACAATCGCAGATGATGTGAAGGTGAATGGTGCTGAGTTAAAAGATGGTCTTTTAACAGTAGCTTGTGAAAGGATTTTGCCAGATCATAAGAAAAAAAGACTTATTGAAATTAAATAAGTATTAAACCTTGCTTGTGGGGATTTCTCCCCACAAGTTTAAAATAATTTATTTATTCGGTAAAGTAGCGTTTAGAATAAATGCTAATAATCCAGCAGGTATTAAACCTGTAGTAAGCAATAATCCTAATTTAATTCCTAAATCTGGTACGTGCGCAACAAATTCAGGAAATGCATATAGTCCTATTCCAAAAGATAAAGATAATGCTAAAATTAAAACATTTCTTTGGCTCATTTCTGATTTTGAAATTAATTTAATTCCTGCGCCTGCAATTAATCCAAACATAATGATTGCAGCTCCACCAATTACTGAGTCCGGCATTGCAGCAATAATTCCGCCAAGTTTTGGAAATAACCCTAATAAAATTAAAATAACACCAGCAACTGTACCAACGTGTCTACTAATCACTCCAGTGAACGCAACTAAACCAGCATTTTGTGAGTAAGAAGTATTAGGCATAGCATTAAAAATTGATGCAAATGCCGTCCCAACTCCATCTGCCATTATTCCACCTGAAAGTTCTTTATTAGTAGCTTCTCTATTTGCTCCACCCATTGTTGTAGCACTAATGTCTCCAATAGTTTCTATTGTTGTAACTATAGACATAAATAACATTAATATTACAGCGCCCCACACAAAGTCTATACCGTATTGCATAGGCATTGGGATAGCAAACCAGTCAGCAGCTGCAATTTTTTCCCATCTAACTTCTCCAAGCATAGCTGCAACTATAAAACCTGCGACTATTCCAATTAGAATTGATGCTGCGGACACCATTCCTTTTCCCTTAAGATTTGTTAAAAGTGCAACTATTAAAACTGTACCTGCTATTGTTAAATGATGCCAGTTCGCAAAAATTTCTGGTTTGTTGTTCATCAACCATACTCCACCACCAGCATATTTAAATCCAACTTTAAGAAGACTAATTCCAATCATTAACACAACTATTCCAGTTACTAATGGAGGAAACATATGACGAATTGGTTTTAACATTTTTCCAATCCATATTTGAAAAATTCCTCCTATAAATGCAGCTGTAAATATTGCTCCCAAACCAAATGCTTTGAAAGGCAACATTATTGGAATGAAAGCGAAACTTGTTCCTTGTATTATGGGCAGTCTTGAACCTACGTCTTTATAACCTACTGTTTGAATTATTGTTGCTACACCTGCAGCAAACAATGCCATTTGAATTAAAAAAATCTTTTCTCCAGTAGTCACTCCAAAAACACCTGCAACAATTAGTGGAACTGTTATATTCCCAGCAAACATTGCAAATACATGCTGAATACCTAAAGGTATTGACTGATTGAGGGGCAACTTTTTATCAGTAGCTCCTGAAGACGATACTTTGTTCTTTGCCATATATCCTCCATTTATAAAGGACCCTAACAAAAAGCGTATTAATGTAAATTAAAATGAAAGATTATTATTAAAGTATTTAGTGAAAATTTTGTTTAATTTGTTCATATTGGTTTTTTTATTTAAATACATCCACTAGAGGAAAATTTTACTACAGTCCCATTTGAATTTACTTCAAATTTTCTATCACATGGAATTCCATATTTTTTTGTCTTATAAACTAAAATCTCATTACCGTTTTCACTTATATAGTCTGAAGTGGGCGCTCCAATTTCCATTCTTAATTCACTAACTGATTTTCCAACAAACATTCCAAATGTTTCATTCTCTTTTTCAGCAACTTCATCAGATTTTTTTTTAATCGTTTGACATCCCGTTGCCAAAATAAAAATTGCTATTATTGAACCTATTAATTTTTTTGTTCATTAGAAATTATTAACAATAAATTGTGTCATAAATAAATTTAAATTGTTGGTTGTAAATATATTGTTATTAACCACATTTTGATCAATAAAAGCGCAATTTATAAGGATTTTTTAAAACGAATCAATTACTCTCATAATAAATAATGGAGGTCTAATGTTAGATAACTACTTTAATTATAAAAAACATAGGACGGATTTTAAAACAGAGGTTGTTGCTGGTGTGTCAACTTTTTTGACAATGGCATACATAATGTTTTTAAATCCTCTTATTTTGTCTGAAGGAGGCTTTGACAGAGGTGGTGTATTTACTGCCACTGCTTGTGCGACGGCACTCGCTTGTTTCATTTGCGCCTTTTATGCAAAAACTTGGCCTGTTGGACTGGCACCTGGTATGGGAATAAATGCATTTATTGCTTATGGTGTTTGTCTAGGAATGCAATACACGCCTGAAGAAGCTTTGGGTGCTGTATTGGTTGCTGGTGTAGTGTTCTTAATAATTTCACTAACACCAATTAGGGCATGGTTAATTAACTCAATTCCAAAAAGTTTAAAACTTGGTATCGGAGCGGGGATTGGATTATTCTTGGCTATTATAGGATTTCAAATTATGGGATTAACTTCGGATAATCCTGCAACTTTGGTTGGCCTAGGAGATCTTTCTAATCCACTTCTATTACTTGGTGCTGGTGCTTTTGTTTCGATGATTGTAATGGAACAAAAAGGTATTAAAGGAAATATAATTATTGGAATTGTTGGGTTTAGTGCAATTGCATGGATAACAGGATTAGGAGATTTTTACGGTGTTGTTTCACCACCACCATCAATGACATATCTCTTTAAATTCGATTTAGGTGCAGCACTTTCAGCTTCAATGGTTACAGTAATATTTACTTTATTTTTTATCGACTTCTTTGATACTGCTGGAACACTAACTAGTGTTGCTAATGTTTCTGGAAAAATTGGTAAAGACGGTAAAATACAAGACATTGATAAAGCAATGCTATCGGACAGTGTATCTACAGTTGCTGGTGCCATGATGGGTACTTCTACTGTTACAACTTATGTAGAGTCAGCTGCGGGTGTTAAGGCTGGTGGTAGAACTGGAATGACATCTTTAGTGATAGGTATTCTATTCCTTCTATGTCTATTCTTCAGTCCGCTTGCTACGAGCTTACCAAAAGAAATAGATGGAGCCGCACTTATATATATTGCAACACTTTTCGTGAGAAATATAACTGACATAGAGTGGGATGATATATCTGAAGCTGGCCCTGCTGTTCTTGCGATGATTGCAATGCCGTTTACATATTCTATATCACACGGAATTGCATTAGCGTTTATCTCATACGCTGCAGTAAAACTTGTTACAGGTAGATTTGATACAAGTCCTGCTATTTGGGTTATAGCAATAGCAAGTGTAGTAAGTTTTGCTATATAGATTGCAGAGGTAAATAAACTTTTTAAAAGGCGGTCTTTTTTAGATCGCCTTTTTTTATTTTTGGTGTTTTTTTTTTAATATCCTCTATTCTTATTTCTTCGTAAATCTCAAAAGGTTGAACAATCCATGGATCTGTGTCTAACTTTACGGCACAAAAATCAGGTTCAAAAGTAGATTTTTTTTTCTTCCAAAGTGTAGCTGTTTTAATATCATCGATTTTGCCTTTTATCGGCGCATACTGTTTAAGCCAATCTATGCTTTTATTAAAAGTAATTCCAGTATCCGATAAATCATCACACAATAATATTCTTCCCCCCATATTTGGAGCTATTGAGCTCATTTCTCTGGAAAAAACGATATCACCTTGCTCGTCTTCAATTCCTTTACCACTGTAAGACTCAACTGCGAGGTATGCACACTTAAGTTTAAAAATCCTACTTAATACGTCAATCATTGGTGCAGCACCTCTCATAATTCCAACTAAAATTGTTGGCTTATATCCGCTCTCTTCGATTTGAATAGCTAATTTCTCTACTGTATTGTTGTATTCTTCCCAGTTAACAATTAATTTTTCAGACATTTGTTTATAAGATTAATTTTTGAATATAAAAATTATAGCTGCT
>QCGH01000017.1 GCA_003280005.1 Pelagibacteraceae bacterium AG-365-D07 | reverse complement strand
ATTATCTTTTAACCGGTGGTGCAATTTTAACTTGGTGGGTTGTTCCAATAATGCTTGCAGTTGGTTTTGTAACCCCTTGGCCCTATAATTATTGGAGATTGAAGAAATTTAATATTGCTTGCCACTAAATCTGTAGTTTTTATAATTTAAAAATCCGAATAAAATTAAAGCAATAAAGGCAAATATATAAATAAAATCTTTATTGGGTCTGTCAAAATTTTCAATTTTAATTTCACTTATTATATCATCCATTTCTAAACCACTTTTCTTTGCATTTCCTTTCCAGTCCAGTGTATCAATAATTATATTATCATTAGATTTAACAAGGTTTATTCCATAGTTTTCCAGATTGAAGTTTTCCTCATAAGTATTTTTATTTATTACAAATAATTTATATTTGTCTCCATATTCAGTTTGTCTCGTAATTTTTATGTGAACTTCCTTATTAGGCTCAAAGATGTGATTTTGGGCCTGCTCAAGCTCTAAATAATTAAACTTTGGATAAAATTTATTTAAAACATACTCAGGTGATAAAAATGATAAAGAAATAAATAAGAAAATTATTATCTCAAACCATCTCAGTTTATTTATAAACCAAGCTTGAGTGGCTGCAGAAAATACCAAAATACCAATTAAAGAAGTAATAATTACTAATATTGCATGCCAAATATTTTCCACTCCTATTAAAAGTAACTCGTGATTAAATAAAAATACAATTGGTAAAACACCAGTTCTTAAACTGTACCATATGGCCTGCATACCAGTTCTTAAAGGATCTCCACCAGATATTCCTGCAGCAGCATAAGATGCTAAACCAACGGGTGGTGTTACATCAGCCATCAAACCAAAATAAAATACAAATAAATGAACTGCAATTATTGGAAAGATATATCCAGACGCATTTCCAACATCTACTAGAACCATAGACATTAAAGAAGCAACTACTACATAGTTTGCTGTTGTAGGAAGACCCATACCGAGTAGTAGACACAATAATATTGTTAATGCTATTAAAATTATTACGTTATCTCCAGCAATAGATTCAATTACTAAAATTAAATTGGTACTTAATCCTGTGGACCCTACGGCACCAACAATTACCCCAGCAGTTGCAATTGCAACACCAACAGCAATCATATTAATTGCACCTTTCTCTAATCCAATTACTGTTTCCTTAGCCCAATCTTTTAAATTAGAGATAAATGAAGTTTCTTTTGGTGCTTTTACTAATTTGTTTATAAAGTTAACTAGAACTAATGCAATTGTAGCATAAAATATTGAATAGGAAGCAGTTAGTCTCATATAAACCAATAAATAAATTAAAATAAAAATTGGGATTAGGAAGTGTAGTCCAGAAATAAAAGTTTCTTTTAATTTTGGTAAATCTTTTTCCTCAAGTCCCTTAAGTCCTAATTTTAAAGCCTCTAAATGAGAAATGTAAAAGAGTGCTATATAAGAAATTATTGCAGGTAAAAAAGCATGTTTTACAATTTCAAAATAAGTTACCCCAATAAAACTTGCCATAACAAAAGCTGCTGCCCCCATAACCGGCGGCATTATTTGTCCATTAACAGAAGATGAAACTTCTATTGCTCCTGCTTTTTCTTTTGAGAAACCAGTTTGTTTCATTATTGGAATTGTAAAAGTTCCAGTTGTAACTGTATTTGCAACAGAGGACCCAGATATCATTCCAGTCATACCCGAACCTAAGATTGCAGCTTTCGCTGGACCACCTCTAGATTTTCCAACTAAAGCAAATGCTAAATCTAGAAAATACTTTCCACCACCAGCTGTTTCAAGAAAAGCCCCAAATAACACAAATAAAAATATGAAATCAACCGAAACACCAATTGGAATACCAAATATAGCCTCTTGATCAAACCACTGAAAACCAACTAGTCTTTTCAAAGACAGTCCACCATGAGATATGATTTCTGGCGCATATTTTCCAAAATAAGAAAATAATAAAAAACAAACAGCAATAATAACTAACGGTTTTCCAATTACTCGTCTTGTAGCTTCTAACAATAGGAATATACCTATTAAGCCAATAATTAACTCTAATGGAAATTCAAATCCTAACATTTGAATTGTTAATAAAACTCCACCTCTATCAACTAATTGGTCGTAGAAAAAATATATATAAAGACAACAAAATAGAGCTACGATAGAAATAAAAATATCAATTACAGAAATATTTTTATTTTTCTTAATTGGAAATATTAAAAAAGCTAACAAAAGAGCAAACCCTAAATGAATTGCTCTTGCAGGCAATCCTTTAAACATTCCAAAATCCAACATAAAAGGAAATGGTGAGGCGTACCATAATTGAAACAGCGACCAAATAATTGCTATGTATCCAACTATTTTTAAATGAAAACCAGATAACCTTTTTGTTGGAGAGATATCTTCTTGAATTTTGGTTTTGATATTATCTAGTGATTCACTCATTAAAGAATTTTATACCATCCTAAAAAAAAGGCCCAATAAAAATCGGGCCTTTTAATTTAATATGGATAATAATTACATTAATCCAGCTTCTTTATAGTATTTAAGAGCACCAGGATGTAATGGAGCTGATAATCCATCAGCTATCATATTTTCCTTTTTCAAAGGTGCAAAAGCAGGATGTTGTTTTCTAAAATCATCAAAGTTTTCAAAAACAGCTTTTGTAACTAGGTATACAAGTTCTTCAGAAACATCAGCGCTAGTAACTACAGTAGCTTTAACACCGAAAGTAGTAACGTCTTTTTTCTGACCTGTATATGTTCCTTTAGGAATAATTGCTTGAGCATAATAATCAGCTCCACTAATTAATCCTTGAACTTCAGAACCTGTTAAATTGATTGGTAATGCTTTAGCTCCACATGTTGCAGCTTGCTCCATTGCACCATTTGGAAAACCAACAGAATAACCAAAGGCATCAATTTTACCGTCACAAAGAGCTTTAACTTGCTCTGATGAAGTTAATTCAGTTACCGATTTAAAGAAACTATTGCTAACACCTTTAGCTTTCATTAACTCCTCCATAGTTCCTCTTTGACCAGAACCAGGGTTACCAATGTTAACTACTTTTCCTTCTAAGCCAGCAAAATCTTTAACTTTAGCTTTTTTTCTAGCCCAAATTTGAAATGGTTCGTTGTGAACAGAAAACACAGCTCTTAGATTGCTGTATTGTTTTCCTTCCCATTTGCTTGAACCATTGTAAGCATGATACTGCCAGTCAGATTGAGCAACACCGAATTGAAATTCACCTTCTTTAATTTGTCCAATATTATAATTAGAACCTCCTGTTGAAGGCGCAGTACATCTGTATGCTTTATCCGAATTAGCTTTGCTTCTTCCATGCTCTGAACTCGTTGCATATTTATGAAGCATTTTGCATATTGCGTTTCCAGTCTGGAAATAAACTCCAGTAGGTCCACCTGTACCAATTGTAAAAAACTCTGCTGATTTAGCAATAGTTGTAAATGACAGAGTTGATACAACTAATAAAAAGATGGCAGATATTCTTGAGATTATTTTTCTCATAACTTCCCCCCTTATTATTTATAAAAAAATTTTATCATCTTTATTTAGATATTGTCGAGTAAAGAATTAAATTTATTTTGACCAGTTTTTTAATTTATCTACACCTTCAATTACTTTGGGTGCAAATTTTTTAATAGTACTGTCGTCAATTTTTTCATTTTGGGTTTTTTCAAAAAACACTTGACCATCAAAATCTGTAAAGCTTAATCTTGCTAACAATTTATTTTCTTTAAAACCAAAATCTGATCCAGGAAGTAATGCAACTCCTGTTTTTTGTAAAATATCTTTACACATTTCACTTGAGGAATTAAATTTTTTTCCAACGAACTCTGGCATTAAATAAAATCCACCTTGTGGTTTATTAATTAAAACATCGTTTGATTTTAAATTTTCATAAACATAATTTCCAACAGATTTAAGAATATTTTTGGATTTTTGAATATAATCATCATGATTATTTTTATGAGCAGTAATAGCAGCATACTGGATTGGTGCGCTTACAGATGAAAAAGTCTCACTTGCTAAAACTTTAAGTTGGTTTGTAATATTTGATAAATTTTCTGGAATAATAAAATATCCAAGTCTCCATCCACCAGCGCCACACCATTTGCTAAGACCTGTGCTTATTATTGTTTTATCAGGAGCATATGTTGCAATTGATTTATAGTTATCTTCAAAAGATAATTCAGAATAAATTTCATCTGACAAGAAGTATAAATTGTATTTTTTTGACAATGCAGCGAGCTCTTCTAAATTTCCACAAATTTGCCCAGATGGATTATTCGGTGAATTTAAAAAAAGTAAATATTTTTGATCTTTATTTTCTTTTAATAATTTTTCTAATTCTTCAGCTGTAGGAAACCAATTATTTTCTCTAGAGCATTCTAACCATTTAATTTTATTTCTACCTATTATTGCTTGTGGAGCGTATGATACCCAGCTTGGTGCTGGTAAAATAATTTCCCCGTCAAAAAGTATGTGAAGTAAGAACATAAGTTCTTTTGAACCAGGACCTACAATTACATTTTCTGGTTTATATTCTAATTTTTTTTTTGAAGAAATATATTTAGCAATAGCTTCTCTTAGCTCTTTTAATCCTTGCATTGGTAAGTAGCTATTCTGATGAGCATTGTTTTTTAACTCAGCTACTACGTCCTCAGGAACTTTAAAAGGGGATTGACCAAAACCAAATTTATAAACTTTCTTTCCCTCTTTCTCCATTTTATTTGATACTTCATTAATAAGTAGAGTAGAGGACGGTTTTAAGTTTTTTATAATATCTTTAATCATTAGTGTTTTAATTCTTTTATATCTTTAAATTCATCAAGAATTTTAGGGTTTGCCAAGGCTTCTTTATTTTTAATCTGATTACCTTCTATTATGTTTTTTACAGCTAACTCTACTATTTTATTGTTTTTAGTTCTAGGAATATCGCTTACTTGAATGATTTTAGATGGAACATGCCTAGGTGAAGCGTTAAACCTAATTTGTTTTTTCATTTTGAGTTTTAATTCTTCATTTAGTTCGTATTTATTGTTTAGTATTACAAATAAAATTATTCTAATATCATTATCCCAAGACTGGCCGACAACTATAGACTCTTTAATTTCTTTAAACTTTTCAACCTCAGAATAAATTTCAGCAGTACCTAATCTTACACCACCAGGGTTTAATGTTGCATCAGATCTTCCATAAATAATATAGCCACCTCTTTTAGTTTTAAGAGCATAGTCACCGTGGTGCCATGTGTTTTTAAATCTTTTAAAATAAGCTTTTTCGAACTTTTTATTATTATTATCCTTCCAGAATTTTATTGGCACACAAGGGAATGGAGAACAGCAAACTAACTCACCTTTTTGATTAATTTTAGATTTACCTTTCTCGCTATAGACTTTTACATCTAAACCAAGGCCATTTGCCTGTATTTCTCCAGAATAAACAGGTTGATAAATATTTCCTAACACAAAGCAGGAAACAATATCGGTTCCACCAGATATAGATGAAAGGTGAACATTTTTTTTGACTTTTTTATAAATATATTCAAAACCTTCGTTTGATAAAGGTGAACCAGTTGAGCAAATCACTTTAAGATTTTTAAGTTTAAATTTACTTTTTATTTTAAGATTTAATTTTTTAAGGCTATCAATATATTTTGCACTAACTCCAAGTAATTTAACCTTTTCTTTATCTACCACTTTAAATAATAAATCATTTTTTTTATACATTGGAAAACCATCAAAAAGTAAAATCGATGCTTTAGATGCAAGAGAGCTTACTAGCCAATTCCACATCATCCAACCACATGTAGTAAAATAAAAAATATTATCTCCAGGTTTGATTTCACAGTGTAATTGATGTTCTTTTAAATGTTGCAGTAGTACACCACCAGTTCTATGACAAATACACTTCGGCTTTCCTGTAGTTCCACTTGAGTAAAGGATAGCTAAAGGATGATTAAAGTTAAATTTCTTTAATATATGATTTGTTTTTTTTATGTTTTTTATATCTTTAGAATAAAAATACTTAATTCCCTTAATTTTCTTAAATTTAGTAAGCTTTTTACCAGGATAACTTAAGACAACTACTCTTTTAATTGATTTAATTTTTTTTAATATTTCTGGAAGTCTTTCAATAACATTAATCTCTTTTCCATTATAATAATATCTATCTGCAATAACTAATATTTTAGGTTTAATTTGTGCAAATCTTTCAATAACTCCTTTAACTCCAAAATCTGGAGAGCATGATGACCAAATTGCACCAATAGCACTTGTTCCGATAAAATATTCAACTGTTTCAATTATATTTGGAAGATAAGCTACAACTCTGTCACCGCTTTTAATATTATTTGATTTTAGAAAACTAATTATTTTATTTGAATTTATGTTTAATTGTTTCCATGTTCTTTTTTCTTTATACCCATTTTCGCTTATAAAAGTTATTGCTTTAGAATTGTCGTTTTTTGGCAATAAATTTTCTGCAAAATTTAATTTGTAATCTGATAGAAAGTAATTTTTATAAAATGTTTTGGATTTCTTTAAATTTATTGATCCCTTATTACCTTTAACTTTACTATAATCCCAGATCGACTCCCAAAATTTAGCTGAATTTTTTATACTCCAAGTTAAAATATTTTTATAATTTCCTTTGAACTTTTGGTTGTATTTTTGTGAGATATAACCTTCATAATTTGCAAGATTTGAATTTTTAATTTCTGATTTGCTGGCAGACCAAAGTTTTCTCATAAATTATTATGCTAATTATTTATTTTAATAAAACCTTAACATAATATTAATATACCAGATAGGGAGGAGAATATATGTTTATAAAAAAATATCTTAAATGGATAAGTACATTTTTGGTTTTAACTGGAATACTTTTAACAAACTTGAATATATATCCATTAAATATTTATTTTCATGGATTAGGTGTAGTAGGGTGGACAATAGCTGGTTTTATGAGCAAAGATAAAGCTATTCTTACAAACTTTGGCTTACAAGTGCCTTTATTTTTAATTGGAATTTATAAAGTTATTATTTGATGAAAAACATTCTTTTTGTTTGCACAGGAAACTCCGCAAGAAGTATTATTGCTGAGAGTATAATAAATAATGAGTATAATAATATGTATAAAGGTTTTAGTGCTGGGAGCAATCCAACAGGAAAAGTAAATGAAGATGTGAAGAATTATTTATTATCAAAACATTATGATCTTTCAAATTATAGATCTAAAAATTTTAATGAATTTATTAATAGTCAAGTTAAAATGGATTATGTTGTTACAGTTTGTAATAATGCCAATAATGAAGTCTGTCCTATTTGGCCTAATAAAGATCAATTAATTCATTGGGACATAGAAGATCCTGTTAAATTACTCAATGAAACAAATGACTTAAATAAAAAAGATGAAATTATTGAAAAAGTTTACAATAATATTCACAAAAGAATAAAGGAACTAATAAATGAAAAATAAAAGTCGTTATTTTCTTGCTGAATTAATAGGAAGTTGTTTTTTAGTAATGATTATTGTTGGCTCAGGTTTAATGGCTGAAAACCTAACTAATGATGTTGCTGTGATGTTAATAGCTAATACTATAGCAACAGGGGCAGGTTTATTTGTGCTTATTACAGTATTTACCGATGTATCAGGAGCTCACTTTAACCCATTTGTAAGTATTGCTATGACAATGACAGGTAAATTAAAAAAGAAATTGCTACCATATTATATAATTGCTCAATTGGTTGGTTGCTTGATTGGTGTTGGATTAGCTAATTTCTTTTTTGAAAACGAAATTTATGAATTATCTACAAAATCAAGAGATGGGATTTACATATTCACATCTGAAGCAGTAGCAACATTAGGGCTTATAATAATAATTTTTGGCTCTATTAATTCAGGTAAAATTGCTGTTGCTGCTAGTGTTGGTCTTTATATTACTGCTGGTTATTGGTTTACTTCTTCAACTTCTTTTGCAAATCCAGCTGTTGCAATTGCCAGAACATTTACAGAGTCTTTTACAGGTATTAGTTATTTAAACACTCCTTATTATATTTTGGCTGAGCTTATTGGAATGTTAATTGCTGTATTTATTGTTAAAAAGTTATTTTTAGAAAAAAATTGAAAAATATAAAACTTACCAATCGAATAAGTTTAATTAACAAAAAATTTAAAAAAAAAGAGTTTTATCATTATCTTAAAACTTCTAATCTTTCATTAGTAATACCTAAGATTAAAGACAAATATATAGTAGTTTCCCAAAAAAGAGTTCCAATTAACAAAATTAATTACGAGTTTCCTTCTGGCATAGTGGAAAAAAAGGAAACAACTTTGCAATCAGCACACAAAGAATTAAGAGAAGAAACAGGATATAGATCAAGATCTAAATTGAGTAAAATAATAACTTTTTATACTGAACCTGGAAGACTAACCACTAAAATTACTGGTTATTACACAAAAAACTTAATTAAAATTTCGAAGCCAGAAAAAGGTATTAAAATTCATCTATTTAATCAAAGAGACATATTTAAATTAATATTAAACCAAAAATTCAATAATAGTTCTCATATAGCAATGTTTTTATATCTAATAACAAATCTTAAAAATCAATAAACTACAGGTTGTATCAAATTAACTTTCAGATTTATGAATTATGTGATTAAATTAATAATCTAAAAATTTGGAGGTAGAGATGGGAAAAAAATTAAAAAAAAATGAGAAGAAAAAAACAAAAATTTTAAAAGCAATTGATAGACTGAAAAACAAAATTACGGCTAAAGAAAAAAAATTGTCAAAAGTTAATATTAAAATTGCTGGTTTAGAAAAAAAGGTTGCAGAAAAAAAAGCAAAAAAACTTGCTAAAAAAGCAGAGCAGTCTCCTGCATCTATAAATAATTAATATCAAAAAAATAGTCTTTCCCCCTTCTTAGTTTAAGAGAAGGGAGAAAGTAGTTAATTAACAAAATTTAAAGGGGAAAAATGATTTTATTTCAAATTTTGTTAAGTCTTTATAGATTAACTAAGTTACAAAATTATTTACTTATTGTTAAAGTTAAATGAATTTAAATAATACTTCTTATACAATTATGTACTTGATTTAAAATAAAATACGCTCGATAAATTTTATCGAGCGTATTTCTTAAGGGGTAGCTTTTAACTTAATTAACCAATTTTAGAACCATCATTTTTTCTGATAGCTACTATGGCAGATCTTGGAGCAGTTCCAGGTCCATCTGGCCAAATAGAATTACCTTTTTCACCAGGATGTTGAATACCAACAAACATAGTTTTATAATCTTGACTCCAAGTTAATCCTGTGACCTCTGCTTCATTAGGTCCTACAAGAAATCTTTTAATCTCTCCTGTCTTGGGATCTCCATACAACATTTGATTATTGCCCATTCCAGCAAAATCTCCTGTATTTGAATATTTTCCATCAGTTTGGATCCATAATCCTCCTTTAGAGTCAAATTTAATTCCATCTGGAGAATTAAACATATTATCTTTGTTTATGTTTTTAGATCCAGCATTTGCTCCTTTATGAACAGATGGATTTCCAACTAAAGCAAATATATTCCATTTAAAATTAGATGAAGCATGATTACCTCTATCTGCTGTCCATCTAACTATTTGGCCATAGTTGTTATTTACTCTAGGGTTAGGTCCATTAACAGATGTATCATCACCACCTGCATTTGGTTTGTTTCCTCTATTTTTGTTGTTTGTTAAAGCAACATAAGCTTCTGCTTTTAAAGGATTTGCTGCAACCCATTCAGGTCTATCCATTGTAGTTCCACCTGCAGCTGATGCTGCCATTCTAGTGTGAATAGCTATTTCAGCTTTAGATTTCATTCCAGTTGTTTTAGGTGTCAAAGGTAACCATTTACCTTTCCCATTATCGTTAAACTTAGCAACAAATAAATCTCCGTCATCTAATACGTTGGAGTTGTCACCGTTTTTATTATATTTTCTTGATGAAACGAATTTATACAAATATTCACCTCTTTCATCGTCTCCCAGATAAACAATAACTTCATTATTTCTACCAAGGACTACCTCAGCATTTTCATGTTTAAATCTTCCTAAAGCTGTCCTTTTTTTAGGTGTTGATGAAGGATTTAATGGATCAATTTCAACAACATATCCTGCTCTATTAGGTTCATTTGGTTCAAGATCCCAATTAAATCTATCATCAAATTTACCCCATGCGTAACCCCAATCCTTTGTTGAGATGCCATATCTTTTAAATTCAGGCGGTATATCGGCATTAGGATCTGTGTTAGAAAAATAACCATTAAAATTTTCTTCACAAGCTAGATAAGTTCCCCATGGAGTTTTACCATTTCCACAGTTGTTCCATGTTCCTAAGGATAATGTTCCCGTTGGATCAGAAATTGTTTTTAACAAATCATGACCTCTAGCTGGACCAGTGATTTCCATTCTTGAATCTGCAGTTATTCTTCTGTTATATTTAGAATCTCTTACTATCTCCCATTTACCATTTGCATTTGATATTTCAAAGATACTAACTCCATGACCAGCTTTACCTTTTCTAACATCATCTGCAGTTTCTGGTAATTTAGAACTTCTATTATCATAGATAATAGACCTATTCACATATTCATTATTGACTGCAATTATTGTTTTACCATCTTTTGTATAAAAAGTGTCCATACCATCATTGTTATCACCAAAGGCATGTTCTTGACTTTCACCAGTACCTCTTGAGTAATGATCAAACCATTTACCTTTGGTAAATAATGGATCACCCCATTTAGCTAAAATTTCCCAATTATATCCTTTGGGCACCGTAATATCATCTTTTGTATCTGCTTTGATTGGCTTAAAATCTACAAGACCAGAAAATGCAGCTTCTGCATCTGTTGGACTTAATATGTTAAGACCAGAACCAAGAACAAAGGCTGATGCACCAAACATAGCACTATTTTTCATAAAGCTTCTTCTGCTCATAGCTTTTTTAAGTATATTGTCAAAATCTACCACTTCTGGTGGTGGATTGTTTATTTCATCATATTCATCAATTGATAAATTATGTATCTTAGAATTATTTATTTTCATTTAAATCTCCTTTTTTTGAAAATTTAATCAGAAAGATATGACAGAAAATTTAACCAATTGTTTAATTTAAATTAAAATAATGTTGCAAAAAAAATATCACTCAATTAAAAGTAGTATTAAATTTAATTTATCGTGAATTATTTGAATAAATTACTCTTGGCTCTAAAAATAATTCTCTAGCAAGAGCTTTAAATCTTTTGGTAACTTGTTTTGAGATTATTTCTTGATGTTGTGATGGAATTTTTAAAAATACAGCATTACCTCTTTTATATAATTTAAACTCCTCCAAGAATATCGTAGATATCGAGGTCAATGATTGCGAAAATCTCAATGCTGCTCCCACTTGTTTGCTTGAAAAAATTTCATTATTATTTAAAAAAGTTAGATACTCCATTTTTGGATTATATTTGATACTGCAGTAGCGCCAATAACATGACAAAGCTAATTGTATTCTTTCTTTGTGTGTCAGCCTAAGTAACGGAGTGTTTATCGTTTCTTGAAATACCAATTCGGCTTTTTGAAATGCTCCTAATCCCCAATCCATATGGCTTAATACACATGCCAAATATAATAATTTATTATTAAAATGTTCATTGCCTTCAAAAACTGGCTGAATAAAATCATAATATTTTTTATAGTTCGATCCTAGATCACCTCTTTTTTTTGCAACATTCTCAAGTGCTTTATGAAAAATTTCTGATTCTTTTACATCTTTAAAATAGTCAATTGATAAAGAACCTTCACGCAAACCGCTTATAGAACAAATTATATTTCTTGGATTTGTAACTCTCATAATTTCATCAAGTATAATGCAACTATAAGGTAAATACGGTGTTCTAGATTTTGAAATATACTCAACTGTTTTAAGTTTAGATTTATTAAAAGATGAAATTTTTTCAACAAACTTAGATAAAACATTGTTATCGATACTATATTGATGAATTATATGTACCGGATGATTATTTTGAATAAGATGTAATTTAAATAATGCTCGCCAGGTACCTCCAACTAAATATAGATTATTAAATTTCTTTTTTGAAAGCCATTTTTCTTCTTTTAATAATTTTTTGATATATTTTGCTAAATTTCTTTTTTTAACTATAGGATTATTTAATAATCTTAAAACTCCAATAGGTAATGAGGTTTTATTAGTAACTATATTATTTTCAACTCGAGCTAATTCTAAACTACCACCTCCAAGATCAGCAACTAATCCATTGACATTTTCAAAGCCTATTTTTACTCCCTCAGCTGAGCATTCAGCTTCTTCTTCACCTGATAATATATTAATTTTAGTTTTAAAAAGTTTTTCAACTTCGTTAATAAATGGTTTTGTATCAGTTGCTTCTCTTAAAACTGCTGTTGCAATGATTTTAAGATTTGTGATTTTTGAAACATTTAAAATTTCAGAGAATCTTTTTAAAACTTTTAAAGCATATTCGGTACCAGATCTGTGAAGTTTTTTGGATTTATCTAAATTTTTTCCAAGTTCACAAACTGCTTTTTCATTAAAAAAAGGCACACGAGAAGAACTGAAATCTTCATAAATTAGCATTCTTATAGAGTTTGATCCAATGTCTATTATAGCTAATTTTGCCTGATTTAATTTTAAACTATTTTTACTTTTAATTACTTCCACTTTTAATCAATCTTAAGTGCAGTTGTTTAGGCTGCATTTTTAATTTAGCTTTACCCCTTCCAGATAAGCTCGGATTATTCATAAAATATTCATGAGCTGAAAAGGAATCGCTCTTACTATATTTAATTTTTTTATAATTACCATCAGCTTCAAGTTCCCAGCTCTGATTAGTATCAAGATAATTTGCCAACATTATTTGATCTAAGATCTGTTCATGAACAGTCTCATTTTCAATTGGGACTAGAAGTTCTACCCTTCGATTTAAATTTCTCGGCATTAAATCAGCTGACGAAATATATACTTTTGCATTTCTATTAGGCATTTTTTTTGTACCATTACTAAAGCAGTAAATTCTAGAATGCTCTAAAAATCTTCCTATGATACTTTTTACAAATATGTTTTCTGATCTATCTTTTACTCCTGGTCTTAAACAACAAACACCCCTTACAAATAAATGAATTTTTACACCAGCATTCGAAGCTTCATAAAATTTATCAATAATTTCTGGATCTACTAAAGAGTTCATTTTTGCCCAAATAGCTGCAAATTTTCCATTTTTGGAATTTTTAATTTCAGCATCAATATTTTCATTTAAGGTTTGCCTCATATTTACTGGCGAAATAGAAATTTTATTTAAATTTCTTGGTTTTGCGTATCCTGTTACATAATTGAAAAACTTTTCAACATCTGATGCCATTTTCTTATCACAACTAAATAAAGACAAATCAGTGTAAATTTTAGCATTTACTGGATGATAATTGCCAGTTCCTAAATGAAAATAAGTTTGTATTTTACCCTGTTCTCTTCTTAAAACTAATGATGATTTTGCATGAGTTTTATATTTAGCAAAACCATAAACAATTTGAACACCTACTTTTTCTAAACTTCTTGATAGTTGAATATTAGCTTCCTCATCAAATCTAGCTTTAATTTCAATTAAAGCGGTAACTGTTTTTCCATTCTCTGCAGCTGTTATTAAAGCTTTAACAATTGGTGAGTCTAGAGTTGTTCTATATAAAGTTTGTTTAATAGCTATAACTTTTTTATCATTTGCTGCTTGATTTAAAAATTCAATTACTGAGTCAAATGTTTCAAAAGGATGATGAACAACTAAATCTTTCTTTTTAATAGTTTCAAAAAAATTATCATTATATTCTTTTAATCTTTCAACTTCTCTAGGCGTAAAATGCTTAAATCTTAGTTTTGGATTTTTTACTTTACATATTTGATCTATATCTTGAATTCCAACAAGGCCAGATACATCATAAATATAGTCAGGATTTATATCTAATTTATTAGTTATAAATCTTACCAATTCGTTATCGCTATTTTCAAGAACCTCTAAACGAACAATGTCACCCGTTCTACGTCTTTTTAAAGCCAATTCAAAAGATCTAACTAAATCTTCTGCTTCCTCTTGAATCTCTACATCGCTGTCTCTTATTACTCTAAAAATCATTTTCTTTTCTAAATCATGATCTGGAAAAATTTCATTAGCAAAAAAACTTATTACGTCATCTAGAATAACAAACTTCTTATGATTTTTTGAAGACTCTATTTCAATAAATCTAGATAATGCTTTTGGTATTACAATTATTGAGTTTAAAATCCTTTTTTTATTTTTTTTTCTTAACTTCATTACGATTGCTCTTCCTTGATTGATTATAAATGGAAATGGGTGCGCAGGATCAATTGCTGATGGTGTTAATAAAGGGTAAATCTCTTCTTTAAATATTTCTAAAAGTTTTTTTTTATCCTTAGTATTTAAATTAACTGGTTCAACTAAATTGATATTATTTTTTTTTAATTCCATAATCAGTTGAATAAAAATTTTGTTCTGTTTTTTTAATAGATTCTTAGTTTCAAGCACTACCTCATCCATTTGCTCTTCAGGTGACAAACCATCAGAGCTTAGTGAGTCAACTTCTTGTTTTATTTGACTATATAACCCAGCTACACGGACCATAAAAAATTCATCTAGATTAGACCCAGCAATTGATAAAAACTTTACTCTTTCATAAAGAGGATTTTCGATATTTTGCGCCTCTAAAAGTACTCTATCGTTGAATTTTAACCAAGAAAGCTCTCTATTTATATATTTAGATTTCAACTCTTCTTTGTGTTGTTTTTTTAAAGCAGTCATATATTTAGATTTTATGTATCAATTATACGTCATGAGACACGCAAAATCTAGTTGGGATGATTTAAGTATTAATGATTTTGATAGACCACTTAGTAAAAGAGGCAAGAAAAATGCAAAAATGATTTGTGAATTTTTTGTTAAAAAAAAATTTGAATTTGATTATGCATTAATTTCATCATCAAAAAGAACAAAAAAAACTTTTCAAATTTTATCCAAGAAAATTAATAAGCCAAAAAAAGTTAATTTTTCAAAAGATTTATATTTAGTTGATGAGAATGCAATTGTAAAAAAAATTAAAGAAATATCCAGTGAATATAAATCAATTTTGATTATAAACCATGAACCATCAGTGAAAAATTTAGTACGAAATCTTACAAAAAATCATAAAACGAATAATTTTAAACTAATGAATTATAAATTCCCAACAGCAGCATTTGCAAAAATTGAGTTTGATATTAAATCCTGGAATGAAGTTGAGAAAAAAGGAGTATTAAAAGAATTTATAAGGCCCAAAGATCTTCAAGTTTCTAAAGAATAACCAGCTGACCTAACTGTTCTAATCAAAGGTTTTGTATTTTGTATGTTAATTGCTTGTCTTAATCTTCTTATGTGTACATCAACCGTTCGTGACTCAACGTATATGTTTTCTCCCCAAACATTATTTAAGAGTTGTTCTCTTGAATAAACTCTTTTTGGATTTTTGATAAAAAAATCTAAGAGTTTAAATTCAGTTGGACCCAAAGTAATTTCTTTATCTTTTCTATAAACTCTTTTTGTAATCCGATCTATTTTTAAATCAGTAAATTCTACAATGTCTGATGATGATTGAGGTTTAGATCTTCTCAATAAAGATTTAATTCTAGCATTCAATTCTTTTTGACTAAAAGGTTTAGTTACATAATCATCTGCACCTGTATCAAATGCTTTTAATTTGTCTTCTTCCTCTCCTTTTGCAGTTAACATAATGACAGGAATATCATTAAACTTATTATCTTTTTTTAAGTTTTTACAAATTTCAACACCAGATAATTCTGGTAACATCCAATCCATTAATATTAAATCTGGCTGTTTTGATTTTATTTGTTTAAGAGCATCTTCTCCATTTTCTGAATGACTAACTTTATAACCTTCTTTTTCAAGATTGTACTTTAACAAACTAACAATTGATGCTTCATCTTCAGCTATGAAAACATGAGCTGTCATAAATCATTTTTCTCCGGTTACAATTGGCTCTGTTCCCTTGGGTCTATCACCTTCTAAATATTCGCCTTTAACTAAATAATAAACTTGTTCTGCAACATTTGTAGTATGATCACCAATACGCTCTATGTTTTTAGTTACAAACAATAAATGGGTTCCATCTTCTAAATTTTTTTCATTTTCTTTAAGATATTTTATAACTTCTTGCATACAAAGATTTGTTAGATCATCTATTTGCTCATCACTTTCCCAAACATTTACTGCCATTGGCGCAGATCTTTCTAGATAAGCATCTAATATTGATTTTAATTGTTTTTGAACATTGGTAGCTACTCTATTCAATGCGTCTACCAAATTCTTTGGAAGATTTTCATTAAGCAAAAGTGTTCTCTTGGATATATTTTTTGCCAAATCACCTATTCTTTCTAAATCTGAAGACATTTTCAAAGCCGTTACTGTCTCTCTTAAATCAATTGCCATAGGTTGTCTTAAAGCAATTAAATTCACAACTTGCTGTTCAATTAAAGTCTCATATTTATCTATTTTTTCATCTTCTTGAATAACAGCTTCTGCAATATTGTTATCTCTTGTTGTAATGGCTTGAATTGCTTTACCTAAAGAATCTTCACATGCACTTCCCATTTTAATTATATTAGCATTAAGATTTTTTAGTTCTTCTTCGTAAGATTTAACTGTATGTGGTGCTTCAGACATTATCCAAACCTCCCTGTTATATAATCTTGCGTTTTTTTATTATCAGGATTCTTAAATATTTTATCAGTAGATCCATGTTCAATCAATTGTCCTAAATGAAAAAAACCTGTATTTTGAGAAACACGTGCTGCTTGAGCCATAGAATGAGTTACAATTATTATTGTGTGCTCTTTTTTTAACTCATCAATCAATTCTTCAATTTGTGCTGTTGCTATTGGATCTAATGCTGAACAAGGCTCATCCATTAATATAACTTCAGGTCTTACAGAAATCGCTCTAGCAATACAAAGTCTTTGCTGTTGTCCTCCAGATAATCCAGTTCCAGGTTCATGCAACCTATCTTTTACCTCTTCCCATAGTGCAGCCTTTTTCAAACTATTTTCAACAATTTCATCCATTTCTTGTTTTGATTGAGCCATACCATGAATTGTTGGACCGTAAGATACATTTTCATATAAAGTTTTTGGGAAAGGATTGGGTTTTTGAAAAACCATACCAATTTTTTCTCTTAGTCTTACGACATCACAACTTTTATCATTGATATTAAAATCATTAATTAAAATTTCTCCTTTAACACTACAGATATCAATTACATCATTCATTCTATTAAGACATCTTAGGAAAGTTGATTTACCACAACCAGATGGACCAATTAATGCCGTTACTTGATTTTCCTCAATATCTAAACTTATATTAAAGAGTGCTTGTTTTTTTCCATAAAAAACATCAACATCTTTTGCTTTAATCTTTATCATTTTAACTCCATTTTTTCTCAAACTTATGTCTTATTATTTGGGCAAATAAATTCATTATTATTAAAAAGCCAAGTAAGACCATTATACATGCCGAAACTTTTTCTACAAATCCCCTTTCAGCACTTTCAGCCCAAATATAAATTTGAACTGGTAAGCTTGCAGCAGGATCCATGGGTGATCCAGGTATCGTGTTAACAAAAGCAACCATTCCAATTAAAATTAGGGGTGCAGTTTCTCCTAAAGCTTGAGCTAAACCAATTATTGTTCCTGATAACGTGCCAGGCATAGAAAGAGGAACTGTATGATGCATTGTGGTTTGCATTCGACTTGCTCCCATAGCAAGTGCTGCCTCTCTTATACTTGGTGGAACCGCTTTTAAAGATGCTCTAGCAGCTATAATTATTGTTGGTAAGGTCATTAAGGACAAAGTGATACCTCCAACTAATGGGGTAGACCTTGGTAATTGAAATATAGCCAATAAAACTCCTAACCCTAATAGACCAAAAACTATAGATGGAACCGCTGCTAAGTTGTTTATATTTACTTCAATAAAATCAGTAAATCTATTTTTAGGGGCAAATTCTTCAAGATAGATTGCAGCTAGAACCGCAACAGGAAAAGCTATCATTAAACAAACAAGTATAGAAAAAATTGAGCCCATAAATGAACTTGCTATTCCAGCTAGCTCAGCTTCTCTTGAGTCAGCATTTGTAAAAAAACTTATATTAAATTTACTTTCAACCTTACCATTTGCAACAAGTTGATCAAAAATTTTTAATTGATAATCGCTTACTCTTCTTTGGTCTTCAGGTAAATCTCTTGGATAATTTCCTTTAAAGACTTGGTCTAAATCATCTGAAGCAGTTAGATAAACTTCCTTTGTTTTTCCTATTAAATTAGGGTCATTTAAAAGTTCATTTTTAATTTCTTTTTCAAAAAAATAAGACACCATTCTCTTCAATTCATTTTCTTGATCTTCATTGGCGTTTGGATCTAAATCAGCCATTGATTTTAATGCTATATCGTAATAATCAGCGTCCTGTAAATCTTCTTTAGAAGGATTTTGGTCTAACATCATTAATTCAGCATCGAAAGTTACTGGAACAATAAGCCATGTTTTTTGAAAAGCTGAATAGCCAGTTGAAAAAATTTTAAAAATAAAGATTGTTAAAAATAAAAGTGCCATAAAAATTGCACTCAGACCGTATAAGCGAAATCGCTGTTCAGCTTTATATCTTTTATTTAATAATTGTTCTTTATTTTTATTCATATTTTTCTCTATATTTTTTAACTACTCTCAAGGCCACAATATTTAAACAAAGTGTTACTAAAAATAATGACATACCTAAAGCAAAAGCAGCTTGCGTTTTTGGGTCGCCAAAAGCTTGGTCACCAATTAGAATAACTACAATTTGAGCTGTAATCGTTGAAGTAGACTCTAAAGGATTTAAAGTTAAATTAGCAGCTAAACCAGAGGCCATAACAACTATCATTGTTTCTCCAATAGCTCTTGAAACACCAAGTAAAATAGATCCAACTATCCCCGGCAATGCCGCGGGAAAAATAACTCTCTTAATTGTTTCTGATTTAGTTGCTCCCATAGCGTAACTTCCATCTCTTAAACTTTGAGGCACACTTGTAATTACATCGTCACTTAAACTTGAAATAAATGGTATAATCATAATACCCATTACCCCTCCTGCTGCTAAAGCACTTTCAGCTGAAACTTCAAGACCCATTGAAGTTCCTAATTCTTTCAAAAATGGTCCAACAGTTAGGGCAGCAAAAAAACCATAAACAACTGTTGGTATACCAGCTAAAATTTCAATTAATGGTTTTGCATATTGTCTAACTTTAGTTGATGCATATTCAGCTAAATAAATTCCACTCATTAATCCAATTGGGATAGCAACGCACATAGCAATAAATGCAATAAAAAAAGTACCTGCAAAAATAGGGACTGCTCCAAAAGTATCTGAATACATTGTCGGATCTAAAGCCTCAGAAGAATCTCTAACAAAAGCTTTTGCTGGATACCAGTGAGTTCCAAAGACAAAATCAAATAATGGAATTACTTTAAAAAAATCTATAGTTTGAAATATAAGTGAGAAAACTATTCCAACAGTAGTTAATATTGCAGCTAAAGAAGCTGTAAATAAAACTGCGTTCAAAAATTTTTCAACTGGTTCTCTTGTTCTAGAATTAGATGAAATTCTTTTATACGCATAAGCAACAGAGGCAATAATTGCAGATAATACTATAACAACTTTTGAACTTTGAGCTATTGATCGAAGACTTAAATATTTTTCAGCTGAAGCTTCAATAAAAGGTGTAATTTCTCCAGTGAATTGCCCTCGAGACAATGCTTTTGATTTTTCGTATAATAAATTTAATTCATCATCAAGATAACCTTGATTTGAATAATCACTTAAGATTAATAGTTTTACAATTGTGGGCTCAAAAATTGCCCATAATGAAAAAATTATAAAGGCTGGTATTGCACACCAGATTGCAAGATAATAACCATAAAATTGTGGTAATGCGGTTAATCTTTTTTTTGTAGATTGAATTGTATATGCTTTTTTGCGTCCAAAATAATAGCTTGTGAAACCTAGAAGAACAATAAATGTAAATAATATTAAGTTCACAGAATCTCCTTAAGTGAGGACTTTACTCTTTTTTTTAAAAAAAAGGGGTCTAAAAAGACCCCCTTTTTAATCATTTGTTAACTGAGGAATAATTAATTACCCATAGCAACTAGCTTCGTAGCATTAGTTCTAGTTGTTTTATACAACTTAGAGTCTAATGGCACTAAACCAATGTCTGCTAAGTAACCACCTTTTCCAATAGCTTTCTTAGTTGTGAATTCTTTCACAAACTCATGTAAGCCTGGAATTACTCCAACGTGTGCTTTTTTCACGTAGAAGAATAAAGGTCTAGCAACAGCATAACTGTAGTCTTGAATAGACTTTAATGACGGTTGTCCACCATCAATACTTGCTGCTTGCAATTTATCTTTTGCAGCTAAGAAATAACTGAAACCAAAGAAACCAAACATTTCTTTATCTTGAGTTAACTTTTGGATGATTAAACTATCGTTTTCTCCAACTTCAATAGCAGCACCATCTTCTCTGTAAAGTTTTTGAGGTTTTTTGTATTTTTTATTTCCAGCTTCAAAACCAGCTTTATAAAGAGCTTTAGCTTCTTTAGTCATACCTTTTTTCATTACTAAAGAATTCCAAGCATCTCTAGTTCCTGATGTTCCTGGTGGGATCATCACTGAAATTTTTTGTTTTGGTAAGCTAGGGTCAATTTGGTCCCAAGTTTTATAAATATTTGGAACTAATTTACCATCAACAACTGTATGAGCAGCAAGTGCTAAATATAATTGTTCTTTAGTAAAGTTTACTGGTTTTGCATCTTTGCTGTAAGCTAATGTAATACCATCGTTACCAATTACGATCTCAACGATATCATTAACACCATTTTTCTTACATAGAGCTTTTTCTTTATCTTTCATAGCTCTTGATGCATTTGTAATATCTGGATGTTGTTCACCTACACCAGCACAGAATAGTTTAGCTCCACCACCAGTACCAGTAGACTCGATTACAGGAGTTTTAAATCCTGAACCACCAAATCTTTCAGCAACAACTGTTGCATAAGGGAATACTGTAGAAGAACCAACTATCTTAATTTGATCTCTTGCTTGAGCAACAGTTGCAATTGAAAGTGCAACTAAAGAAGCAATTACTATAGTTAGTTTTTTCATTATCTTTAATCCTTTCGTTATTTATTAATTAAAAGATGATTGACTCGTATAAATTTATTGAATCTTTAATATTACAGAATTGTTACACTTTTGTTAAAAAGGTAACTTTTTAGTTGTATTTTTTTGATAT
>QCGH01000016.1 GCA_003280005.1 Pelagibacteraceae bacterium AG-365-D07 | reverse complement strand
GCGCATGCAATTGTAAAACATATAATTGCACAAAAAATTCTAATTGATGGTAAAAAAGAACCATTATTTGCTGGTGCTTTTGGAATTTTTGGTCATGGAAATGTAGCTTGTTTAGGCCAAGCATTAGAGGAAAACAAAGAAAGCCTTCCAACATATAGAGGTCATCACGAACAAAACATGTCTTTAACTGGCATAGCATACGCTAGAGCAAAAAGAAGAAAACAAATTTTTGTAGCAACAAGTTCTGTTGGACCTGGTTCAACAAATATGGTTACTGCTGCTGCAGTTGCAATGAGCAACAGATTACCAATTCTATTTTTACCAGGTGATACTTATGCAAATAGAATACCTGATCCTGTTCTTCAACAAGTTGAGCACTTTAATAATCCAAGCATAACTCAAAATGATGCTTTTAAACCTGTTACAAGATATTTTGATAGAATAACAAGGCCAGAACAAATTTTACAAACCTTACCACAAGCCATTCAAGTAATGTTAGATCCAGCAGATTGTGGTCCAGCATGTATCTCTTTAAGTCAAGATATTCAAGGTGAAATTTTTGATTATCCAGAAGAGTTTTTTAAAGAAAGAATTCATAATATAAGAAGACCCCGTCCTGATGATTTTCAAATTAAAGAGGCGGTTGAAAAAATAAAAAAATCTAAAAATCCAATCATAATTTCTGGTGGAGGGGTTTTTTATTCTGATGCAATGGAAGATTTATCTAACTTTGCTATAAAACATAACATACCTGTAACACAAACTGTAATGGGATACTCTACAATGAAAAGAGATCATTCTCATTTTTTAGGACCAATAGGCGGATTAGGCGGAAAGGCAGCAAATAATTTTGCAAAAAAAACCGATCTTGCAATTGCCGTAGGAACTAAACTTGGAGATTTCACTACGGGTTCTTGGGCTAATTTTGAAAATCCTAACTTTTCTCTAGTTTCAGTCAACGTTTCAAGATTTGATGCAAACAAACATATGGCACAGTCAGTGATAGGAGATGCTAAAGTAACTTTAAATGAATTATCTCAAGCATTGGGAAATTGGAAAGCACCAGAAGATTGGTATAAAAAATCAAGAGATGAATTAAAATCCTGGAACGAATATGTTGATAAAGAAAGTGGACCAACAAATCAGAAGTTACCAAGTTACGCACATGCTGTTGGAGCAGTTTATAGAAATTCAAACTCATCAGATATAGCTGTAACTGCCGCCGGAGGTTTAGTTGGTGAGGTAGTTCAAATTTGGAGACCAAGAGAACTAAACACTCATGAAACCGAATGGGGTTTTAGTTGTATGGGTTATGAAATTTCAGGAGCACTTGGAGTAAAAATGGCAAATCCAGAGAAAGAAGTAATAGCATTCGTAGGTGATGGATCATATCTTTTATATAACTCTGATATTTATTCATCAGTTATCACAAATAATAAATTGATAATTATAGTATGCGATAATGGAGGTCATGCAGTTATAAATAGACTTCAATTATTTAAAGGTGGTAAAGAATTTAATTGTCTTTTTGAATCTTCAAATATTTCAAATTTGGTAAATGTAAATTTTGCAAAACACGCAGAGAGTATGGGCGCAAAATCTGAAGAAGTAAGCACTATAAGTGAGTTAGAAGAAGCTTTTAAAAGAGCAAAGAAATCGAAAATTACTTATGTAATTTCAATTAAAACACATTCTTATCAGTGGTTAGAGGGTTCTGCATACTGGGAGAGCCCAACACTCGAGATACCTAAAACCAAAGAAAATGAAGAGGCTTTAAAACTTCATAAAGAAGGTAAATCAAAGCAAAGACAGGGCGTATAATCTTAAATGAATAAAATATTTAAGGTAGGTCTGATTGGTTGTGGACATATAGCTGAAACATATTTTCGAGCACATAAATACTTTAATAACTTTAAAATTATTAAATGTGCAGATATTAATAATGAAGCTGCTAAAAAGTGCGCTAAAAGATATAATATAGAGAATTTACCTGTAAATAATTTAATTAAGGATAAAAATATTGAAATAATTTTAAACTTAACTCCACCTAAGGCTCATTTTAAAATTGCAAAAAAATCATTACTAAACGGCAAACATGTTTACTCTGAAAAACCTTTATCTATTAATCTTTTCGAGGGAAAAGAATTGCTTAAAATCTCCCAGAAAAAAAAACTTTATTTGGGTAACGCGCCAGATACCTTTTTAGGTGGTGGAAATCAAAAGTCTAAAGAACTTTTAGAAAATAAAATTATTGGTAAAGTAAATTTAGGAAATGCAATTTTTGCTTTTCCAGGGGTTCAATCATACCATCCAAACCCTGAACCATGGTTTGCAAAAAAGGAAGGAGGACCTGTAATTGATATGGGACCGTATTATTTAACAGCTCTTGTAAATTTACTTGGTCCGGCAAAAGAAGTAAAAGCAGCAAGTTTAATGAAAGGTGCAAGCTTCAGAACTATTGGGATTGGTCCAAAAAAAGGAAAAAAAATAAAAGTTGAATGTCCAACAACATATTTCACCACTATAGTATTTAAAAACAATAGCATTATAAGATTAACTTTATCATTTGATGTAATAGCTCATCAGAGAAATCATATTGAATTATATGGAACTAAAGGTTCTATGATAGTTCCTGATCCAAATATGTTTGGTGGTTCAGTTTTTGTTTGTAAAAAATTGGGTAGCCCTTGGAAAGAATTTAAGACGACAAAAATGCCGCTTGGAAGAATAAATATCAGAACTCAAAGTTCGAGAGCAAATGAGTCCCCAACAAATGCAAATTATAGAGGAGTTGGTTTAGCTGAGATGGCATATTGTATTGAAAATAAAAAAATACATAGATGTAATGGAGAAGTTTCAGTTCATGTCTTAGACTTAATACAATCTACAATGATTTCAGCAAAAACTAATAAACCAATTAAAATGAGTACTACTTGTAAAATACCTAAACATTTTTCGCAAAAAGAAATAAAAAAAATATTAAAATAATTATGCAAATTGGAATTGATGTAGGTGCAACAAAAATCGAATATATTTTATTACATGATAATGGAGAGGAGACAGGTAGATCCAGAATAGATTGCCCAAAAGATTACAAGTCAATAATTAAAAGTATAAATGAGATTGTAAAAAAAATTGAATTAAATATCGGAAAAGAAGTACCAATTGGAGTATGTCATCCAGGTATACATTCTATTCATACGGGTTTAATTAAAAATTCGCCAAACTGTGATTGGATAAACAACAAACCTTTTCAAAAAGACTTACGTGAGGCTATCGGTAGAGAAATATTTTGTGAAAATGATGCTAACTGTTTTACTTTATCAGAGGCTATAGACGGATCAGGAAAACATTACAAAATTGTATTTGGAATAATTTTGGGATCAGGTGTTGGCGGAGGTTTGGTAATTGATAAAAAGATTGTCTCAGGTCCACATGGTATAACAGGCGAGTGGGGACATAACCAACTTCCATTAGTTGGCAAGGAATCAAAAATAAAAAAAACAAATTTAAGAGAAGGAGAAATCGAAAGTTCAATTTCAGGATTAAGTTTATCAAAAAAATTTAAAAAAGAATTTAAAAAAGATCTAAAGGCCCATGAAATATTTGAGCTTTACAGAAAACATGATCTTGATGCTGAAAAAACTATTGAGGAATTTAAAGATAATCTATCTATGGCAATAGCTTCAGTGGTAAATATTTTAGATCCAGATGTTTTTATTTTTGGTGGTGGCTTATCTAATGAAATTAATTTTTTTAATGAAATTCAATCAAAAGTTAGAAAATTTGTTGCTGGAAATGAATTTGAGGGCATCTTTTTAAAACCAAAGTTTGGGGATGCTAGTGGAGTAAGGGGTGCGGCAAGATTAGGTAGAAATATTAATTATTAATTTATATAATTAAATCTTATGAAATTGTTAAGATTAGGTAATATTGGATCTGAGAAACCAGCTATAATTGATAATCAAAATAATTTTAGAGATTTATCCTCAGTAATCGATGATTTAAACCCTGAAACATTAAATTTTGATATTTTCGACAAAATTAAAAAAATAAATACTAATGATTTACCAAAGTTAGATCCAAACCTACGAATAGGTGCTTGTGTCTCAAAACCTTCTAAATTTATTGGAATAGGATTGAATTTTAAGGATCATGCTGAAGAACAAAACCTTCCAATACCAAAAGAGCCAATTATATTTTCTAAGTTTACAAGTTGCATTGTTGGACCAAATGATCCTATTATTGTTCCTAAAGGTTCACAACATACAGATTGGGAAGTTGAATTAGGTTTTGTAATTGGAAAAAGGGCACTTAATGTTACTGTTGAAAATGCTTTGGAGCATGTCTTAGGTTTTTTTTTAGTAAATGATGTAAGTGAAAGAAATTATCAAAAAAATAAAGGTTTGACCTGGGATAAAGGTAAGGGTTTTGATACATTTGGTCCGATTGGTCCATACATAGTTACAAAAGATGAATTGGCGGACTTTGATAAATTAAATATGTATTTAGATGTTAACGGAGAAAGAATGCAAACTGGAAATACAGAGAAAATGATTTTTGGTGTAAAAGAATTAGTATCATATATGAGTTCTTGTATGAGTTTGCACCCTGGAGATATCTGTTGTACGGGCACTCCACCAGGTGTTGGAGAGAACATGAAACCACCACGTTTTTTAAAAGGTGGTGAAGAAGTAGTTTTAGGTATTGATAAATTAGGACATCAAAAACATAGTGTTGTTGCCTACAAAGATTAAAAACATTATCAAAATTGCTCAATGATAAAAAGAGATCTTTATTACGATAGAATACCCACTAAATCATTAAGAGAAGATGTAAGATATTTAGGCATTGTTCTTGGCAAAGTTATAAAAGATCAAGAGGGAAAAGATTTTTTTAAGTTAATTGAGAAAATTAGAAAATTGTCAAAAACAAACAAATTTAACTTAAAATCAGATAAATCAAAAAAAAATATTTCAAAAATTTTAATTAAACTTGATCCAAAAAAAACTTTAAAAATTACAAGAGCTTTTACCCATTTCATGAATCTTTTAAATCTGGCTGAATTAGTTGATGTATCAAGAAATTTAAATGAATACGAAAATAAAAAAAATATAAATAGTAAGAATATTTTTATTGAAGAAATATTTGAAAAACTCTTTAAAAATACAAAAGTATCAAATAACAAAATTTATAATTTTGCAAAAAATTTAAATATTGGAATTGTATTAACGGCACATCCTACAGAAGTAAAACGTAGAACTTTAATTCAAAAATATCATAATATAACAGAAATTCTTGAACAAAAAGATTTGCTTAAAAACTTTCCTTCCAAAACAAAAAATTTGAATAAAAAACTTTACGATGAGTTAACAATAATTTGGAATACTGATGATCTGAAAAGATTCAAGCCTTCACCATTTGACGAGGCTAGATGGGGATTAGCAATTATAGAAGATAGTTTATGGGAAACAATTCCTAAGGTTTATAGGAGATTAAACTCTATTTTTTTAAAAAATATGAATAAAAGTCTTCCAAAAAACTTTAACCCTATCGAATTTGGCTCATGGATGGGTGGAGATAGAGATGGAAATCCTAATGTAACCGCAAAAGTTACAAAGGAAGTAATCTTATTATCAAGATGGGAGGCGGCAAAGTTATATGAGAAGTCATTAACAAAAATAATTAGATCTTATTCTATGGAAAAATGTTCAAATAAAATAACTAAAGCTGTAGGCAAATCTTTTGAACCTTATAGGGTTTATTTAAGACCTTTAAGAGATAAAATGCGTAAAACTCATAGATCAATTGAGCAACATTTAGTAAATGGTCAGCCTTTAGATCAAACTAAGCTTTTAAAAACAAGGGAAGAAATTTTAAAACCTCTTAGAGTAGTAAGAGAATCGCTTGAGCAAAACCAATGTGAGAATATAGCAAGTGGTGAACTTCTTGATTTAATGAGAAGAGCCAAGTGTTTTGGTATAAATTTAGCAAGATTGGATATACGTCAGGAGTCAGCTAGGCATAGTCAATTATTAGATGAATTTTTTTTAAAAAAATTCAACAAAAGATACTATAAATTAAGTGAGATAGATAAATTAAAATTTTTTAAATCAGCTTTAACTTCAAAAAGAAACTTTATAAATAAATTTAACTTTAAAAAAAAAGAAAATAAAGAAGTTTGGTCAACATTTAAAATATTATCTAATGAGCCAAAAGAGTGTTTAGGTGCTTATGTTATATCAATGACTACATCTGCTTCAGATATTTTATCAGTTTCTTTTTTACAAAAAGAAGCAAAAATTAAAGATAAATTGAGAGTGGTTCCTTTATTTGAAACCTTGGATGACTTAATAAATTCAAAAAAAATAATGGAAACTTTATTTTCTCAAAGTTGGTATAGAAATCTTATAAAAAATAATCAAGAGGTTATGATAGGTTATTCCGATTCAAGTAAAGATGCTGGTAAAATATGTGCAAGTTGGAATCAATATAAAGCACAAGAAGAAATAGTTAAGTTAGCAAAAAAATATAAAATTAATGTCACATTCTTTCATGGAAGAGGTGGTTCAGCTGGCAGAGGGGGAGGGCCAATTCAAGCAACTCTTAGGTCTCAACCACCATATTCTGTTAATGGAAATATAAGGATTACAGACCAAGGTGAAGTCATTCAACAAAAATATGGGTATGAACCATTAGCTAAATATAATTTATGTAGTTACATAGGAGCTGTAACAGAGGCTTCTTTAAATCCACCACCAGTACCAAAAAAAAAATGGAGAAATTTAATTGAAAAAATGTCAGAAATTTCAAAAAGTTCTTATAGAAAAAATATAAATCAAAGTTCCGAATTTATTAAGTATTTCAAAACTGTTACACCACACGTTGCTCTTGGTAAACTATCAATTGGATCTAGACCATCAAAAAGAAAAAAAACTGACAATATAAAAAGTTTGAGAGCAATTCCTTGGGTTTTTGCATGGACACAAATTAGACTAATGTTACCAGCTTGGCTTGGCAGCGCTGAAGCTCTTAGATATTCATATATTAAAAAATTTAGAAATACTTTATTTGATATGGAAAAGAATTGGCCTTTTTTTAATTCAATGCTTGATATTTTAGATATGGTTATTTCTAAAGTTGATCCAAATATATCTAAAATTTATGAACAATACTTGGCCGATGAAAACTTAAAAAGGGTTGGTAAAAAATTAAGATTCCAATTTAAAGAGATTAAAAGATTAAATACCAATATTACACCTAAAGAAATTCTAAATAGTAGAAAAAAATATAGGACATCGGTTATTGTACGAAATATATATTCCGAAGTATTAAATATAATACAACCAATTGTCATAAAAAAATTAAAAGAGAAAAAAAAATTAAAAAATAAAAAATATTTGAATGATGCATTAATGACATCTATAGCTGGAATTTCTGCAGCAATGAAAAATACTGGATGATATGACTGAGTTATTAATAGCTTTTAGTGCAGGATTAATTAGTTTTTTATCACCATGTGTACTACCACTAATTCCTGGTTATATTTCATATATATCTGGAACTACATATAATGAACTTTTAGAAACAAAAATTAAGCTTTCTCCATTAATATTTTTTACACTTGGTTTTTCAATTGTATTTATACTTTTTGGTGCAGCCGCTACATTTATTGGACAGTTATTTTTAAGTTATTCAAACGAATTAAGAATAGCCGCAGGAATAATAATAATAATTTTTTCGTTACATATTTTAGGTTTTTTAAATTTAAAATTTTTTAATTATGAAAAAAGATTTCAGGTATCAAATAATAATAGTTTTTTTGGACCAATTTTATTAGGCATGGCTTTTGGGTTTGGTTGGACACCGTGTATTGGTCCAATTTTAGGTTCAATATTAGTTTTAGCAACTACAGAAGAATCTTTAATTAGAGGTATAATTTTATTATGTTTTTATTCATTTGGTTTAGCAATTCCTTTTATTCTTTCAGGTTTATTGATTCAAAAATTTATAGGTGTTTCAAATAAACTGAAATCAAAAATGAAATTAATTGTAAATATTAGTGGATATTTGCTTTTAGTAACTGGGGTTCTTATTTTAACAAACCAATTACAAGCATTAGGTTTTTATTTAATTGAATATTTTCCTATTTTACAAAAACTTGGCTAAGGGTTATAATTAAAAAATGTCCTTAAGTTATTTAATTGGCCAGTCAACAAAGTTTGTTTGGTATTCTACACATTATTTAATTTCATTTAAATACGCAACACCAATCAAAATTGATCGCCAAAATCCTCCGCCTTTTTTTAAAAAGATGCCATCAGGTAAAAAATTATTCTATGAAATGTTAAAATTATTTAATGAAGAAAGAAAATATATAAATCAAAATAAGTATAAAATTCCAAAAAATAATGTGAATGACTTTGCCAATATAGTTAAAGGGAGTTTTAATTTTTTTATGGATCTCCCTAAAATTGACAAAAGAAGAACTGAAAAAAAATTTAATGATTTAAATGAAAAAAATGAAGATCTACCAAAATACTTTTTAAGAAATTTTCATTACCAAACTGATGGATATCTAAGCGAAAATTCAGCTAATTTGTATGAATTTCAAGTAGAAACATTATTTTCTGGTTCAGCAGCTACAATGAGAAGATTCTCTTTATTGCCTATAATTGAATATTTAAATGCTAGAGATCCAAATCTTAGTTTCTTAGATATCGGAACAGGCTCAGGCGAGTTTATAAAAACGATAAAGTATAATTTTCCCAAATTAAATATTACTTGTTCAGATATTTCTAAAGCATATTTAGATGTTGCAAAAAAAAAATTAAAAAAATTTACAGATATAAATTTCAAAAATTGCAAAGGAGAAGATTTACCATTTGAAAATGAATCTTTCGATATTATAAATTCAGTTTACTTATTTCATGAGGTTCCATCTGCGATAAGATCAAAGATTTTTTCAGAAATATCTAGAGTACTTAAAAAAGATGGAATTTTTATTTTAACAGACTCACTTCAGCTTGGAGATAATTATATTCTTGATCCATTACTTGAATTTTTTCCGTATTCAACACATGAACCTTATTATTCAAAATATATAAGAGAAGACTTGGTGAATAATGCTGAAAAGTTTGGTTTAAAAATGTATTACTCTAAGAACGCTTATCTTTCAAAAACTTTAGCTTTTAAAAAAATTTAAATTATATTTAATTTATTCCAAACTTTCTTTTTAGATGTCTTAATTTACCTTCAGTACTATCGAAATCTAGATAACACCCTTGTAAAAATCTTCTTCCTTCATTGGGGTTAAATGCTGTTCTTCCATGTAATAATCTATGATTATCCATCATCATTAGATCACCAGGCATCAACTTAAATTCTATTCGGTATTTATCTGAATTATATAAGTCAGACAAATATTTTCTTGCTTCATAATAAAGTTCTAATTCTTTTTTTTCTAAAATTGGAACATAGTCTAAACGTGTACTAAATCTTACACTTTTAAAGTTTTTATTGTGGTCTAGGTGAATTAGTTCTGACCAACTTTCTAAAACAACATCTTTATCAATAAATCTAAATCGTACTTTTACAGATGAAAGAATATCGTAATATTCTGGTTTTACTTTCTTAAGCATTTCAGAAACTGTATAACCGTCAACTAATGTTGAATAACCACCGCTTACTTCGTTTTCAATACAATGAAGAATTTGAATACATGGAGGAAGAGGATTTCTATATGGGTTATCAGTATGAGGCGTTAAATGAAGACCTGTATATGCCAAATCATTTGGATTAGGTTTTGATTTTACATCAAAATGTTCTCCAAAATTTGTTCTTTTCACACTTCCTATAGAATTTCCAAACTCAATAAGGAAATTATTTTTTATTGGGATATTTTTTATTATTACAAAACCATATTTATAAAATGAAATAAGCATCTCATACATTTCTTTAGTATCAAAAAATCCATCTTTATATTCAAAATTTTTTATATTTTTGAGATTGCAATCCCATTTAACTTTTTCTATTGATTCTAACTCGTTATCGATACCGGCAAATTCAGATGACAATTTTTTAATTTCATATTTAGAGCTAATACCGTCGTTAAATTTTATATTCAAATAATCTCCATCAATATTAGCTTCATCAATATCAATTTTAAAATTCATAGTTGCGGGGTCAAATAATCTTTGTTGTGTACCCGGGTCCAGATGTTCGCTTTCAGAAACTCTTTCTCTTAACCAAAATGGATGTATCTCTTTTTTTGATCCGTTAGCTTCTATAATAACTTTTTTATTATCTATGAGTTCTATTTTCATTTAACCCTAAGGATTATTTAAAATTTCGCTTTAATCAAGATAAATTAAATAGTAAGAAGTAAAAATGGACTCTAAAAGTTATCGAACATATTCAAATTTTTTAAAATCTTTGTCCTTTAAATTAACAAGATTTTACTACAAAAAATTAGATAAAAACTTTGTTGTTTACAATAAGCTTAAAGGTAAAGGATATGATCCAGTAACAACATCTGATAAAGCTTTTGAGAAATTCATAAGAAAAGAGATAAAAAAAAAATTTCCGACTCACCAAATTATTGGAGAAGAATTTGGTAAAAGCAAAAGCAAAAGTGAGTTTTCATGGGTCATTGATCCTATAGATGGGACTAGATCATATGTTCTAGGTAACCCAACTTGGAGTAATTTAATTTCACTTAATCATAAAGGTAGTCCAGTCTTAGGTTTGGCAAATTTTCCTAAACTGAAAAAATTTTATATGAATATAAATAAAACTACCGCCTATGTTTATGAAAACAAAAAAAAAAGAAGGTTGAAAGTAAACAAAAAAATTAATTTTAAAAATATAAAATTAGCCGCAGCCTTTCATGGATGGCTACCTATCCATAAGCAATTGAAAATTAAAAAATTTTTAAATAAAATGCATTTTCCATGTTTTGATGCATTAACATATGCTCAACTTGCCGAAGGTAGAGTAGATGTTGTCGTCCAGTGTGCAAATAAAATTTGGGATATTCACCCCTTAATACCAATTATTAATGCTGCCGGAGGTATAATTACAACTTGGGATAATAAAGATCCAGTATTAGCTGGAAATATAGTGGTCTCAAATAATATATCTAATCATTTAAAAATTCTTAAACTTCTCAAACCAGCATTAAAATGAAAAACGTAATTGTTTTACAACACATTAAAATAGAAGACCCAGGATACATAAAAGATTTGATGATCAAAGATAATATAAATTTAACTACTATTGAATTAGACGAAGGTGATAAAATCCCAAATGATCTTTCTAAATTTGATGCAATGTTTTGCATGGGTGGGCCAATGGATACTTGGATGGAAAAAGATTACCCATGGCTAATAGATGAAAAAAAAAGGATAAAAGAATTTGTCGTTGAATTAAAAAAACCTTATTTAGGTTTCTGTTTGGGTTGTCAATTACTTGGAGAAGTTATTGGTGGTGAAGTTGTTAGGTCAGAATCATCTGAAATAGGAATTTTAAATATAGATTTTCTTGAAGATAAAAAAAAAGAGGATAGTTTATTTTCATCATTCCCAAATCAAATTAAATCACTTCAGTGGCATTCTTATGAAGTAAAGAATTTAGAAAACAATAAAGACATTACATTAATAGCATCCTCGGCAGTGACTAAATATCAAATTTTTAAATATCAAAATCATGCTTACGGGATACAATTTCATATTGAAATAAAAGATACTACAGTAAACGAGTGGGGTTGTGTTCCTGAATATAAGTCCGCACTAGAAAATCAACTTGGATCTGGGGCTTTAGATAAATTTGATCAATCTGCAAAAGAAAATATGGCTGATATGAATAAATTCTCCCAGATTTTGTATGAAAATTTCAAAAAACTCGCATAATAAATCACCTTTCCTTTTCAAATATTTCTAAATACACTTTAAAAAAAAAATATTGGAGGGGAAAATGAATTTTAGATTTTTATCAAAAATTCTTTTGGCTATTTTTCTAATTTTTGCTTCAAATACCGTATTTGCAAAAACTATTAAATGGTCAATGCAAGGAGATAGTTTAACACTTGATCCTCATGCACAAAACGAAGGTCCAACAACTCAAGTATCAAGACAAGTTTATGAAGCTCTCGTTACTAGAGGTTTAGATATGTCAATTGGACCACAATTGGCAACAAAGTGGAAAGCTGTTGATCCAAATACATGGTACTTTTTCTTAAGAGAAGATGTTAAGTTTTCTAACGGACAACCAATGACATCTGAGGATGTTGTTTTTAGCATATTAAGAGCAAAACAACCTACATCAGACTTCAAAGAATATATTAGTACCATCTCATCAGTTAAAGCAATTGATAAATATACAATTCAAATCAAAACAAGTAAACCAAACCCAATTCTTTTGAATCAATTATCAAATATATTTGTGATGTCAAAAAAATGGTCAAATGAAAATTTTGCTACAGCACCACAAAATTGGGATGCGGGTCAGGAAACAGTTTTCAAAAAGAATAGTAAATGGTGGGGTGATGTAGAACATAATATTACAGAAATACAACTGCTTCCAATTAAAAATGCTGCAACTAGAGTTGCTGCTTTACTATCAGGAGAAATTGATATTGTTACTGATGCTCCAGTTCAAGACTTGAATAGAATATCTTCATCTGCTGGTCATAAAGTTGAAAGTACTCCACAAATGAGAACAATTTTCCTTGGAATGGACCAAGCTGCAGATCAATTAAGATCTGGAAACACTGGGGACAATCCATTCAAGAAAAAAGAAGTAAGACAAGCTCTTTACCAGGCAATAGATATAGAAGCTATTAAGAAAAAAGTTATGAGAGGTTTAAGTGAGCCTGCTGGAATTATAACTTTTCCAGGTGTTACAGGATATACAAAAGCTCTTGATAAAAGACTTCCTTATGATGTTGATGCTGCGAAACAATTATTAGCAGATGCAGGATATCCAGATGGTTTTGAAGTAGAATTGAGATGTCCAAATGACAGATATGTAAATGATGAAGCTATTTGTACAGCTGTTGTTGGTATGCTTGGAAAAATAGGGGTTAAAGTAAACCTATTTGCTCAAACAAAAAGCAAACACTTTAAAGAACTTAAGGATGATCAAGGTGATTTTTACATGTTAGGTTGGGGTGTTCCTACTTTAGATAGTCACTATGTTTTCCATTACTTATATGAGTCTGGAGCTAGCTGGAATAAAGTTAACTTTAGTAATGCAGATGTTGATGCTGCTATTAGAGTTATGGAAGGCGAAGTTGATTTAGATAAAAGAAATGCAGCAATCGCAAAAGCTTGGCAAATAGTAAAAGATGATATTTCTTATCTTCCTTTACACCACCAAGTAATTTCTTGGGCATCTAAATCAAATATAGATGTTCCTATAAGACCGAATAATGAACCATTATTTAGGTTTTCTAGAGTAAATTAAATTAATCCTTTACAAGCCCTTTATAAAAAGGGCTTGTAACTTAAGCTTTCATAAATTGATAAAATATTTTTTTAAACGTCTGTTTCAGTCAGCAGTAGTTATGTTGATTGTTGCTTTTGTTTCTTTTTCTTTATTTAATTTTGTAGGTGATCCAATTAACAACATGGTTGGAGAAGAAACATCAGATGAAGAAAGATCTCAACTTCGAGAGTCTCTAGGCTTAAATGATCCAGTGCATATTCAATTTTCAAGATTTATAGTAAATGCATCTAAAGGAGAATTTGGAATTTCTTATCAACTGCGAAGACCTGTCTCAGAGTTAATTACAGAAAGATTACCTGCTACAATTGAATTAGTTTTTATTTCAGCTCTAATTGCATTGGTTTCTGGAACTTTGCTTGGGGTTTATACAGGAATAAATCGAAAAGGTTTTTTTAGTGACATTATATTAGCAATATCTTTATTAGGAGTTTCTCTTCCAACATTTGTTATTGGAATATTATTCATATATCTTTTCGCTGTAATTCTTGGAATTTTACCGTCTTTTGGTAGAGGTGAAGTTGTAGATTTAGGATTTTGGTCTACAGGATTTTTGACAACTACAGGATTAAAAGCGATAATTTTGCCCTCAGTAACGCTCAGTCTTTTTCAAATGACATATATTATAAGACTTGTTCGGGCAGAAATGATGGAAATACTTCAAACAGATTATATCAAATTTGCTAAAGCTAGAGGTCTAAGTGAAAAAAGTATTTATTATAAACATGCCTTAAAAAATGGATTAATACCAGTGATCACTATTGCTGGAATAAACATTGGTACTTTAATTGCTTTTTCAATAATTACTGAAACTGTTTTTCAATGGCCAGGCATGGGATTTTTATTTATTCAAGCCGTTCAGTTTGTTGATATCCCAATTATGTCAGCCTATCTATTTTTTATTGCTTTTGTATTCGTGATGATAAATTTTATTGTTGATATTTTGTATTACTTTATTGATCCACGTATCAGAGTGAAGGCGGAGGCAGCTAGTGGATAACAATAAATCAAATTTATTAAACAGAATTAGAAATAGCGATGTATATTTTAGTTTTAAAAAGTCGCCAACAGCTATAATTTCTTCAATTATACTTGCTATAATATTCTTTTGCTCTTTTTTTGTAGAACTCGTAGTTCCTTACAATCCTTTTGACCCATCTTCATTATCTTTAATGGAAGCATTTACACCACCATCTTGGACAGAGAATGGTCTTTCTAAATTTATACTTGGAACAGACGGACAAGGTAGAGATATGCTTTCAACAATTCTTTATGGATCGAGAATTTCATTAATTGTGGGTTTTTCTGCAATCATATTTAGTCTAGTTTTAGGAGTAGGGTTGGGCTTAACTGCCGGATATTTTGGGGGCAAATATGAAATGTTTGTTATGAGATTAACAGATGTTCAATTAACAGTTCCAAGTATTTTAATGGCTTTACTTGTTGATGGAATTGCAAGAGGAATTATTTCAAGGGAAATGCATGATGAGATGGCAATTTATGTTTTGATTTTTGCAATTGGAATTTCGGAATGGCCTCAGTTTGCAAGAGTTTCAAGAGCAGCAACCCTTGTTGAAAAAAATAAAGATTATGTATCAGCGTCAACTATTATTGGAGTTTCAAATTTAGTTGTTATGTTCAAACATATTTTACCAAATATAATGAGACCAATTTTAGTAATTGGAACAATTGGACTTGCATTAGCAATTTTAGCTGAGGCAACCCTAAGTTTTTTAGGAGTAGGTGTGCCCCCAACTACACCATCACTTGGAACATTAATAAGATTAGGTAATGATTTTTTATTTTCGGGCGAATGGTGGATAACTTTTTTTCCAGCAATTTTTTTAGTTTTATTAGCTTTTTCAATCAATCTTTTAGGAGACTGGATGAGAGATACTCTTAATCCAAAATTAAATTAATGAGTTTTTTAAAAATAAATAATCTTAGTGTTGAATATAAAATGAGGAGAGAAACTGTTCATGCTGCAAAAAATATTAATATTGAGGTTAGCAAAGGTGAAATTTTAGGTTTGGTAGGTGAGTCTGGATCTGGAAAAAGTACAGTTGGAAATGCAATTATTAATTTAATTGATGAACCTGGAAAAGTTTCTAATGGAACAATACATCTTGGGGAAATTAATATTCATGATGATTTAGAAAATATTATTAAATATAGAGGAAAAAAAATAGGTTTAATTTTTCAAGATCCACAAACTTCTTTAAATCCAATTTTTACAATTGGTGAGCAATTAATTGAAACAATCCAAACACATCTAAAGTTAGATATCAAACAAGCTAAAGATAAAGCAATAAATTTGCTTAAAGAGGTTGGTATAAAAGATGCCGAACAAAGATTTAATAATTACCCTCACCAATTTTCTGGAGGCATGAGGCAAAGAGTTGTTATTTCATTGGCATTATGTTGTGAACCTGAGCTTCTTATAGCAGATGAACCGACCACAGCACTTGATGTTTCAATTCAATCTCAAATACTGGATTTGATTAAAAAACTTACTAAAGAAAGAAACTTAGCAGTGATTTTAATAACTCATGATATGGGTGTAATCGCCGAGACAACTAACAGAGTAGCTGTAATGAAAAATGGAAATCTTGTAGAAATAGGTCAAACTAAAGAGATTTTAACAAAACCTAAGCAAACATATACTAAAAGCTTAGTTAGTTCAGTACCACCCACAAATAAAAAGATATCAAGATTTATAATTGTAGAAAAAGAAAATCAGCCAACAAATAATACTAATATTAAAATTTTAAATAGATGGACAAAAAAAGAAATTATTAAACAAGATTTAGTTGAAGTAAAAAATTTGTATAAATCATTCGATGATAGTTTTTTTACAGAAAGTTCAAAAAATATTGTAATGGCTGTTGATGATGTCTCGTTTAAAATAACGGAAGGCGAGTCTTTTGGCCTTGTTGGTGAAAGTGGTAGTGGAAAATCAACAATTGCTAAAATGATTGTCAATTTATTTAAACCTAGTTCAGGAGATATATATTTTGATAAAACTTGTATTACAAAAATTAAAAGTAATAAAGAAATGATGAAATTTAGAAAACAAATTCAAATGATATTTCAGGATCCTTATTCATCTTTAAATGGCAGATTAAAAGTAGAAGATATAATTGCGGAACCAATTAAACTTCATAATCCTTCAATTAAAAATGAGGATTTAAAAAATTATATTTTTGATTTATTAGAGTCCGTTGAATTAGCTCCAAATTCTTCAACCCGATATCCACATGAATTTTCAGGTGGTCAGAGACAAAGAATCTCAATTGCTAGAGCACTAGCTACTCAACCAAGATTATTAGTATGTGATGAGCCTACATCTGCTTTAGATGTAAGTATACAGGCACAAATTTTAAATTTATTAAAAGATCTTCAAGAGCAATTAAATTTAACAATATTATTTATTAGCCATGATCTACCGGTGGTTCGGCAAATGTGTGATAGAATTGGCGTATTAAGAAATGGAAAATTATGTGAAATTTCTAATTCTGAAGATTTATTTGAAAATCCAAAACACGAATATACTAAAGAATTATTGAGATTAATGCCAAAAATTGAGACAATTTATAATTAAAGGAGGAAAAAAATGGCGATTTTTAAAATGATAGAAGAGAACCAAGCAGAAGGAAAAGTAAAAGAAGTATTTGAAGATATTAAAAATTCTAGAGGAATTACTGAAATTCCAAACTTTTGGAAAATGTTAGCAAATGATTCAAATGAGCTCGAAAGATCTTGGAATTCTTTAAAACAAGTTATGAGGAAAGGAGCTTTAGATCCAATTACTAAAGAATTAATTTATGTTGCTGTCTCTATTACAAATAGTTGTGAATATTGCACAAAATCTCATTCTTATGCTGCTAAAAAAAAGGGAGCTACTGATGAAATGCTCAAAGAAATGATAGCGGTAGTAGGCTTAGCTAATAAAAATAATAAATTAGTAGATGCGTATCAGGTAGAGGTAGACGAAATTTACAAATAATTTTTTACAATATAAAATTATACTTGAAATTTATTTTGTATTTTTATCCACAAATTTTTTGACAATTGGACCAACGATTAAGGATGTTGCAATTGCAATTGGCAGTCCCACTGTCCAGGCTTTAAAAAATCTTTTTGGATAACCAGCATCAAAACCTGTGTTTATATAAGTTATAATTAAAGTCATAAATAAACTCATACCAAAGCCCATTAGAAGTATATAAATAAGATTTGAGTATTTTTTTGATATAATCTTCATGAAGTAATCTTTTAATTAAAATATTTAAAATATTTTCTTTTTCCAGGTATCTGGAGTTTTTTCATTATTAATCTCTAAATTATAATTATAAGTAAATTTTCTTGGTCCAATTAATTTAATGTAATCAACCACCTTTTGAATCGAGTCGTCAAGATTTACAGAGGTTTTATATCCCAATAGTTTTCTAGCTTTATTTGAAGAGCAAATTGCATGTTTTACTTCATTAGGTCTATCCGGAACATATTCTGCTGGTTCATTATATTGTAATTTATTACATAAAATTTTATATAACTCATTTATCGATATATTTTCCTCATCTGGTCCAATATTAAATATCTCACGATTAATTTTTTTATCGGTAACTAATTTATCTAGACAATATATGCAATCATCAATATCTGAAAAAGATCTAGTCTGTTCTCCATCACCATAAATAATTGGTCTTCTATTTTGTAATATTAAATTTGTCATTATAGAAACTACGTTTCTGTATGGATCATCATACTTTTGTTTTGGACCAATTATGTTGTGAGGTACTGCAATGTTATATTCAATATTATGGGTATCTGCTAATATCTTTAAAGTGTGTTCAGCTGCAAGTTTAGAAACACCATAAGGGTCAACAGGCCTTACTTTTTGTTCTTCAAAGAAAGGAGGATCTACATCACCATATCTCGCCATAGATGAACAAAAAACTATTCTCTTCACATTATTTTGAATAGCCGCAGTAAAAACAGATACTGATCCAATATAATTACTTTTGCAAATTAGATAAGGCGAGAATGATGAAAGACCCTCATGAGGATATGCTGCTGTATGTATTACAACGTCTACATCCTTAATGATCTTTGTCATTTCATCTAAATTTTCGCAATCAGCTTTAAAAAATTGTAAATCATTAATGCTTATATTATCAACTGTACCACCAATTAAATTATCACAACCAGATACTTTGAAACCTTTTTTAAGATAATAATCAGCTAGATTTGCACCGAGAAATCCAGCTATACCTGTTATAAAAATTTTCATTATTAAAACTTATTTTTTAAATCTCGATTTAATTGTGCTTATTAACACTTTAATTCCATAAGGGATAGATTTTAAATGAGATATTTCATCGCCATAATGAGTTGGAATGTGAATTTCTAATATTTTTAATTTTTTTTTAATAAATTCAATAATAATTTCGGTATCAAAATGGTAATAATCTGCTTTATTTTCAAATTGAATTTTATTCAAACTATTTACTTTAAAAGTTCTATATCCTGAATGAAACTCACTTATTTTCGATCCTAAAATTAAATTTTGAATAAAAGTTAAAGTTATATTTCCAAAAAACTTATAATATGGCATTCCACCTTTGATCGCACTCTTATATGACTTCATTCTAGAACCAAATACAGCGTCATATCCTTTATCGAAATTATTTATAAAATTTGGCAATTCCTCAGGCGCATATTGCCCATCACCATGTAACATTATCGCAAAATCAAATTTATGTTTAATTGCATAATTAAAAGCAAATTTTTGTACTCCACCATAGCCATAATTCTTTTCAGTATTATAAATTTCAAATTTATAATCAAAATCATTTAATGTTCTATTAATTTCATTAGTAGTATTGTCTGTTGAAAAATCATTAATAATTAAAATTTCGATCGAGTTATCTTGGAAAATATTTTTTGGTATTCTAGATACAACTGAATAAATTTTTTTTTCAACATTATATGCAGGTATAAAAATTAATATTTTTTTTTTAGTATCTAAATGGTTCATATCTAAATTTTAAAATATTCCTTCCACGTTGGAAATAAATTGATTTATATGTATTCATTAATTTTGAAATTTTTATCTCTTTATCATTTAGATAAGCATGCCAAAAAATATCATAATTATCAATATATGATAAGTAACCATTTCCATCTGAAAAGAATTCGATAGTAATACTATTATTGGTAAATGATCTAATTTTATAATTAATTGATTTTTCAATTTCAAATTTTTCAGCCTTCTTAGTAAAATCAATTATATTATCAATATCAATATCCTTCGAAAAAAAAATTTTTTTATTTCTGTTATTTAATCCAAAAAAAGTTTCAACATTTTGAATGTCTTCCTTGCTTAATTTATTAATTAAATCTCCATTTTTATCAAAATATTTCCAAAATAATTCATTATGTAATTGATTTCCCCAATTAAGAAAATTATTTATCGTAAAAGCATTATCTCTAAAATAATTATTCCCGTGTACTATTGTTTTAATTCTAGGTTTATTAAAATAATCTTCCAAACTATCTTTTGCTTTAAATTCCTTATGAGTATCAACAGTTTTCCAATTTTTTAAACTCCACTGAATATTTGAATTTAAAAATTGTTCAAAAATAACCAATGTTAATACTAAAGTTATTGTTATTCCAATTTTGTTTGTAAATTTCTTATAAAAGAATTTTATAAAAAATAAATTTATGAAAATTAATAACAATAATGTTGAAATAATATTTATTCTTCCGTCAGATAATTTCACGAAAAAATTTAATGGAAAAGGTAGATTATTTTCTGCAAAAATAAATCTTTTTTGTTGCCATACATGCCAATGATCAGAAAAAATCTCATTATAATATAAAGTTAACTGAACAATCAGAATTATAAATATTATTAAATTAGATGAAACCAAATGATATAAATTTGAATTATTTCCTGAATTTGGATTTTGTGCTATTTTTAAAAAATTAGGCAGCGCTATTGTTAACAAAATACTCAATATGGGTAACATTAATATATTGGTCCTATCCCATGCTCTCATATTTTGTATGAATTCAAATTTGTTCCAAAAATATTGAAAGATTTTAGTTTCCGACATACTTAAAAAACTTATTATTATGAATAAAAGTATTGAAAAAATAATTATCTTTTTTTGAAAAGGATTCAGATAAAAATAATTTTTATTTAAATCAAAAATAAATTTAATAATTATAAATGTTATAATTATACCAAAGTAATATCGGCCCTCTGGGTTTGCGGTTACAGGGTATATCCATGATCCTAAAATATCTATTAAATTAAAACCTGTCTCTGAGGCATACGAATATTTACTTAAATTTCTGTCTTGTGTTATAGCAAGAGTTTTTAAAACACCCACTAACCAAGGAAATGATATTAAAAAAGACAAAAAAACTGGCACTAGGTTTTTAAAAACAATAATAATAGAATTCTTTAAATTTTTCTGTTTTAAAGAAAAAATGAAAAAGAAATAAAAAAAACTAAAAATAAAAATATAAAAAATAAAATAAGGATATCCAGCTGTAAAAATAAATAAAGTCGATAAAAAAATTAATAAAAATGATTTTATAGTTTTTTCTTTTATTAAACTATAATTCATGCCTAATAATAAAAAAGGCAACCAAGCAATAGTATGTATTGCATTAGGAAATCTCAAAAAATTTGAAAATATAAGTACTGCAGGAGCTAAAAGTGTAATTGTAAAAATTATATAATTTTTTGAAAGTTTTAAATTTTTTAACCATTGATATTGACCAATTGAGTAAACTGAAATTCCAAAAATTGTAAAAATTAAGTAATCGTAAAGTGAAAATGAACTTTTAATATCTGAAATGACAAATAGTATCCAAGAAGGAATATAAAAAAACTGAGCAAATGGATTATAAATTAAAGTAAAACCCGCACCTTCAGATGGTGACCAAAAAGGCAGTTGCCCATCTTGCCAAAACTCAAAAATATATTTTTTATATGCATAATAAATTAAGTCGAAATCATTACCCATTACTATGTAACCCATTGATAATGGTAAAAAAAATATGAACGGCCAAATAATTAAAAGAATATATGCTAATACTGATTTCTTATTACTCATAAATCAATGAAATTAATTTATCTTACCAAGATAATTAACGAAAATAACACCTATAATAATTAATATTATACCTGTAATTCCATACATATTTGGCATTTGATTAAATTTTAAAATAGCAAAAAGCAAAACACCTGTGACTGTTAAACCACTATAAGTAGCATATGCAAATCCAACTGGAAGAGATGACATGGATTTTGATATAGAATACATCGTAATACACATAAACATGATGCATAGGATTGATGGAGTAAATTTTGTAAATCCATCTGAAATTTTTGCAAAACTGTTTGATGCAATTCCAAAAATAATTGCAATAGTAAGAAAAAAATATCCTAGCATAGGTTTCATTTTAATTATTACCAAGTAAATTTACGATTATTACACCAGATATTATTAAAAATAATCCAATTAAAGTATATATATTGGGAATTTGTTGGAACTTAATTACACCTACAACCGAAGTGGCTATTATACATAAGCCAGCAAAAGATGCATACGTTATTCCAACTGGGATTGATTTCATGACAATAGATAAGGTATACATACAAGCAACAATTGTTATACCAGTAATAATACTAGGAATTAACATAGTAAAACCATCAGCACTTTTAGCAAAACTGTTTGATGCAGTTCCAAGAACTACTGCAATTATTAAAATTATATAAGCTGTAAGATTACCCATTCCTTTTCGACCATGCTATAGCATCTTCCATTCTATCATCTCCCCAGAAGATTTCACTATTAACTATGAACGAAGGACTTCCAAATACTTTATTTTCTCTCGCACTATCTGTATTTTTTAAATATTCTTTTTCAATTTCCTCGGAATTTGCATTCCCAATTACTTTTTCCTTATCAATACCTAATTCTTTACATATCTCTGAGATATTTGGTTCTGTTGCCGGTTCTTTTCCTTGCTGGAACCATCTTTTGTAAGTCAATCTTACATACTCAGTTCCCCAACCTTCTTTTAAACCTAATATTGCAAGCTTATTTGCTAGATCGAATTCCGTTAAAGGATAGGGCACAGGTGTTTTTGCAAAAAAACCATAACCTTCAGCTCTTCTTTCAATATCTCTCCACATGTAATTTACTTTATTCATTTTTTCTTTAGGAAAAGGAATATTATTCATTTCCTTCATTATAGCTCTCACCGAAAATGGTTTCCAACTGAATTTTACTTGATGTTTTTTTTCAACATCAAGAATTCTTGTTACAGTTAGGTAAGTATAAGTACTTCCTATTGAAAAATAAAAATCAATTTTACTCACTTATTTTGGCATTGGTGTAGCACCAGTTTCTAAACTAACAATTTTTCCATTGTTATACTTATAAACTGCCATTACTGCTTCAATATTCCCATCGTCGAATGTTACAAATGCATGGTGTATTCCAACTTCATTATTTTCATAAACAATTCTTGTTTTGTCTTGTTTAATATCACCGCTCATGGCCCATTTAATAACATCACTTTTAGTTAATGTGTTTCCTGATTTATGCATTATGAATTTAAAATCATCATGCAAAAGTTCATTCATCGCTGCCTCATCTTTATTTTTCATTGCAGCACTGTATTTTTCTAATATAGACATATTTATTTCTCCTTTATGCTCCTTTTATAATTATCCCATTAGACTGAGCATTTTCTAATCGAATTTTTTTTACCGGCTCATATTCTTTAGAGTTATACCATTCTAAAGCCTTTTCGTAACTTGGAAATCTTATTACCACCGTTCTTGGATGCTCCCAGGAACCTTCTATAATCTTGTTTTCTCCTCCTCTAATTATATATTCTGCACCAAACTTTTTTGCTAAAGGTTTAACTTTATCAATGTATTCTTTATAATTTTCTTGATTAGTTATATTAATATTAAAAATTGCATATCCATAAGACATATTTAATTTTCCTATCTTATATTAATAATTTAATACTTTATATTTTTTCTAGTACAGAGTTTGTATTACTTTTTTAACTTTTTCTTCACCATTTGGCACAATCTTGTTCACAAAAGAATGACAATCATTTGTTTTTGCTTCATCATATTTAGAGCCATAGTGCTTATCTACTCCTTTATTTACCCCATCATCCCACTCTTTTTCATTAATACCAATTTCTAAAGCATAGGTTTTTAGCACTTTTACAGATGCCATAGATTTTTCTTTCATACTGTACTCAAATGTTTCACCACTTGGTAAAAAGTAATTTGCCATATAAATTCCACTACAGTCGTAAGCTTTATCTTTGTCAGCATCCGACATACCAGCTAATGCAATATTTGATAAAAATAAACTTGATAAAATAATAAATAATAATTTTTTCATTACATCTCCATCTTTGTTAATTCCCAAGCGGTCATACTGTTTACACATTCGTCATAAATTGGTTTTCCAACTGGATGTGTTCCAGATACCAACTGTTTCATCGCATCCATATTATGAACATGTACTTTAAACATTATTCCACCTTTGTCAGGTGTTACTGATGCAATAGTTTTTTCTGGATAAGCTGCTGATTTTCTTACAGTCATACCTTCATCAGATTGCATCCACCCCATGAATTTTTCGAACTTCCCTTCTTTTAAATCAACAAATACTAATATTTCTTTTTCCATTTTAACTCCTTTCAAAATTAATTTGTTTAATGTAAATTAAAGATTAATAAGTTCTAACGCTTTTGTCACAAATCAGCTATGCGTTATTATAACCAATTAGGAAAAGGTAGACCTTTTTCTTGAAGAAATTGTTTATTGAACATCTTAGAGTTGTACTTATCAGATTTATCACAGAGTATAGTAACTATTGTTTTTTCCAGGACCTAATTCTTTAGCTAATCTGATAGCACCAGCAATATTGACACCACAGCTAGTTCCTAAACTTAATCCCTCATTTTTGATTAAATCAAAAAGTATTGGTAATGACTCATGATCATCTATAGAAAATGCTCCATCAATTTTTGCTTGAGCAAAATTAGCAGTTACTCTACTGGAACCTATTCCTTCTGTAATTGAACCACCCTCAGATTTTAATTCTCCATTTGTAATGTAATTATAAAGTGAAGATCCAGAGGGATCAGATAAATAAATTTTAACATCTTTATTTTTATTTTTTAAATAACTACTAACGCCTCCAATAGTTCCACCTGTGCCAGATGCACAAATAAAACCATCTATTTTACCATCCGTTTGTTCCCAAATTTCTGGACCTGTAGTTTCATAATGACCTTTTGCATTTGCAGTGTTATCAAATTGATTTGCCCAAACTACACCATAGTTATTTGTGCTTTTTAATTCTTCAGCTAGTCTACCAGCAACTTTTACATAATTGCCATCATCCTTGTAAGGCTTTGGTGGAACTAGTCTTAAATCAGCACCAATATTTTTTAAAGTATCCTTTTTTTCCTGAGTTTGATTATCATTCATTACAATAATAGTTTTGTAACCCAATGAATTTCCTAATAAACATAAACCTATTCCAGTATTTCCTGCGGTGCCTTCTACTATAATTCCGCCCTTAGAAATTAATTTTTTTTCTTGTGCATCTTTAATTAAAGCATGGGCGGCACGATCTTTAACAGAACCTCCTGGATTTAAATATTCTGCTTTACCATAAATATTACATCCTGTTATTTCAGATGCTGCTTTAAGTTTTATTAAAGGTGTGTTTCCTATACTTTCAATAAAATTATTTTTATAATTTTTCACTATCTCTTTTCTTTTTTAGTCTCTTCAGTAACTGCATAAGGTTTGAATTCTTCAGTTGAAACCCCAATATTTCTTGCAGGTATTCCTACCATTACTGCATTTTCA
>QCGH01000015.1 GCA_003280005.1 Pelagibacteraceae bacterium AG-365-D07 | reverse complement strand
ATTTTCATTTGCCCTCTTAATCTTAATTCCCTTGTTACAGGACCAAATATTCTAGTTCCTATTGGCTCACCTTTTTCGTCTGTTAAAACTGCTGCATTATTATCAAATCTAACTTTTGATCCATCATTCCTATGAATTCCTTTTTTAACACGCACAACCACAGCATTATGAACTGAACCTTTTTTAACTTTTCCTTTTGGTATTGCTTCTTTAACTGAAACTTTGATTATATCACCTATGCTTGCATATCGTCTTTTGGATCCACCTAGTACTTTTATACACTCAACTTTTTTAGCACCAGTATTATCTGCAACCATTAATTCAGTTTGTACTTGTATCATATTTTTTCCTCTAAAACTCTAAATCTCTTCGTTTTTGAAATTGGTCTTGATTCTATTATGCTAACTTTGTCACCAGTCTTAAAAGAGTTGTTTTCATCATGAACATGGTATTTTTTTTTAGATTTCACAACTTTTTGTAATGTTGGGTGCTGGTATTTTCTCTCAACAATTACTGTTATTGATTTATTTCCTTTGTCACTCACAACTACTCCGTCTAATACTTTTTTAGGCATCTTTTCCTTTCAACAATGTTTTTAATCTAGCAACATTTTTTCTTAATTCTTTAAACTTTGCTGGATTTTTAAGTTGTCCATTATTTTTTTGAAACCTTAAATTAAATAAATCTTTTTTTGAAGACTCTATGTTTTTAAAAATTTCAGTTTTGCTTAAATTTTTCAATTCTTTCTTTTTCATTATATTCTCTTAATAAATTTACATTTAATAGGAAGCTTGGCGGATGCTTTGTACAACGCTTCTCTAGCTACTTGTTCTGAAACTCCATCGACTTCAAACAAAATCCTGCCCGGTTTTACTCTACAAGCCCAAAATTCTGGTGATCCTTTACCTTTTCCCATTCTTACTTCCGTAGGTTTTTTTGAAACAGGTATGTTTGGAAATACTCTAGTCCATACTCTTCCTTGTCTTTTCATATGTCTTGTTAAAGCAACTCTTGCAGCTTCTATTTGTTTTGAAATTACTCTATCTGGTTGAATAGCTTTCAAGCCATATGATCCATAATTCATAATGTGGCATCTAGATGCAACACCATGAATTCTACCTTTATGAGCTTTTCTATATTTTGATCTAGTTGGTTGTAACATAATTAATTTTTATTTGTCTCCTGACTAAACTCCCTAGTAAATATTTCACCTTTATATATCCATACCTTTACACCTATAATTCCATATGTAGTTAACGCCTCAGCCTCGGCATAATCTATGTCAGCTCTGAGCGTGTGTGAAGGTATTGCTCCATCTCTCAACCATTCAGTTCTTGCAATTTCATTTCCACCTAATCTACCGCTTAATGCCACTTTAATACCTTTTGCACCAAGCCTAAGTGCAGATTGCATAGCTCTCTTCATAGCTTTTCTATATGAAACTCTTTTAACTAATTGTTGTGCAATATTTTCTGCTACTAAAAAACTATTTGTCTCAGGTTTTTTTACTTCCTTAATATTTAAAACAACTTCATTTGAAGTAATTTCAGATAACTTTTTCTTAATTTTTTCTATATCACTACCCTTTTTACCAATAACAAATCCTGGTCTTGAGGTATAAATGGTCACAAAACATTTCTTAGACGTTCTTTCTATCATCACTTTTGAAACACCAGAATTAATAACTGTTTTTTTAATATGATCTCTTATTTTGAAATCTTCTATTAAATAATTTCCAAAGTTTTTTTTATTTGCATACCAGACAGAGTCCCAACCTTTGTTTATACCCAGTCTTAAACCTATAGGATTAACTTTTTGGCCCATCTTGTTTTATCTCCTGTTGTTTTTCTGTTAATATAATTGTTACATTCGAATATGGTTTAACTATTGGAGCCGCCCTACCTTTTGCTCTTGCTCTAAATCTTTTCATAATTATTTGTTTTCCACAAAAAGCTTCTGTCACAAACAATTTGTCTATATCGTATTGATAATTATTTTCAGCGTTAGCTACTGCTGATGAAATAGTTTTTTTAATATCTTTTGATATTCTTTTTTCTGAAAATGATAAATCTCTTATAGCTTCATCTGCTTTTTTTCCTACAATAGATCTCAATATTGGTGAAAGTTTTCTTGTACTTGATCTAATATTTTTATTCACTGCTTTAACAACTTTTGTACTATTTATATTTTTTTTATTTTTTTTCATTTTTATTTTTTAGCTGCGCTTTCTGTAGTTTCTTTAGCTTTTTTATCTGCTGGAGTATGGCCAAAAAATTGTCTAGTTGGTGCAAATTCACCAAACTTATGCCCAACCATATCCTCTGATATTGTAATTGGAATAAATTTTTTTCCGTTATAAATAAGAAAACTAATTCCAACAAAGTCAGGTAAAATTGTTGATTTCCTTGACCATGTTTTGATAGGTTTTCTTTTTGGATTGTTTTTTTCTTTTTCAACTTTTTTAATCAAACTTTCCTCTACAAACGGTCCTTTCCACACTGATCTTGCCATAATTATTTTTTACCTTTTCTTCTGATTATATATTTATCTGTTCTTTTATTATCTCTAGTTTTTAATCCTTTTGCTGAAACGCCAGTTGGTGAAACTGGATGTCTACCTCCAGCTGTTTTTCCTTCACCTCCACCGTGAGGGTGATCTACTGGATTCATTGCAACACCTCTTGTGTGCGGTCTTCTTCCTAGCCATCTAGATCTTCCAGCTTTTCCAATACTTATATTTTTCTGATCTGGATTTGATAAAACACCAATTGTTGCTAAACATCGGGAATCTATTTTTCTTACCTCTCCAGATGTCATCTTTATTATTGAATAATTTCCATCAGATCCTGAAATTGTAACGTGTGTTCCAGCAGCCCTAGCTATTTTTCCACCTGCGCCTGGTTGCAATTCAACATTGTGAATGTCTATTCCCACTGGTATGTCTTTGAGAGGTAATGCATTTCCTACTTTAATTTCAGAATTTGGACCGTTCTCAATCTTGTCACCAATTTTAATTTTTTGGGGGGCTAGATAGTAAGATCTTACTCCATCTTCAAATTTAACTAACATGATATGACATGATCGGTTAGGATCATATTCAATTCTCTCTACAAATCCTTTAACATTAAATTTTTTTCTATAAAAATCTATAATTCGATATTTTTGTTTGTGACCGCCGCCATGATTTCTTGATGTAATTCTACCTAAATTATTTCTACCTTTAACTGATTTGTTGGGTGCGGTAAGAGCTTTATACGGTTTTCCCTTCCACAAATTTGATCTGTCTATTAGAATGGTAGATCTAGAGGATTTCGTATAGGGTTTATATTGTTTTAGAGCCATAAATTAAATACCTGTTGTTAAATCTATATTTTGTCCCTTTTTAAGTGTAACAATCGCTTTTTTAAAACCAGGAATTCTAACTTTCCTTCCTCTCGTTACTTTTAATTTAGATTTTTTATTTACTATATTCACTTTTGTAACTTCAACCTTAAAAATTTTTTCAATGTTTTTCTTAATAAGTTTTTTATTAAACTTCTTATTCACTTTAAAAACTACTTTATTGAATTCAGACTGATTAGTAGACTTCTCTGTTACTATAGGACTGATAATTTTATCAAAGGTGTTTAATTTCTTGATCATATATACCTTTTTTCAAATTCTTTAATTGAAGTTTCTGTAAATATAGCTTTTTTGTACTTTATAAGATCATATAAAACTAAATTATTAGTATCTGAAACTTTTACATTTGGAATATTTTTTAATGATCTTCCTATTTTTTCATTGGAATTTTTATCTAATACAACTATTGAATTAATTGCGTCATTTTTTTTTAAAATAGAAAATATTTCCTTAGTTTTTGTTATTTGTTTTTCAAAATCTTCAAATACTATTAAATTTTTTTGATTATTTTTTTCAGATATTAATGAGAGTAATCCAAGTTTTTTTTCTTTTTTATTTAGTTTTCTTGTTTTATAAGAATTTTCACCTTTAGGACCGTGAGCTACACCACCTCCAACAAATATAGGTGCCTTTCTACTTGCGTGTCTTGCATTACCAGTGCCTTTTTGTGCGTATATTTTTGAAGTTGATCCTTTAATTTCATTTTTTTGTTTTGTTTTCGCTTTTCTACCTTTGAAATTGGCAACATTTTTATATAAAATTTCACCAATTAATCTTTTATTTAATTTATTAGTTAATATTTTATCTGAAATATCTAAGCTAGATTTTTGATTTCCATTTATTGATATTTTTTCAATTTTCATAGTTTATTTCTTTTTTTTATCAGCTAAGCTTTTTGCCTTTTTTGCTGCTTCATTTTTTTCTGCTACGGTCAATCTATTAATATTTTTAATTGCTTTTCTAACTGTAACTTCACTATTTCTGGATCCAGGTATTGATCCTTTTACAAATAAAAGTTGGTTTTCTAAGTCTTTTTTGATTATCTCTAAGTTCTGAACGGTTCTATATTTATCTCCCATATGTCCAGCCATTTTTTTATTTTTAAAAACTTTTCCCGGATCTTGCCTTTGTCCTGTCGAACCATGAGATCTATGAGATATTGATACACCATGCGAAGCTCTCAATCCAGAAAAGTTGTGTCTCTTCATTGCTCCAGCAAAACCTTTTCCAATAGTTTTAGATTTAATATCAACAAATTTAACATCGTTAAATATTTCAATACCAAACTCATTACCCTCTTTGAATGATGATGCATCTTTAACTCTTATTTCTTTTAGAGTTTTTCTAGGTTCTGTATTTTTTTTTGCAAAGAAACCTTTCATTTGTTTAGTCAGTTTAGAGCTCTTAACATTACCAAAACCTATTTGAATTGCTGTATAACCTCTTTTTTCAGGCTCTATAAGACTAATCACTCTTGCTTTTTCCATTTTTAAAACAGTTACAGGTATAGATTGTCCTGTTTCATAAAATTCTCTTGTCATTCCAAGTTTCTTTCCAATTAATTCTAAATTACTCATATTTTTATCTCCACATCTACTCCTGATGCTAAATCGAGTTTCATTAATGCCTCTACTGTTTGTGGAGTTGGTTCAATTATATCTATTAATCTTTTATGTGTTCTAGTTTCAAATTGTTCTCTGCTTTTTTTATCTATATGAGGAGATCTTAAAACAGTATATCTCTCAATTTTGGTTGGAAGTGGGATTGGTCCTTTGATATTTGCGCCAGTTCTTTTAACTGTATTTACAATCTCTTCAGTAGATTGATCTAATATTTTATTATCATATGCTCTTAATTTAATTCTGATATTTTGTTTATCCATTTTTATGTACCTGTTTTTTTTGTAACTTCGTCTTGAACATTTTGTGGGACTTTATCGTAATGATCAAAAAACATTGAGTATTGAGCTCTACCTTGTGACATTGATCTCAATGCATTTATGTAACCAAACATATTAGCTAATGGCACCATTGCAGTAATAACCGTGGCATTACCTCTTTGTTCTTGAGTGCTTATTTGTCCTCTTCTGCTGTTTAAATCTCCAATAACATCTCCCATGTAATCTTCAGGAGTAACCACCTCTACCCTCATAACAGGTTCTAAAAGTTTTAATGTTGCTTTTTGACAAGCGTCTTTAAAACATTGTCTTGAAGCTAATTCAAAGGCTAAAACACTTGAGTCAACATCATGATGCAATCCATCAAGGATCGTTACTTTGTAGTCAATTATCGGAAAACCTGCTAAAATTCCATTATCTGAAACACCTTCTATTCCTTTCTCAACACCAGGTATAAATTCTTTTGGTATAGCTCCACCTTTGATTTTATTCTCAACTTCTCTACCTTTGCCTGGCTCTAATGGTTCTAATTGCAGCTTAACTCTTGCAAATTGACCCGCACCTCCACTTTGTTTTTTATGAGTATAATCAGCTTCAGCAGTACCTAATATTGTTTCTCTATAAGCAACTTGAGGTGCGCCAACATTAGCCTCTACTTTAAATTCTCTCTTCATTCTATCCACAATTATATCTAAGTGAAGCTCTCCCATACCTTTAATAATAGTTTGTCCTGACTCTTCGTCAGATGTAACTCTAAAAGATGGATCTTCCTTTGCTAATCTACCAAGTGCCTCACCCATTTTTTCTTGATCAGCTTTACTTTTTGGTTCTACAGCAATTTCAATTACTGGATCTGGAAACTCCATTGGTTCAAGTAAAACGGGATTATCTTTATTTGCAAGTGTGTGACCTGTAATCGTATTTTTTAGCCCAGCTAGAGCAACTATATCGCCTGCGTTAGCCTCTTTAATATCTTCTCTTGAATTAGCATGCATTAAAAGCATTCTACCAACTCTCTCTTCTTTATCCTTTGATGTATTATAAATTCCTGTACCAGATTTCACTGTTCCTGAATAAATTCTTATAAAGGTTAGGCTTCCCACAAATGGATCATTTGCTACTTTAAAAGCTAATGCTGAAAACGGAGCACTATCTTCAAATTTCATCTCTATTTCATCATCTGTATTAGGTTTTGTTCCTTTTATAGATCCTAAATCTTTTGGACTTGGTAAAAAATCAACCACGGCGTCTAATAAAGGCTGAACACCTTTATTTTTAAATGCAGATCCAGTTATCACTGGAACAAAACTAAAATTCAAGCAACCAGTTCTGATGCATTTTATTAAATCCTCTTCCTTAATTTCATCTCCGTTTAAATAACTTTCCATAAGTTTTTCATCTTGTTCGACGGCATTCTCTACTAATTCTTGTCTATATTTTTCAGATATTTCTTTTAGATCAGCTGGAATGTCTTGATACTCAAATTCTGCACCAAGCGATTCATCTTTCCATATAACGGCTTTCATCTTTACTAAATCTACAACACCTTTTAGAGATGCCTCGATTCCTACTGGAACCTGTAAAACAAGTGGTTTGGCTCCCAATCTATCCTTTATCATGTCTACACATCTAAAAAAATCAGCTCCGGTTCTATCCAATTTATTTACAAAACAAATTCTCGGTACTTTATATTTGTCTGCTTGTCTCCAAACAGTTTCTGATTGTGGCTCTACTCCAGCAACACCGTCAAAAACAGCTACAGCTCCATCAAGAACTTTTAATGATCTTTCGACTTCAATTGTAAAATCCACATGTCCAGGTGTATCGATAATATTAATTCTATGGTCTCTCCAAAAACATGTTGTTGCAGCAGATGTGATTGTTATACCTCTCTCTTGTTCTTGTTCCATCCAGTCCATTGTTGCAGCACCATCATGAACTTCACCTATTTTATGGCTTTTCCCTGTATAATAAAGAACTCTTTCTGTGGTAGTTGTTTTGCCGGCATCTATATGGGCCATGATTCCAATGTTTCTGTATTTGTCTATGTTATGTGTTCTCGCCATAATATTTTACCATCTATAATGCGCAAAAGCCTTGTTGGACTCAGCCATTTTATGTGTATCTTCTTTTTTTTTTATTGATGACCCTTTATTATTATACGCATCAAAAATTTCATTAAATAACTTATCTGACATAGTTTTATCTTTTCTTTTTCTAGAGGCATCTATTAACCATCTTAAAGCTAAAGCTTGAGATCTTTTTGGTCTTACTTCAACAGGTACTTGGTAAGTGGCTCCACCAACTCTTCTTGATCTTACCTCCACAGTAGGTCTAATGTTGTTTATCGCTTCATTAAATACATTTATTGGTTCGTCTTTAGACTTTGATTTAATTTTATTTAAAGCATCATATACAATTTTTTCTGCAGTAGTTTTTTTTCCATCATACATGATTGAGTTAATTAATTTTGGAAGAATTGCTGATTTAAATTTTGGATCAACAATTGGAATTTTTTTCGGAGCTTTTCTTTTTCTTGACATTTTTATTACTTACCTTTTTTTGCTCCATATTTAGATCTTTGTTGTTTTCTTGCTGTAACACCTTGTGTATCAAGATTACCTCTTAATATATGATATCTAACACCTGGAAGATCTTTTACTCTTCCACCTCTAATTAATACAACTGAGTGTTCTTGTAAATTATGACCCTCACCAGGAATATAAGAAATAACTTCGTGACCATTTGACAATCTTACTCTAGCAACTTTTCTAAGTGCAGAATTTGGTTTCTTAGGCGTAGTTGTATAAACTTTTAAACACACACCTCTTTTTTGTGGAGATTTTTCTAAAGCAGGAACTTTATTCCTGAGCTTTGGTCTGCTTCTTTTTTTTCTTAACAATTGGTTAACAGTAGGCATAAAATTATATTTTTTGAGTGAAACTATACAGCGGCTAGTTTGGCAGCGTTTAGTACTAAGTACTACATTCCAACCAAAAAAATATCGCCAAAATACTTAAAAATTCTGATTTGTCAAATTAAAATGGGTTAAAATTGTTGATTTTATTGGCCTGTAGACTGATTTTCCAAGGTTTCTTTGTTATCTTGCTCAGCTAAGTAAGTATTATCATCTTCACTAGCTTTTTTATTCCATGTTACTTTTACTGAACCTGTACCAGCTGGCACTAATCGTCCAACTATAACATTTTCTTTTAAACCTTTAAGTTTATCAGTTTTTCCTTTTATAGCTGCGTCTGTTAAAACTCTCGTTGTTTCTTGAAACGAAGCTGCAGAAATAAATGACTCAGTTTGTAATGAAGCTTTCGTTATACCCATTAAAACTCTCTCTCCTAAAGCTAAATTTTTACCATCGTTTTTTAATCTAGAATTAATTTCATCAAATGTTGTTTTTTCAATTATTTCACCAGGTAGTAATGTTGAATCACCGGGAGCCTTGATTTCAATTTTTTTCAACATTTGACGTAAAATCACTTCGATATGTTTATCATTAATAATTACACCTTGAAGTCTATATACTTCTTGTACTTGATTAACAAAATATTCTGTAAGTTCTTTAATACCTAAAATTCGCAATATATCATGCGGTAGTGGTTGACCATCTAATAGATATTCACCTTTTCTAATTTTTTCACCTTGATTGAAGTTAATATGTTTGCCTTTTGGTATTAAATATGAAGAACTATCCCCGTTTTCAGCTTCAATAGTAATTCTTTGTTTTCCTCTAACTTCTTTTCCAAAGATAACTTTTCCATCGTTTTCAGCAATTATAGCGCTATCTTTAGCTTTCCTAGCTTCAAATAACTCAGCTACTCTTGGTAAACCTCCAGTTATATCTTTTGTTTTAGATGTTTCTTTAGGCAATCTAGCTATTACATCTCCAGCATGTATTTTTTGACCATCTGTAACTGATAAAATAGAATCTGGAACTAAATAATATCTAGCTTCATTATCGTCTGCTTTTTTAATAACATTCCCTTTGTCATCTCTTAATGTAATTCTTGGTTTTAAATCAGTATTTTTTGATTGTGTTTTCCAATCAATCACAGTTTTAGTTGATATTCCAGTTGCATCATCTGTTGTTTCGGCTATGGACACGCCATCGATTAAATCAACAAAATTTGCAATTCCACTTTTCTCAGCTATTACAGGTGTTGTATACGGATCCCACTCACAAATTTTTGTATTTTGATTTACTTTATCATCGTTTTGGAAAAACAATTTAGATCCATATGGAACTTTGTATACAGCAATTTGCATACCTTTATCATCTTCCAAAGAAAGTTGAGTATTTCTTCCCATAACAATTAAATTTTTCTTAGAATCTTCAATTAAATTTGTATTAATTATTTTTAATGTTCCTTTAGATTTGGTAACGATTTGACTTTCCTGTTTAATAGAAGCAGTTCCACCTACATGGAAAGTTCTCATAGTCAACTGAGTTCCTGGTTCTCCAATTGATTGTGCCGATATCATTCCGATAGCTTCACCAACATTTACAAGTGCTCCTCTGGATAAATCTCTTCCATATGACATTGAACAAACACCCTCTTTAGATCCGCAGGTAATTACTGAGTAAACTTGTAAAGATTTAACACCAGCTGCATCAATTTTTTCGCAACCTGCCTCGTCAATTATTTCACCCTTTTTAATTATTTTTTCTCCTGTAACTGGATTTTTAATATCATTAGCTGTAATTCTACCTAAGGCTCTCTCTGATAAGGCTACAATAACATTTCCACCTTCAATAATTTCAGATAAAGTAATACTTTCTGCCATTCCACAATCACATTCTTTTTTTGTAATTGTCAAATCTTGTGCTACATCGCACAGTCTTCTAGTTAAATAACCTGAATTGGCTGTTTTTAAAGCAGTATCTGCTAGTCCTTTTCTTGCTCCGTGAGTAGAATTAAAATACTCAAGAGCTGTAAGCCCCTCTTTGAAATTTGATGTTATAGGACTTTCAATAATTTCACCTGATGGTTTTGCTATTAATCCTCGCATTCCAGCTAGTTGTTTCATTTGAGCTGCTGAGCCTCTTGCACCCGAATCTGCCATCATGAATACTGAGTTAATTTTTAAGCCATCTTTTGTTACTTCAGTTGCAGAAATTCTTTTCATCATTTCAGAAGCTACTTTATCCGTGCATTTAGACCAAGCATCAACTACTTTATTATATTTCTCTCCTCTAGTAATTAATCCCTCAGAATATTGATTTTCATATTCTGTAATTAATTTTTTAGTTTCTTCAATTAGTAGCTCTTTATTTTCTGGAATTACAAGATCGTCTTTTCCGAAGGAAATTCCAGCTTTAAATGCATATTTAAATCCTATTTCTTTTAATTTATCACAAAAAATTACAGTGCTTTTTTGGCCAGTATATCTAAAAATATGATCAATTACTTCTGAAACTGTTCTTTTAGGAAGAAGTCTATCAACTAAAGAAAATTTATTGTTTATGTTTTTAGGAATAATATCTGCAAGTAAAAATCTTCCAGCTGTACTTGTATACTTTTCAAATTTTATATTACCGTTTTCGTCGATTGTTTTAAATCTAGAAACTATTCTTGAATGAATTTTTATATTTCCATTTTCTAAAGCCTGAAGAATTTCGTCTGTATTTACAAAATATCCTTCAATTTTATCTTCCTGATATGGTGGTTGAGATAAATAATAGATACCCAAAATCATATCTTGGCTTGGAACAATAATTGGTTTTCCATTGGACGGACTTAGAATATTATTTGTTGACATCATTAGTACTCTAGCTTCCAATTGAGCCTCTAGACTTAAAGGAACATGTACGGCCATTTGGTCACCATCAAAATCCGCATTAAATGCTGCGCATGTTAATGGATGTAATTGGATTGCGTCGCCCTCGATTAATTTAGGTTCAAAGGCTTGAACTCCAAGTCTATGTAAAGTAGGTGCTCTATTTAGCAAAACAGGATGTTCTCTTACAATAACTTCTAATGCATCCCAAACTTCATCACGTTCTTTTTCAACAATCTTCTTTGCCTGTTTAATTGTAGAAGCCAATCCAAGCTTATTTAGTCTTGCGTATAGGAATGGTTTGAACAATTCTAGTGCCATTTTTTTTGGTAATCCACATTCATGAAGTTTTAAATCTGGGCCAACAACAATTACTGATCTTCCAGAATAGTCAACTCTTTTACCAAGTAAATTTTGTCTAAATCTACCTTGTTTTCCTTTTAACATTTCTGCTAATGATTTGAGTGGTCGTTTTCCTGTTCCAGTTATTACTCTGCCTCTTCTTCCATTATCAAATAATGCATCAACTGACTCTTGAAGCATTCTTTTTTCATTTCTAATTATTATATCTGGAGCTTTAAGATCCATTAATCTTTTTAATCTATTATTTCGATTGATAACTCTTCTATATAAATCATTAAGGTCAGAAGTGGCAAATCTTCCACCATCAAGTGGTACCAAAGGTCTTAGTTCTGGAGGAATAACTGGGATAACAGTTAGAATCATCCATTCAGGTTTATTTCCAGTTTCTATAAACGAGTCTATAAGTTTTAATCTCTTAACATTTCTTTCTTCTGTTACTTTCGATTTGGTTTCTTTAATGGAGGTAGATAATTTTTCTCTCTCAGCTTTTAGATCTATTGCTTTCAATATTTCAAGTATTGCTTCAGCGCCAATTCCTGCTGTGAAAGATTCTTCACCGTATTGGTCTTGATATTTTATTAATTCCTCCTCTGAAAGTAATTGGCTTTTCTTTAATCCAGTTAAACCAGGTTCAATAACAATAAAATTTTCAAAATAGAGCACTTTTTCAACTTCTTTTAATTTCATGTCTATTACTAATGAAATTCTGCTTGGTAGAGATTTTAAAAACCAGATGTGGGCGACTGGAGTTGCAAGATTAATATGGCCCATTCTTTCTCTTCTTACATTTGACTTTGTAACCTCAACACCACATTTTTCACAAATAATTCCTCTGAATTTCATTCTTTTGTACTTACCGCATAAACATTCATAGTCTTTAATCGGTCCAAAAATTCTTGCACAGAAGAGACCATCTTTTTCTGGTCTAAAAGTTCTGTAATTTATGGTTTCGGGTTTTTTAATTTCCCCATATGTCCAAGATTTAATTTTTTCTGGGCTTGCCAGTGAAATTTTAATGCTATTAAAATTTTGAGATTCTGTTACCGATTTCTCTTTAAATAAATTCGAAAGTTCTTTGCTCATATTTAATTTAATTCCACATTAAGTGCTAATGATTTAATTTCTTTTACTAATACGTTAAATGACTCGGGTATACCTGACTCAAAATTTTCCTCACCTTTTACAATAGTTTCATAAACTTTAACTCGCCCAGCTACGTCATCCGATTTAAAAGTTAAAATTTCTTGCAATGTATATGAAGCTCCATATGCTTCAAGAGCCCACACTTCCATCTCTCCAAATCTTTGACCACCATTTTGCGCTTTGCCACCAAGTGGTTGTTGCGTTACTAAACTATATGGACCTGTCGATCTTGCATGAATTTTGTCCTCTACTAGATGATGAAGTTTAAGCATATAAATTGTGCCAACTGTTACAGCTCGATCAAATTTTTCACCAGTTCTACCGTCCCATAGATACGTTTGACCGGAATCTGGTAAATTAGCAGTTTTAAGCATAGATGTTACATCTGCTTCTTTTGCGCCATCAAAAACAGGTGTAGCTATAGGTATACCATTTTTCATGTTATTTATGTAATCTGAAAATTCTGAATTTGATAGTTTGTCGATAGTGTTTGAGTAAAAATCATTTCCATATACAGATGAAAGAACTTTTTTAATATTCTCATTTTTTTCAATCTTTTTGCTCATTTTATTAACTAGTTTATTTAACTTAATTCCTAATTCAGAACATGCCCAACCTAAATGTGTTTCTAAAATTTGACCCACATTCATCCTACTTGGAACTCCTAGAGGATTTAAAACTATATCTACAGGTTGACCGCTTTCCATGTACGGCATATCTTCTACAGGTACAATTTTACTAACAACACCTTTATTACCATGTCTCCCAGACATTTTATCTCCAGGCCTTAGTCTTCTTTTCATAGCAACAAATACTTTAACCATTTTCATTACACTCGGAAGTAAATCGTCACCTTGTTGAATTTTAAGAACTTTATCTTCAAATCTATTTTGAATATCTAGATTTGCACTATTAAATTGATCTTTTAGTTTATCCATAGCTTCGAGAGCGTTTTTTTCACTTACATTTAATTTAAATAACTCACTCACACTTAAACTTTTAATTTTCTCATCTGTAATATTTTCACCAACTTCTAAGTTCTTCATTTTTTTTTGATTTTTTAGCCCTGATAATATTGAACTAGCTCTTTGCTTAATACTTCTTTGAAGTATTTCCTCTTCAACGAGTTTGTCTTGTTGTACGCTTTCTATTTCAGATCTTTCAATAATAATAGATCTTTCATCCTTTTCTATACCATGTCGATTAAATACTCGAACATCTACAACAGTTCCACCGCTGCCACTTGGCATTCTCAAAGAGGTGTCAGAAACATCAATTGCTTTTTCTCCAAAAATAGATCTTAATAATTTTTCCTCTGGTCCAGAAGCAGAGTCGCCCTTTGGAGTAACTTTACCTACTAAAATATCTCCAGGTTTTACTTCGGCGCCTATATAAACTATACCTGATTCATCCAAATTTTTTAACGACTCCTCGTTAACATTAGGAATATCTCTTGTAATGTCTTCTTCTCCTAATTTAGTATCTCTAGCCATTACCTCGTACTCTTCTATATGTATAGAGGTAAATACGTCGTCGGTAACACATCTTTCAGAAATTAATATGGAGTCCTCAAAATTATATCCTTGCCAAGGCATAAAGGCCACTGTAACATTTTTTCCTAAGGCTAATTCACCGACTTTAGTTGATGGTCCATCAGCAATTATATCTCCAGATTTAACTTTATCACCAACTCTTACAAGAGGTTTTTGATTTATACACGTATTTTGGTTTGACCTTTTAAATTTTTGTAAATTATAAATATCAACACCTGATTTAGAAAAGTCTTTTTCTTCAGATGCTTTTAAAACAATTCGTTTTCCATCTATTTTATCAACTATACCATCTCTTTTAGCCACTATCGTAACTCCTGAATCAAGAGCAACATCTCTTTCAATGCCTGTGCCAACTAATGGGGCCTCAGGTTTCATTAAAGGCACAGCTTGCCTCATCATATTAGATCCCATTAGAGCTCTATTTGCATCATCGTTTTCTAAAAAAGGAATTAGAGAAGCGGCAACAGAAACAAGTTGTTTAGGCGATACATCGATATAATCAACATTTTCTGGTTTAGCTAAAATAAAATTTAAATTCTGTCTACAAGAAACTAGGTCTTCAGTGAATTTTCCGTTTTTATCAAGTTTTGAATTAGCTTGTGCTATCGTATATTTTGTTTCCACCATTGCAGATAAATATTCAATATTTTCGACAACTTTTCCGTTTTCAACTTTTTTATAAGGACTCTCAATAAAACCATACTTATTTATTTTTGAATATGTAGATAAACTATTTATCAAACCAATGTTTGGACCCTCTGGTGTCTCAATTGGACAAATTCTTCCATAATGAGTCGGGTGCACATCTCTTACTTCAAATCCAGCGCGCTCTCTGGTTAAACCACCTGGGCCTAGGGCTGAAACTCTTCTTTTATGTGTGATTTCAGATAATGGATTTGTTTGATCCATGAACTGAGATAATTGAGAAGTCGCAAAAAAATCTTTAAGAGATACAGTTAGTGGTTTTGCATTTATCAAATCTTGAGGCATTGCAGATTCAACATCTATTGTTGTCATCTTCTCTTTTATAGCCCTTTCCATTCTATAGACACCCATTCTAGCTTGATTTTCAACTAGCTCTCCTACAGACCTTATTCTTCTATTTCCTAGATGATCAATATCGTCAATATCATCTTTGCCATCTCTTAACTCTAACATTTTTTTGATTATAGAAATAATATCTTCATTTCTTAAAATGGTAATTTTATCTGAACAATTTAAGTTAAGTCTAGAATTCATTTTAACTCTACCAACATCAGAAAGGTCATATCTATCTGAGCTAAAGAACAAGTTATTAATTATTTCCGAGGCTATTTCTATAGTTGGCGGCTCGCCTGGTCTCAAAACTTTATAAATTTCATTAATGGCCTCATTTTTAGTTTGATTTTTATCATTTAGAAGCGTTATTAATAAATATGGACCTTTATTAATCGGATTAGTTTTAGATACTTCAAGACTAGAAATATTAGAAGACAATATTTTATCCAATATTGTTTCATTTAATTCAGTTCCAATTTCAAATTTATCATCTGAGCTGTCTATCTCGATTCTTTTATGTAAAAATTTACCAAATAGAGACTCTTTGGATACATATATATCTTTTAAACCATCACTTTGAAGTTTTTTAGCGTTTAAAAAATTTATTTTTTCACCAGATTTAATTACAATTTTATTGTTTCTTGTATCGATAACTTCCTCAGAAAAATTCTTTGATTTATAATTCTCGGGATCAAACTTAGTTTTCCATTTTTTGGTTTTTTCATCGAAAGAATAAACTTCCTTTTCATAAAAATTGTTTACTATATCACTTTTTGAATAACCCAATGCTAACAATAAAGTACTTACTAATATTTTTTTCTTTCTATCAATTCTAAAGTATAACAAATCTTTAACATCAAACTCAAAGTCTAGCCATGATCCTCTATTGGGTATTACTCTACAATTAAATAAAAGTTTACCACTAGCGTGTGATTTGCCTTTGTCATGATCAAAAAAAACACCTGGACTTCTGTGCATTTGATTTACTACGACTCTTTGTACACCATTAATAATAAACGTACCGCTATTAGTCATCATAGGTATTTCACCCATGTAAACTTCTTGTTCTTTAGCTGATAAAATCTCCTTAGTATTATTTTCGGCATTAATTTCGTACACTACTAATCTTAATGTACATTTTAGTGCAGCAGAATATGTTAGACCTCTAGAAATACATTCATCAACATCAAACTTTGGTTTATCAAATCTGTAAGATACATATTCAAGAGAGGCTTTGTCGTTTATATCTTCTATAGGAAATATTCCCCTAAATACTCTATCAAAACCTTTAACTAAATGAGCCTCTATTTCAGAGTTGAATTCAGTTAATTGTTTGTATGAATTTTTTTGAACTTCAATTAAGTTCGGGATCGATAAACTTTCTTTAAGTTTACCAAAATTTTTCCTAATATTTTTTTTACCTGTAAAAGATAAATCCATTAAAATTTTTTAGCTTATTAACTTAATAAAATTATTTAAGTTAATTATTTGAGTTCTACTTTTGCGCCAGCAGCTTCTAATTTTTTCTTAATATCTTCTGCTTCTTTTTTATTAACACCTGTTTTTACTTCCTTAGGTGCTCCTTCAACTAAATCTTTAGCTTCTTTTAGTCCAAGTGATGTAACTGCTCTAACTTCTTTAATTACATTTATTTTTTTATCTCCTGCTGAAGCTAATACAATGGTAAATTCGTCTTTTTCCTCTGCTGGTGCCGCTCCACCCGATGCAGCTGGTGCAGCAACTGCAGCTGCAGCTGTTACTCCCCACTTCTCCTCTAGTTGTTTTGAAAGTTCAGCAGCTTCAACAACTGTTAAACTTGATAATTCATCTATAATTTTATTTAAATCAGCCATAATATTTAAGTGTCCCTGGTTACTTTTTTGATTTTTCGCTGGCCAAAATAGCGATTTTTGTGGCCGGCGCAAGTAAAATCGTAGCTAATTTTTGAGCAGGAGTACGCAAAATACCTACGATTTTGGCTCTTGCTTCATCTAGTGTAGGTAGTGTCGCAACATTTTGCACCGCAGCTACATCAAGAATCTCATCTCCCATTATGCCACCTAAAATTTTTAGGTTTGAATTTTGCTTAGAAAAATTTGTTAGAATCTTTGCAGATGTTATGGCATCATCTGATAATGCTACTGCTGTAGGACCAGCAAAAAGCTTACTTAATTCTTTTGCTCTAGTTTTTTCTAAAGCGATCTTAGTAATTCTATTTTTTGTTATTTTGAACAAGATGCCATGTTCTCTCATTTGTTTTCTTAATTGATCTAATTGAGGCATATTTAAACCTTGGTAATGAGTAACAATAACGGCTTGTGATTTATCAATATCAGTCGTCATTTTTTCTATATAGCTTTTCTTTTGATCTTTATTCATTTTAAAAATTTTTTTCTAATTTAAGTTTATATGAAGTTCCCATAGTAGATGTTAAGTAAACGTTTTTAATCATTTCGCCTTTGAAAGAGTTGTTTCCTTTTTCTTTTTCTAAAGTTTCAATTATCGCCTTAAAGTTTAATAGTATTTTTTCATCCGCAAACGATTTTTTTCCAATACTTACACCAATATTTCCATCTTTGTCATTTTTAATCTCAACTTGTCCAGCTTTTGCACTTTTTATAGCTGTCTCTATATCATCTGTCACAGTGCCAAGTTTTGGATTCGGCATCAAACCCTTTGGTCCTAGTATCTTACCAAGTTTTGATAAACCTATCATCATTTTTGGTGTACATATCAATTTTTCAAAATTAAGCTGACCTGCTTTTATTTTTTCAATTAAATCTTCTGCGCCCACTAAATCTGCCCCAGCTTTTTCAGCTGATGCCTTTTTTGCTTCATCACAAAGTACAGCTACTTTAACTTTTTTTCCTGTGCCAGATGGCATATTAACAACTGTTCTTATATTAATTTCACCTTTTTTTTGTTTATTATTTATTTGAAAACTTAAATCAATCGACTCATCAAACTTCGCTGTAGAGTTTTTTTTAATTATTGGAAGAAGATCTATAATTGACTTTGATCCTGTTTCATTATCTGACTTCAGCAAACCTTTATATCTTTTTGAGACCATTATTCTTTAACCTCGATACCCATAGATCTTGCTGATCCAGCAATTATTTTTGCTGCTTGATCAATATCATGTGCATTTAGATCAGCCATTTTTTCTTTTGCTATTTCCTCTAATTGTTTTTTTGTTATCGATTTAACTATGTTTCGCCCAGGTTCTGAAGAACCACTTTTTAATTTTAACTTTTCTTTTATATAATAAGTCGCTGGTGGTGTTTTAATTATAAAATCAAATTTTTTATCTTTATAAACTGTTATGATTACTGGTACTGGCTTACCCATTAAACCTTTAGTTTTATCATTAAATGCTTTACAAAATTCCATTATGTTTATACCTCTTTGTCCTAAAGCTGGACCTACAGGAGGAGCTGGATTGGCTTGTCCACCTTTGATTTGTAGTTTTACATAGCCTGCTATTTCTTTTTTAGCCATTAACTTGCCTTTTCTACTTGGTTAAATTCTAATTCAACTGGAGTTGGTCTTCCAAAAATTGAAACAGAAACTTTTAGTTTAGATTTATCTTCATCTATTTCTTCAACTAAACCACTGAATGATGCAAAAGGACCGTCGATCACCTGAACTTTTTCACCAATCGCGTAATCTATACCAGATTTTGGCTGAACTACACCATCTTTTATTTCGCCTAAAATCTTCTCAATTTCTTTATCAGAAACTGGTACAGGTGTACCCTGTGATCCCAAAAAACCACTTACTTTTTTTAGTCCTTTAATCATATGGTATATATCATCGTTCATATCACATTTAATAAGAACATATCCTGGAAAAAACTTTTTTTTACGTTGAACCCGCTTGCCTCTTCTTACCTCTGTAACATCATGAGTTGGTACAACAATTTCATCAATTTTATCTGATACTTTCTTTTTTTCTGCTTCATCTCTTATTTGAGAAGCAACTTTATTTTCAAAGCTTGAATGAGATTGAACTATAAACCAATTTGACATTAAAAACTCACTTTAAGAACGATTTCCAAAAAAAATTTTAAAATTTGGTCTAATAATAAAAAGAATAACGAAGCTATTATAGCCATCGCAGCAACCATTAAAGATCCTTGAACTGTTTCTTTAGATGTGGGCCATGAAACTTTAAATGCCTCGTTTTTAACTTCCTGAAAAAATTTTAGTGGGTTTTTCATAATTTCCTTGTTAACTAATGGCAGGAGCGGAGGGAATCGAACCCCCAACCTCCGGTTTTGGAGACCGGCGCTCTACCAATTGAGCTACACTCCTATGGAGTTTTACTCTATAATTTTAGTTACTACTCCTGCACCTACTGTTCTACCACCTTCTCTTATTGCAAAATTTAATTTTTCACTCATTGCTATAGGAGTAATTAGTTTAACAGTAAATTTAGCATCATCTCCTGGCATTACCATTTCAGTACCAGATGGCAATTCCACTTCTCCAGTAACATCAGTAGTTCTAAAATAAAACTGTGGTCTGTACTTAGTAAAGAAAGGAGTATGTCTGCCACCTTCCTCTTTTTTAAGAACATATGCTTGAGCTTCAAATTTTGTATGAGGAGTTACCGAACCAGGTTTACAAAGAACTTGACCTCTTTCAACATCTGTTCTTTCTACACCTCTTAATAAAGCACCAATATTATCACCTGCTTCACCAGTGTCTAAAATTTTTCTGAACATTTCAACACCTGTACAAACAGATTTTTTAGTTTCTCTAATTCCAACAATTTCTATTTCTTCTCCAGTCTTAACAACACCTTGTTCTACTCTACCTGTTACAACTGTACCTCTTCCTGAAATAGAAAAAACATCTTCTACAGGCATTAAGAAAGGTTTGTCTTTTGGTCTGTCAGGTTGAGGAATAAATTCATCAACTGCTTTCATTAATTCCATAATTGATTTTTTTCCAATCTCCTCGTCTTTTCCTTCAACAGCTGCAAGTGCCGAACCTTTAATGATCGGAGTTTTGTCTCCTGGAAATTTATATGATGTAAGAAGTTCTTTTATTTCCTCTTCAACTAAATCTATCATTTCTTTATCATCAACTTGGTCAACTTTGTTTAAGTAAACAACAATTGCTGGAACACCAACTTGTCTAGCTAAAAGAATATGTTCTTTAGTTTGGGGCATTGGACCATCTGCAGCATTCACAACTAATATTGCTCCATCCATTTGTGCTGCACCTGTAATCATATTTTTTACATAGTCAGCGTGACCTGGACAATCTACGTGAGCATAATGTCTTTTATCTGTTTCATACTCAACGTGAGCAGTAGAAATAGTAATACCTCTCTCTTTTTCCTCGGGCGCTTTATCAATTTGATCATATGCTGTAAATTGAGCTCCACCAGTTTCTGACAATACTTTTGTTATTGCAGCTGTAAGAGTCGTTTTACCATGATCGACGTGGCCAATTGTTCCAATGTTACAATGTGGCTTCGATCTATTAAACTTTTCTTTAGACATTATTTTTTTTACCTCACTAATAATTTTTATTTACATTTGGAGCGGGTGATGGGAATCGAACCCACGCAACCAGCTTGGAAGGCTAGTGTTCTACCACTGAACTACACCCGCATAACCAAGTGTTCACTCCTGTTTAAACAAAATTAAATGGTGGAGGGGGAAGGATTCGAACCTTCGAAGACCGAAGTCAACGGGTTTACAGCCCGCCCCATTTGACCGCTTTGGTACCCCTCCAAATATAGTATGGAAGAGTGTCCACATGTTTAATAATGCCTAAACAACAGGCGGTTTATATATTTTTATCTTATAATTGCAATATTAGAATTTATGGTAAAATCTATCAAAAAACGTGTAAATTATGTAAAAAAATGGATAAATCATCATATTTCATCGTAGGCAAACACTCGGTAATTGAGGCTCTTAAAAATGACAGAAGAAAAGTTCTTAAAATTTTCTTAACCGAGGAAAGTAAAAAAACAATTCATAGAGAGAACCCAAAAAAAAATTTACTTAAAGATTTAAAGGTTTTTTTTAAAACTAGAAAAGAATTGGATAAATATTGTAAGAATGAAGATATATTACATCAAGGTTTTGTTGCAGAAGTAGAAAAATTAGAAAAAAAAGAATTAAAAAATTTTATTAAAGATCAAAAAAACATAAATCTTGTCTGTTTATCTGGAGCAACCGATCCAAGAAATATTGGATCAATTATTAGAAGTGCTAGTGCATTTAATATGGATGGAATAATTGTTAAAGAAAGACACTTTCCAGAGACAAGTAAAATTATGCATAAAGCAGCAAGTGGATGCATGGAACACATAAATATATTCGTAGTATCAAACATTAATTCAACATTAAAATATTTGAGAGAAAAAAACTTTTGGATATATGGATTTGACTCAAATGGTACGAAAAAAATTCGTGATATAGAAATAAATCAAAATAATGTATTAATATTTGGTTCAGAGGGATATGGAATGAAAAAGCATACTGAAAAGTATGTAGATTTTTTAGTTAGAATACAAATTAATGATAAAATTGAAAGTTTGAATCTCTCTAATAGTGCTTCGATTGCATTTCATAATATAAATGAACGTAAAATTACCTAAAAGATATTCATAGAGAAAAGAATTTAAAAAAACAACAAAATTTGATAAATCTAAACTTAATTTCAAAAATATGGATACAAAATTATTTTCAACTGTAAGATTAAGACAAATTTTAAATGATTTAAAAAGAAGACCTGAAGATGCTGCTAGAGAACTTAAAATAAGTCATACTAAAATAAAAAAAATTTTAAATGGAAAAGCTAATCTTGATTTTAAAACAGTTAAAAAAATTATTAAAATTTGGCCTGTTCAAGTTGACAGTTTAATAAATCATAAATTTTTTTATAAAAAATCTCCAGATATTAAAATCTTTACAAAAAAACAATCTTTGAAAACATCTAGAATAATAAAAAGAAATGGTAAAGATTATTATGAATATAGAGATACAGTTATGGAAAAATTTGCACCATTTAGACCTGAATGGATAAGAACAATTTGCAAAGTTAATAACAACAAACCTACAAACAAAAATGTAATATGGAACAAAGGTCATTTATTACATCAATTTACTTATTTTGTAGGCAATATTAATTTTTACTATGTCAATGATAAAGGTGTAAAATCCGTAGCTAAAATGAAAACTGGTGACTCAATGTATATAAGTCCATATGTACCACATTCCTTTGCAAGTAGAGATAATTTAGAAAACTTTATAATTGCACTAACATATTTAGATAAAGTTACACCACAACTTCAGGACAATTTAACATTAATTGGAAATCTTAATGCAAAAAAAATACTTGTTGATGTTAAAGATGGCTCAAAAATTAATAAAGATTTAATAAAAAGGTTTAAAAATAATTTATTATTAACCGATGAGGAAATAAGTAAAAGACTTAAAAAAATTAAAAAAAATAATGTATATGAAAAATATTCAAATATTTTGGGTGTAAATACAAAAGATGTAATGGCATTTGACAAAAGAAACAAAGTTACAATTAATAAGAAAAACAATTCTAACAAATGGTACTTTCCAAACAGTAGGCAAAAAACTTTTCAAATAAGTGAGCTGGCTTCATCAAAATTTGTTCCAGATGCTAAATCAATTGAAATAAATGTATTAAAAAATAATTACATTGTTCTTGAAAATTTTTGTCACCAGTATTTGTATGTATTAAGTGATAATATAAAGTTAAAACATAATTCAAAAATATTTAAATTAAACAGAGATGACACATTTTACTTAAAACCTTTTGTTAAGTTTTCAATTATTAATAAAAATGCAAATGTTCTTATATTACGAGTGCCTGGCAATATAAGTGGTGATAATTTACTTCAATTATCTCAGTTAGGTAAAAAGAATATAGAAAGAGTATTGAGTGAAAATAGTAGATGGTATTAATTTTTTATGAATATTATAGGAAAAAACGATTACAAAAATTTACAAAAATTAATTTTAAACAGAAATTTTAAAAAAATTTTTTTTTTAACTGGATACAATTCTTTTTATAAGTCTGGTGCAGACAAGATTTTTAAAAATATTTCAAAAAATAAAGAAGTAAATTTTTTCTTTAAAAAGAAATACTTACCAGAATTACAAGAGTTAAAAAAAATCATTAAATTAATAAATAAATTTAAACCAGATTTGATTATTGCTGTAGGAGGAGGATGTGTATTAGATTACGCAAAATTAGCGAATGTTTATTTTAATGAAGGAAATATTGAAGAAAGTGTTTCAAAATCAAATTTTAATTTTAAAAAAAAACATTCTAAATTAATAGCTATACCAACAACAGCGGGTTCTGGAGCAGAGGTCACTCCATTTGCAGTTTTATATATAAATAAAAATAAATATTCAGTTGAGAATGAATTTGTTAAACCAGATTATTATTTTATAATCCCCGAACTAATTATAAAAAGTAAAAAAATTCTTAAAGCATCAACTGGTTTTGATGCGATTGCACAAGCTCTGGAGTCTATGATTTCTGTTAAATCTAATGAAAAGAGCCTTGAGTTTTCAAAAAAATCATTAAAATTATCAATACCAAACTATATAAATTTTATTAAAAAACCAAACATTGAAAACACAATTAAAATGTGTCTTGCTGCAAATTTATCAGGTAAGGCAATTTCTATCGCAAAAACAAATGGACCACATGCTGCATCTTATCCATTTAGTGTATACTATGGGATTGATCATGGACATGCTGTTTCTCTAACAATAAATGAATTTATGCTTAAGTATTATTTGAACTCAAATTATTCAATTACATCATTTGATTTAAAAGAAAGATTTAATTCAATTTTTAAATTATTTAAAATAAAAAATATTTATGAACTTGATGCTATGCTTAAAAATATAAAAAACCAAGCAGGATTAGAAAATAACTTTAAAAAACTTGGTATCAATATATCAAGAGACTACAATAAAATATTATCAGGGGTTAATGATCAAAGACTAAAAAATTGCCCAATTAGAATTGAAAGAAATGATTTAAAATCAATATTACTTACTAAGAAATAATATTAATGGATTTAAAAGTTAGGGACAGAACCAAAGAAGAGTTATCAGTAAGAAAGTCTGAATTTCTAAAAATTTGTGATGTTTTAGATAATTTAAATATAAATTATTTTTTACAAACAGGAATATTGTTAGGTGCAATCAGAGATAATGATTTAATTAAATGGGATTGGGATATTGAAATTAGTGTTTTTTCAAATGAGTTTATAGACAAGATTGATAGTGTGGCTAAGGAATTAGAAATGAATAATTTCAAAATTTTAAAGATAAATAAAACAGAAATGGATGCGAAAATAGATTTTATAGGAAAATATCCACAGGATGTTACAGGTTATACTATTTGGTGTTGGAATTATTCAAAAAAAAAAGATGTTTATTGGAGGAGAGAAATGTCAGTTCCTTCAAAATTTTTAAATAAGTTTTCTGAAATTGAGTTTTTTGGAAGAAGTTTTAAATGCCCCAATAATCCAAAAGAATATTTAAAATTTGCATATGGTAATTGGGAAAAACCTTTAAGAACATCTGATAAATATCTTTATAATACAAGTGAGTTTAAAAATAAAAATATTGCTTTATATAAAGATTTAAAGCATGAAATTAAAAAAAAAATTTACTCAATAGTGAAAAAGATAAAAAAATAATATTTATTTTTTATAATTTTTATATTCATCCCATAATACTTGCCAAACACTATGCTTTTGATTAAAATTTCTTTTGTTATTTTCATCAGATTTAAAGCCTTTAATTATATAATTTTCTCCAAGCAATTTTTCTAAACTAAAAAAATAAAATAACTTAGTTATAAAACCAGGTAGTTTTCTTGAGTTATAAGGAGCATAATCAAAAAACTCACCTAACCTATATCTTCTTATTGTCATACTTTCTGTTTTTAAACTTTGAAAAATTTGTTTTATTACTTTTTTTGTTAAAACATAAGTAAGAGGAGAGTCGCCTTGCACTTCTGTAGTTTTATTGACAGTTTTATCATATCCATACTTAAATAAATATCCTTTCAGCAAACCAAAAATAAAAAGTCTTTTAAAGTAATGTTTCCAACCTCTTGAATATAACATAATAATAAATTTTCCTCCTGGTTTTAAAACTCTAATTACCTCTTGAATACCTTTGTCTGTATTTGGCGTATGATGCAGAACTCCAAAACAATAAACTAGATCAAATTGATTATCTTTAAATGGCAAATTTTCAGCATCAGCAACTAATAAATTTTCAGCTTTCAAATTAAAAGCTTGTAGATGTTTTTTAGTCATCTCGATTGCATTTTCTGTCAAGTCAACACCAGATACAATTGAACCATTTTTAGCATAAGAAACTAGATCTGTTCCGATCCCTGTGCCTATTTCTAAAACCTTTTCTCCAGAATGGTAATTGAATTCTGCAACATCTAACAAGTATTCATAAAATACATTATATCTTTTATAAGATAGCTCATTAAACCATGACACTGGACTCTGGGTTAAATCTTTATTCGAATACCATGTTTGTGGTGTTTTATCTTCCCAATAATTTTTAACATTTTGTTTTTCTATATTTTGTTTTTTCATGATCGCTTCAATAATTTTTTGTTATACTCATCTTTATATTGATAAATTAAACGTCCAGGAATAAAAGTTTTATTAAATGAACTTACCATTCTAGTTAGCATGGTAAACCTGAATTTATTTGATAAGTTTTTTCCGCTTCTATGAATAACTTTTGAATCCATAAGCAAAACATCGCCTATAGACATATTAAATTTTTTAATTTTTTTATTAACATAAAATTTATTATTAATTGTATTTTGTGGAGAGCTTAACAAATTTTTTTGAACCCTCTGGTAAGGCAACCCTCCCAACAAATGACTTGATGAAATCATATTTAAAGGACCAATTTTGTTATCAATTTTTTGTAAAGGTATCCATATAACACAACAATCTGCCAAATCTTCAGTTCTTTTGAAATAAGATGAGTCTTGGTGCCAATCTAAAGAATTTCTTTTATCGAAAGGTGCATCAGCTCTTAACAAAAAATCACTACAATTTAAAAAATCTTTTTTTATCTGCAGAATTTTTTTTACAATATTTTTAAGTTTTTTATCACTTGCAATAGAAAATATATTCACGTTTGTCTGTAAGGAACTATAGAAGTTTGAGAATTTTTCTGGACTTTCTTTTCTTTTATTTAATAAATATTTATGAAAAAATTTTTTATCAAAATCATTTTTGTTAAAATTTTTGTTAAAGTCTAAATTTACTCTATCAATTATTGTCTCTTGAATACTTTTTATTTTATTTTTTGTTAAAACGTTTTTAATTATACAAAAACCTAATGAATTATATTTTTTAAGAATATTTTTTTTCATTTTAATAATTAATACTGTTTATTAATTTTTTGTAAATTTTATTATACTCTTTAAGAAAATGACTCATTTCTTTGACTTCTCTTCTATTAAACTTTTTTATTCTATTTTCAGAAATATTAAAAGATGGAGAAACATTAGGTTTAACACCAATTCTTCCAGGTTTTTTAAATTTTATTTTTAAAAAATTTTTTTTTGATAATTTGTGTTTTAAATTAATCCAGTTTGCAAGACTTAAATAAAAATTATAATTTTGATCTCCTTTAGCCAAGATAAACAAAAATTTTTTTTTTCTATCAATTTTTTTTAATGAGTCAAAAATTATTTTATTCGTATAGTTAACGTACCAAGCTATCTTGCCGATTCTCGTAAAATTTTTCCATTTGTTATAAAATTTATTTGTAGGTGCAATTCTTCCAAAAAAATGGCTTGGTTTTGCTAAGTCAGTTAAACTAAAACCAGGTACTTTTTTTGAAAGTGAAATATTGTACTCAGGATTATACCAATTTTTATTATAAAAAGATTGCACTGTAAATTTAAAGTCATTTACTCCCCAAATATACCCATGAGGTTTCAAAGTTTCTTCAATTTTTTTTATACTATGAGAAAAATAAGGAGATAATTGAAAAGAAACATCATTATTTTTCCAGTCATTTATAGTTTCACAAATTATTGAGTTTAAAAGTGCTGATTGGTCTACATTAAATTTATTATGTACAGCATATCTATAAAAGGATTCGCACAAGCTATTTCTTTCACCACCACCTGCACCGTAAACTTTTTTATGAGCCTCTAGAATATTTAATACCCATTTCATTCCAGATCTACCTACAGTAACGCCAATAATTAATTTTTTGGTCTTTTTTAATTTATTAAATTTTTCAAGATTAGCCTTAAAGTCATATCTTGAAACATCCTCTAAATTTTTATTTTTCTGTAAAAAGTTTAAAAACATTAAATCTTTTTCTATTTACCTTATCTTTTTAAATACTTCTATTATAAAAATATAGACGATTATTTTGATTGAATATTTTTCTAATTTAAACTATTTATCAAACATTATTCTAGCTGCCCCTATAGCTCAGCTGGTAGAGCAACTGATTTGTAATCAGTAGGTCCGCGGTTCGAGTCCGTGTGGGGGCACCATAATTAACGACCTACTTCTTTTCTTAATTGTTCAATTTTGATTTTTTTTTCTATAGATTTATTCTTGTTATATAAAAGATTAAAAATTATTTTTTTATTTTCACTTATATTTATTATAACAGCATTACGAACCTCAACATTATCAGCTACTGCACTTATAGGTCTTTTTTTAGGATTTAAGTTTTTAATTAAAATCCTTGATTTGTTGCTAACTATCCTCCCCTTCCATCTACGAGGTCTAAATGGACTTACTGGAGATATTGCTAATTTGTTAGAATTTAAATTCAGAATCGGTCCATGTACTGAAAGATTATATGCAGTGCTTCCAGCGGGAGTACAAACGAGCAAACCATCTCCTCTTAATTTTTTAATTATATTCTTTGAACCATTTTTAATTGAGATTGATGCCGCCTGTCTACTTTGTCTTAATATTGATATTTCATTTATAGCAATTGATTTTTTAATTTTATTAAATTTATTTTTAACTGTCATTTGAAGTGGTGAAACTTTAATAGAGTCCGTTTTAGATATATTTTTTATAAAATTTTTTTCATTAAACTTATTCATTAAGAAACCATAATCACCAGAGTTAACTCCATAAAATGGTTTTTTGTATTTGTAAAATTTCTTTAGTGTTTGAAGCATAAATCCATCTCCACCAATAACAATTATCATATTAATATTTCTAAAATGTGAGTTTTGAATTTGTTTTTGAACTTTTGATTTAATATTCTCAGATTTTTTATTTTTATCTGAAACAATAAATAATTTTTTCATTTTAGTGGTGCCCTCGGCCAGACTCGAACTGGCACTCCCAAAAGGGCAAGGATTTTAAGTCCTTTGTGTCTACCAATTTCACCACGAGGGCATGAGTTATTTTCATGAGTATTTATGCTAATATTTATAATTGAACAAGTCTAATAAGTAAATTTTTTTTATTTTATCTCACCAGGTTCTAGTCTAGTTCTAGTTATTATTTATAAAAAGTAACGTCACATATTTACAGTAATGAGTTTTTTTTCAGTTTCATCTAGACCATAAAGTTCCATAACATAATTTTCATATTTGTCTTTCTCTTTTTGAGTGTGAATTTTAGATAAATTATCGACATATTCCTCTAATATTTGTTTTTGCTTTTTAGTTGGATTGATTACAGGAAAACTTGATATAGTATCAATTTTACACATATAACCTCCATCATCGAACATTCTTCCAATTTTTTTAAAGTACCATTTGTGTAAATTGCTTGAGTAAATGCCTACAAGATATTTAGCATAATCTTTATCAGCGTAAAAATTTAAGGATGCCTCTATAAAATAGTTTTCTGGTATATAAGAAAATTTCCATCCTCTATTCATGTTCATCCAAGCAACTTTTGGTAATTTAAATTCTTTAATATATGAGCAGCTTCTTAAATTGGTCCAATGATTAACTTTATCTGTTCTTTTTTCTAGGAGTTTTTTATATTTTGATAAATATTTAAATATAGCTGGAAAATCTTTCTTCACATTAATAGGAATATTTTCGTCAAAACCATTATGTGAATTTATCAAATAAAAATTATCCCAAGAGAAAGAAAAGTTATTAAGACAAGAACCTCTAATTACTTTTTCAATAACCTTTCTACTTTTAGAATTTTCATCAATGATTTCATTACTAGTTTTTTTATCAATTATAAAAGCTTTATTTAATCCAGTCTTAATACCATATCTAAATTTCTTTTTATTTAGTTGAAGTTTATTTTTTAAATTTTTAAGCTTATATAGTAAGTTTATGCTTTTTTTATCTTCTATGGCCCATGGCCCATTAAGATTTGAGCTACTTAGTTGTACTGTTTTAGTCTCAATGGTTTTATCTAAATTATAATATTCCTCAGAGGTGTTTACTTGTGTAGCTGATAGAATATCAAAATTTCCTTTTTTTAAAATAAGGATAGATGTGTCAACTGAGGCCCTTTTAAATACTTTTAAAGATTTAAAATCAATTAGTCTTATAATTTTAGTATTATTTAAAAAATAGCTTCTTAATAATTCTCCATATGCTGTTTTGAGCCATTTATTTGAGGTAATATAAGCTAAACAACCATTCTGATTAAGTAAATCAACACCCTTTTCAAAAAATAAACAATACAAGTCTGCATTTCCTGAAAATACTTTATAAGTTTTATCTAATTGAGATTTATAAAATTTATTTTCTAGTTTTTGAATTTGAACATATGGGGGATTGCCAATAATTAAATCAAAACCATCATTATCTTCAAAAACCTCATTAAAAAAAATTTTATAATCAAATGATATGTGGCCATCTAAAACTGTATTAAATTTATTGTCGATTTCTTTTTTCAACTCTAATTTTTTTTTTATATTGGTAGTTTTAAAATATTCATTTTTTAATTTTTTAACATCATCTTTAATCTCAAAACCCAAAAGGTTTGTTTCTAAACTAAGAAGACTATCGCCTTTAAAAATTTTGTAGTCTAAATTAGGTAATGGTAATATTTTTGAATAATCTGTTTCATCAATCACAAGAGACAACCATAACCTTAGCTTGGCTGTTTCAACCGCAGAATCTTCTATATCAACACCATAGATTGAATTTTTTATAAAATTTCTTTTCATAAGATAACTCGTTCTTTTATTATCATTAAAATAATTATTTAACCTCAATCTAGTTAAAACACATAAATTCATAAGCTCTACTGGAAATTCACCCGATCCTATAGCTGGATCACAGATTTTAATATTTTTTAATTTATCATCTATCTTTTGATAATTTGATTTTAAAAATTTATTAAGATCTTTATCAATAATATTATTAAAAAAATTATCAAAATTTACCCTTGAGTCCTCTCCAAAATAATTGATTAAAAAATTTTTAAGAGACTCGTCACAAATATATTTTGCAATTTTTCTTGGCGTATAAAAAGTTCCTTTAGATTTTTTATCTTTAATTTCTAATAAATTTTCAAATACTTTTCCTAACATCTCAGGATCTATTGCAACCTCTTTTTCCTCTGGATCTTCTTCCTGGATGGTAAAATTATAAATTTCAAAATTTTCTATTATCTCAGAAAATAATTCATTACTTATATTTATCTTTGTATCAAGCCAGTCATAATTTTTAAGTGGATCAAATAATCCACCATTTAAAAATGGTATTTTTGTATCTAATTTTGAATAATAGTTTTCAGGAAGATCTGTAGAAAAAGCTATAAATAATGGTTCTAAAACGTCATTAAAAAAATTATCATAATTACAATATTCTTTTTTAAATAAATTTTTAACGAAATTTTTATCACCACTTCCCCATTTTTCAAAAACATTATCTTGATTTTTTTTAATTCCTAACCATCCTTTTTTTTGAAGAAAATATATAAAAACTAATTGACCCATTATTTTTTTTGAAAATTCTTCTGTAGAAATTTTATTTTTTTTAAAAGTATTACCGATGTTTTTGTCTTTTATTCTAAGTCCATTAATTTCATCATATAGTTTAAGATAAAGTTTTTTATAAGTATTAAAAAATTCGTCAGTTATTTTTTCTACATTGAAAGCATTTAGCATATCCTTAATAGTTAGATTATTTTTTTGATTATAAAGAAGGTGAAATCTTTCAGCAGCTGTTGCACAAGACTCATTTTCACCAAGAAGATAGGTATATCTTTTTGATGGAGTTTCTTTTTCAATAATATTTCCTTCCTCATCAAATTCAGAGAACTTGGAAGAAAATGTTAATCTAAAATCGCGGCCTTGATTATCAAAAACTACCAAAACCCCATGATTAGAATATTGATCAATAAATTTGGTAACTATATTTCTTAATTCAACTTTATTTTTGTATATATTAAGATCTTTAATTAATTTTAATTCAAAAAGTGAAATATTTTTTTTATCCTCAAGTTTTAAATTTCCTATTTGAACAAATTCCAAAATTTTATCGTTTTTTGTTTCAATTTTTTTTGGTGTTTTAAAATAATCAATATTTCCAAATATTTTATGGGTGAATATTTTCCATTCCTCCCTATCGTATTTTTTATTTAATAATTCTTTTATTTCCTTTTTTTCCATTTAATTAAAAGACTCTGATATTATAATTTCTGGTTTTAAAACGATATTTTTTTTAAAATTTTTTCCTTCACCATCAGAATTATTAATTGGATACTTTTTAAGTATCTTCAGTAATCCATCGACTGTTTGATTTATAGAGAGTTTTGCTTTTTTTGCTAAATTTTTTTGTCTATTAATTTCTCTTTGCAATTCTATAAATTTTGATAATTTTAAAGCCTCTTTGGCTAACTCTATGCTCTCT
>QCGH01000014.1 GCA_003280005.1 Pelagibacteraceae bacterium AG-365-D07 | reverse complement strand
AGAATTAAAGAATTACCCGAATCTATCAAGCAATTTAGTGGCTTAGTCATAGTAACAGTTATAGTAATTTCATTTTTTTTTATTTTAAATGTCATGTTTGGGGAAGGTGATGAATTAGTCGAAAAAATGAAAATAGAGGAAGAGAGAATTGCACAAGAAAAAAAACTTAGTGAATTAATATCAAAACTTCCATCAGGGATATTAGTAACTTTTGATGGTACAGATCACTACAAATTAACAGATGATATTTACGAGCAGGTTTGCAAGGCAACAAAGCTTATACCACAACGAGCGATTATGGGTGCGAATTTTCTTAATTTTAGAGCACATGAAATTTATACAATAAATGGAAATAAAATAGATGAGACATTTGTGAAATGGGATAAAGAAAAAAATAAATGTTTTGCTGGTTTTACTGTAAGTGGAGACAATGTAGGAGTAAACGAGTCAATTACAGTTAGTGGAGAGGCATTAAGCTTTTTAAGTACTGGAATTGATACAAGGGTATATTTTATAAAAAACTTTTAGGGGGAAAATACTAATTAAATAGATTTAATTTTATATTAATTTCATATAATTTAATTAATAATTTATGTCAGAACCAGTTATTAAATGTGAAAATGTTTATAAAATTTTCGGAGCAAATGCAGAAAAAATGCTTCAAGAATCAAATGGTAATGTTGATGCTAAAACTTTCCAAGATAATGGATGCATTGTGGGTGTCAATAATGCTTCATTTGAAGTTTCAAAAGGAGAAATGTTGGTTGTAATGGGCCTATCAGGCTCAGGTAAATCAACATTGTTAAGATGTATATCCAGATTGACAGATGCAACAGGTGGAAAAATTTTTATTGAAGGTCAGGATCTTCTAAAATTAAATAATAAAGAACTTATAGACCTTAGAAGAAATAAAATGGGAATGGTTTTTCAAAGTTTTGCTTTGCTGCCTCATAAAACAGTAGTTGAGAATATTGCTTTTCCACTTCAAATTAAGGGAATTAAAACTGAAGATAGTATTAGCAAAGCAATGGATATGGTTAAATTAGTTGGCCTTGATGGAAGAGAAAATTATTTTCCAAGAGAACTTTCAGGTGGTCAACAGCAAAGAGTAGGAATAGCAAGATCCTTAGCAGTAGAACCTGATATATGGTTTTTAGATGAACCTTTTTCTGCATTAGACCCTTTAATTCGTAAAGAAATGCAGGATGAGTTTTTAAGACTTCAGGAAAAATTACAAAAAACAATTATGTTTATTACGCATGATTTTGATGAAGCTTTAAAACTTGCTGACCGTATTGCAATTATGAAAGATGGTATAATTGAGCAATTAGACACTCCTGCAAAAATTGTTTTAAATCCTGCGACTGAATATGTGAGAAAATTCACTGAAGAAGTGCCAAGAGAAAAAGTTTTATTAATAGAAGATGTAATGGATACATCAAATACAGAGAATGTAGGTGATTTAAAGGTTTCAAAAGATGAAGTCATAGAAAATGTGGCTGAAAAAATTCTTTCTCAAGAAAAAACAGTGGCCGTTACAGATGAAAATAATAAAGTAATCGGTTCTATCAATCCTACAAAAATAATTAACACGGTTTTTGGAGGAAGAAAAAATAGTAATTAAAATATGGATTACTTAAAAAAATATCCGAAATTATTTCAATGGTTATTTTTATTAATCATATTTTTTGCTTTATGTTTTTCTATCGATGTTCCTGAAACATACAAATTTATAAGAGGACAAGCAGAATTTGTAAAAGACCCAAATCAAAGTACATATGTTTTTTTAGGAAAAGAAGTAAGGTATTACGCTTTTGATGTATTTTGGAGACTACCACCACTTCTTGGATGGCTACCTATTTGGATCAATGATTCGTTATTTTTTTTAATGAATGAGTGGATGCCAATGGAATTTTGGAATGAAGATACACAAGAATATAAAACTAGACCACTAGTATTAGAAATATCAAGAACCTTAACTTCATTTATGACATTTTTAATATTTTTAATTAGAGAAACTTTATTAGGTGGACTTGAAACAATTGTAGCGTTTACTAGTTGGGATTGGATTGATAAAAATCCTTGGGCAGAGTTACCAGGTCTACCTTGGACAATTGTTGCTGCTGGTTTCGCTATACTTTCATACAAATTAAGTGGCAAGGGTTTAGCTATATTTGCTGGTTTAGTAATGGTTTATATTTCTATATTTGGTCAGTGGAAGCCATCTATGCAAACACTGTCATTTATATTAGTAGCAGCACCATTGTCATTTATATTTGGTTTAGGATTAGGTGTAGCAGCATATAAAAGTAAACGTGTTGAAAAAGCGTTGTATCCCATACTTCTAGTTATGCAAACAATGCCACAATATGCAGTATTAGTCCCAGCACTTGTTCTTTTTGGAGTAGGAGATCATGCCGCTGTAATTATAACTATGATTGTTGCTGTTCCCCCAATGATACTTTTAACTTTATTGGGTCTAAGAGCAGTACCTCCAGAAGTAATCGAAGCAGGAAGAATGAGCGGATGTAATAATTGGCAATTGATGACTAAAGTTTTAATTCCAACTGCACGAAGAGATATCTTAATAGGGGTGAACCAAGTAATCATGGTTTGTTTTTCTATGGCTGTTATTTCGGCCTTTATAGGTGCAAAAGGTTTAGGATTTAATTTATTATTAGCTTTAAACCAATTAAATATTGGATTAGCTTTAGAGGCAGGACTATGTATTAGTTTAATTGCAATTCTTTTAGATAAAATGTCTTTAGCTTGGGCGAATAAACAAACAGATTATTTTGGAAATCTTACATTCTACCAAAGAAATAAAAATTCTTTATTTTTTGGCGCATCAGTAATTGTAGGAATTATACTTGCTTATGTTGGAACTTTTATATTCAAAGATACATTTAATTATTTATTTGAAGTTCCACATAATAAGGGAATATCAACAGCAGATTTTTGGAATAAAGGTGTTGACTGGATTTTTGATACTTTTTTTGTATATATAAAAGCATTTAATACCTGGCTGATTGTTGAAGTCCTTCAGCCAATGCGAGCTTTATATTTAAGAATGCCGGCAGTAGCTACCTTAGTTTTAGTTGTAGGAGCGGGATATTTAATTGGTGGAATTCGTTCCGCTTTAGTAGTTTTTGGATTAACTTTATTTATAGCTTTAAGCCCGTGGTGGGATAGAGCCTTAGTTACAACGTACATGGCAACTTTTGGAGTAATTATGTCTTGTGCAATTGGATTTACAGTTGGAACTTTATGTTTCCAAAGCAAACGTGCAGCTGCTTTTATGCTTGGTGTATGCGATATATTTCAAACATTCCCATCTTTTGTTTATTTAATACCGGTTATGATGCTTTTTGGAATCACTGATACATCTGTATTGATAGCTGTTATAGTTTACGCCACAATACCTGCAACAAGATATACAATTGAAGGATTAAGAAGTGTTCCAGCAGGTCTACACGATGCGGCAACAATGTCAGGAGTAAATAAATTCCAAAGATTAACAAAAATAGAATTTCCATTAGCATTTCCACATATGATGCTTGGTCTTAATCAAACTATAGTTTTTGCATTGTTTATGGTGATAATTGGAGCATTTATAGGAACAGAGGATTTAGGACAATATATTCTAAAAGCGCTTTCGGATAAAAACGGAGCTGGAATAGGATTAACCCTAGGTATTTGTGTAGCTTTTATAGGTTTGATATTTGATAACTTGATTAGAACTTGGGTAGGACAAAGAAAAAAACACTTAGGCATTGATTAAACTTTGTGAAAAAATTTATTGTTGCCATTGATCAGGGAACAACATCATCAAGAGTAATATTATTCGATACTAGTGGTAATATAAAATGTATACACCAGCAAGAATTTAAACAATTTTTTCCTAAAAATGGCTGGGTAGAGCATGACCCAAATGAGATTTGGAAAACTACACTTTCATCATTAAAAAAAAATAATTCAAAAATCAAAAAAGCTAAAAGGTAAAATCTTAAGTATTGGAATAACCAATCAGAGAGAGACAACAGTTCTTTGGAATAAAAAAAATGGGAAGCCAGTTTATAATGCAATTGTTTGGCAAGATAGAAGAACACAAGAATCTTGTAAAAATTTAAAAAAAAACAATTTTGAAAAAAAAATTCGAAATAAAACTGGTTTATTTATTGATCCATATTTTTCTGCAACAAAAATCAAATGGATATTAGATAACGTTAAAAGTTGTAAATTTTTATTAAAATCAAATAATTTACTATTCGGTACCATTGATACATTTTTAATATGGAAACTCACCAATGGAAAACATCACCTGACAGAAACTACCAATGCTTCAAGAACAATGCTATTTAATATAAATATAAATAAATGGGATGACGAAATATTAAATAAATTAAAAATACCTAAAAAAATTTTGCCTGAGGTTAAAAACTCAGCAGATAATTTCGGAATAACAAATAAAAAAATTTTAGGTAAAGAGATACCTATTTCTGCTGTTCTTGGAGATCAACAATCTGCAGCTGTTGGGCAAGCTTGTTTTGAAAGTGGTTCAACAAAAAGCACATATGGAACTGGAGCATTTGTGATTATGAACACAGGATCTAAAAAAATTTATTCTAAAAATAAATTATTAACCACAATTTGCTATACACTGAATGGTAAAAACACTTATGCATTAGAAGGCTCGATATTTATAGCTGGAGCTGGAGTTCAATGGTTGAGAGATAAAATAAAGTTGATAAATAATGCATATGAAACTGAACAAATTGCTAAATCAAAAAAAAATAATGAGGGTGTTTATATTGTTCCTGCATTTAGTGGAATAGGAGCGCCGTATTGGAGGCCAGACGCAAGAGGACTGATCACAGGCCTAACTAGGAATAGCGATTGGAAAAGTCTAGTCAGGGCAGTTGTGGAGTCTGTCGCGTATCAAAGTTTTGATTTATTTGAGTCTATGAAAAAAGATGGGCTAAAACCAAAAATAATTAAAGTGGATGGTGGAATGGTAGCAAACAATTGGTTTGCACAGTTTCTATCAGATACGATTAATTTAAAAGTAGTAAGACCAAAAGTTTCAGAAACTACTGCGTTAGGTGTAGCACTATTAGCAGGATATCAAATTAAAGAATTCAAATCTTTAAATGAAATTAAAGTTAAATGGAAAAAAGATAGAGTTTTTTCACCAAAACTTAACAAATCTTTGAGAAATAAGTTATTGCAAGGTTGGAGACAAGCAATTAGAAAAACTTTAGCATAATTTAAAAAATGAAAAATATACTTATTATTGGAGCAGGAGCTATGGGAGCGGCATTTTCAGTTCCTTGTATGGATAACAGACATAAAGTTACATTGTCAGAACCATATAATTTTAAATTAATTAAAAAAATAAATTCAAATAAAAAATATCATCCATCTTTGAAATTAAAATTACACAATAATTTAATTGTAAAAAATCTTTCAAGTGAATTATTGAATAAAAGATGGGATCTAGTAGCTGTAGCGGTTAGTTCTGTCGGAATTGATCTTGTTAGGGATTGTTTAAAAAAATTAAAATTTAGCTCAAAAATATTAGTATTAACCAAAGGTTTAAAATACGACAAGAATTCAAAAAAAATCATTACAATGTCCGAACAGCTTAATAAAGAAACTAGAAAATTTGATATATCTGTATTGAAAGGACCTTGTTTAGCAAAAGAGTTAGCTAGAAAAAATAAAATCTAGCACTATTATTGCAAACAAAGATATTAAAAAAGCAAAATCAATAGGAAATTTAATATCAACTAAATACTACAAAATAGAATATTCGACAGATATTAAAGGTGTAGAGGTATGTTCTGCGATTAAAAATATTTATTCTATGTTAATTGGTTCGGGAGAAGGTTCAAATACTTCATCCTCTATATTTACAAAATCTATTAACGAAATGATGTATTTAATAAAACATTTTAAAGGAAAAGAAGAAACTGTTTACGGTTTAGCTGGTGTTGGAGATTTATATGTAAGCGCTGTAGGTGGAAGAAATAGTAAGATGGGTGAGTTTTTAGGCAAAGGTTTTACATTTGAAAATGCGAAAAAAAGATTTATGCCAAATGATACTGTTGAAGGAGCAGAGCTTGCTAGAGAAATTGGTAGATATATTTTAAAAAAAGTTAATAAGAAGAAAATACCTTTAATGGTTGATTTATTAAGATCAATTTTAAAAAATAAAAAATTGAATATTAGATGGCGGAATAAATAGAATAAATATTTATTTTTTAGGCTGATCCAAAAAATACTTTTAAAGAGTCATCCATCGCTGTTGCCCAAGGAGTGTGATGGATTGGGGCGACTGACCCAGTAACAGGAGAAGAGAAGGATTTATTTCTGTAGGTCATAATGTCTTCTACTTTATGATGCTCCCACTCTTTGAAGTGTTTTCTAATTAATTCAAAATCAATTTTTGGATAATCTGATAACTCATGAAGCTCTTTAGTATATTCAGTTTGAAAATCAATCATCTGATCTGGATTTTCTAATTTTTCCTCCATAGCCACCCATTTACTAATATCTTTTTCAATTTCATTATTATCAGGCATTTTTACTTTTCCCATAACAACATCTCTTGCATACCATGCCTGACAATCAAACATATTAAATGTATGGAATTGGTCTTGCATTCCTAAATATAATAATTTGTGATTGTCTTGCCAAACTACACCTTTATATAATTTCGGTGGATATAATCTGTTTCTAGTTTTTAGTTTTAAGTCTTCAGACAAGAAAGGGAAGTGATGAAGATATCCTGAGCATAATATAATTGCATCTGCTTCTTGTTCGTGTCCATCTTTAAATATTGCTTTTTTTCCATCTAATCGATCAAGATGAAAAACTTCTGTTACACCATTAGGCCATTTAAATCCCATTGGATTATGTCTGTAACCAATCGTGACAGTTTTGGCTCCATATTTATGACATTGCAGAGCAACATCTTCAGCCGAATAACTGCTGCCTAACACAATTACATTTTTTCCTCTAAACTCCTCTGCATCTCTAAAATCATGTGAATGCATTATTCTTCCAGGAAAAGAACTCATACCCGGGTATTCAGGAATATATGGTACAGAAAAATGTCCTGATGAAACAACAACATAGTCAAAGTTTTCTTTCACTAATTTGTTATTTTTTTTGTCATTTGAAACAACTTCAAATTTGTTTCCATCATATTTCACACTGGTTACAGTGGTATTAAATCTTACTTTGCTTTTAGAATTACCTTTTTTAACTCTACCTAATATATAATCATAAAGCACTTCTCTTGGAGGAAATGAAGGAATAGGCTTTCCAAAGTGTTCATCAAAAGAATAATCTGCGAACTCTAGACATTCTTTTGGTCCATTTGACCAAAGATATCTGTACATACTATTTGGAACTGGATCACCATATTCGTCTGAGCCTGTTCTCCAACTATAATTCCATAATCCACCCCAGTCACTTTGTTTTTCAAAAGCAACTACCTCAGGAATTTTTTCACCTTTTTTTTCAGCTTGTTCAAAAGCTCTCAACATCGAAAGACCACATGGTCCTGTGCCTATGATTGCAACTTTTGTCATATTTATCTATTATCTTATAAGTAAAATAAAAAAATTAAAATATAATTTTCATTTAGACTATGAAAAAAATTCTAATTGTTGAAGGCAACCTGAGAGAAGAAAATCAAAATTTTTCTACTTCTGGTATACAAACTCATACTCAAAGTCTTCAAGATAGCTTAGCCAATTTTACAAATGAACTTGATATGGATGTTGTTAACCCGTCATCAGATGAAGATATTGATACAAAAGCAAAGGAGCTTAATAAATATGATGGCCTAATATGGGGTGGAAGTAGTTTAAACATCTACAATGATACTCCAGAAATAAGAAGACAAATTCAATTTATGAAAGAATGTCAAAAAAAAGTAAAAAATATTCTGGCTATTTGTTGGGGCATGCAAGTTGCTGTTACTGCAGCTGGAGGAGTTGTAAAAAAATCATCTAATGGAGCTCATATAGGAATTGCAAATCAACTAATAATAAATGAACAAGGTATTAAACATCCATTGTATAGTGGAAAAAAAAATAATTTTAATACTCCAGCATTCAACTTTGATGAAGTGGCCACACTTCCAGAAAATGGAGTTTGTTTAGCATCAAATAAAATAAACAAAGTTCAAAGTATGTATTTTAAAATAAATAATAATAATGTTTGGGGTTTGCAGTATCACCCAGAAATCACTTATCAAAAAATGATACAACTTATAAAGTTTAGAAAAGATAGATTAATTGAAACAAGGAAAGTGTTTGCTAATCATGATCAAGTTGATGAACATATTTCTTTTATAGAAAAAGAAATATCAATTTCTGATAATCAACAGAGAATGATTGAATTAAAAAATTGGTTGAATTCTTTTTAAAATAAACCTTCTGTTTCACCTTTGTCATTGAGCTTTATAGAGTCAGCAGCAGGTACACGTGGTAGACCTGGCATAGTCATTATTTCTCCACATACAACAACAATAAACTCAGCTCCAGATGATAACCGAACTTCTCTGACTGGCAACACATGTCCAGTTGGAGCACCTTTTAAATTTGGATCTGTTGAGAAACTGTATTGAGTTTTTGCAATACATACTGGAAGTTGCCCGTACCCTTTTTCCTCAAAATCTTTTAGCTGTTGTCTTACTTTTGTATCAGCAACTACTTCACTTGCGTGATAAATTTCTTGTGCTATTTTTTCAATTTTTTTAAATAAACTTAATTTATCTTCATATAAGTATTTAAATGTATTTTTACTTTCTTTACAAATTTCAACAACGTTTTGTGCAAGTTCTTCTGTCCCTTCACTTCCATTAGACCAATGTGTACACTTAGAAGCTTTCACACCTTGTGTTTTACAAAAATCTAATAATGTATTCATTTCTTTATCAGTATCAGTGATGAAATGATTGACAGCAATAGTAACTGGGATGCCAAATTTTCTTGTGTTGTTAATATGTCTTTCTAAATTTACCAATCCTTTTTTGAGAGCATCTACATTTTCATTTTTTAATTCATCTTTTGACAATCCTCCATGCATTTTAAGCGCTCTAATTGTTGCTACAATAACTACGCAATCTGGTTTAATTCCAGATTTTCTACATTTGATATCTAAAAATTTTTCTGCACCAAGATCAGCTCCAAAACCTGCCTCAGTAACAACAAAATCTGCTAATTTTAAACCTGCTTTAGTTGCAATTACTGAATTACATCCATGAGCAATATTTGCAAAAGGACCTCCATGAATTATTGCAGGATTATTCTCCAATGTTTGAGTTACATTTGGTCTAATTGCATCCTTTAAAAGAACTGTCATTGAACCTTGGGCATTTAAATCTTTTGCGTAAATTGGTTTTTTATCTCTGGTATAAGCTATTGTTATATTCCCAATTCTATTCTCTAAATCTTTCAAATCATTAGCTAAACAAAAAATCGCCATGATCTCAGAGGCTACAGTAATATCAAATCCATCTTGTCTTGGATATCCGTTTGCAACACCTCCTAAGTCAACCACTATTGATCTAAGAGATCTATCATTCATATCCATTACCCTTTTCCAAACTACTCTTCTCACGTCAATATTAAGTTTATTGCCCCAGTAAATATGATTATCAATCAACGCGGAAAGCAAATTATGTGCAGATGTAATTGCGTGAAAGTCTCCAGTGAAATGTAAATTTATTTGTTCCATCGGAACTACTTGTGCATATCCACCACCTGCAGCCCCTCCTTTCATTCCAAAAGAAGGTCCTAAACTTGGTTCTCTTAGACAAACAATTGATTTTTTTCCGATTTTATTCAAACCATCATTTAAACCTACAGACGTAGTTGTTTTTCCCTCACCCGCTGGAGTAGGTGTGATTGCAGTAACAAGAATTAATTTTCCATCTTTCTTATCTTTTTGTTGGTCTAGATACTCTAAATTTATTTTGGCTATGTGTCTGCCCATTGGACTGAAAGCTTTAGGATCATCTGGGACATTTAATACCTCAAGGATTTCCTTGATAGGTTTCATATTTGCTGCTCTTGCTATTTCAATATCAGATTTAGGCATTTTGTCTCCTCATCTACGAAACGAATTAGTATAGTCTTTTATATATATTTAAACTTCTAAAAAATATATATATAAAAAATAAGAAATAATTCATTTTAATTGGATAAAGTTATTACATGCAGAAATATTCTGTTTTTAGCTTAATTAAAAATGCTTTTTCAGATCATATGAACTGGGAGGTGGCTTGGAAAGATCCAACTCCAAAGAAAGAATATGATGTTATCATAATTGGTGGTGGTGGACACGGTTTAGCTACTGCATATTATTTAGCCAAAGAACATAAAATAACAAATGTTGCAATAATAGAGAAGGGTTGGATTGGCGGAGGAAACGTTGGAAGGAATACAACAATTATTCGTTCAAATTTCATGTATGACGCCAACGGACGTTTTAATGAATTTGGAATGGATTTATGGAGAAACCTCAGTCAAGAATTAAATTTTAATGTAATGTTTTCACCAAGAGGAATAATCAACCTAGCACATTCCGACGCTCAAATGAATGCTTACGCAAGGAGAGGTAATTCAATGAGATTAAATGGAATTGATGCAGTTTTATTAGGAAGAGAAGAAGTAAAAAAACATATTCCAATGGCTGACTTTTCTGACGACGTACGCTTTCCAATTTTTGGAGGATTAATGCAACCAAGTGCTGGCACAGCAAGACATGACGCTGTCGCGTGGGGATATGCAAGACAAGCAGATTCAATGGGTGTAGACATCATTCAACATTGTGAAGTTGAAGGATTTAATATTACAAATGGAAAAATTACTGGAGTAAGAACGTCAAAAGGGGAAATTAAGGCTAAAAAAGTTGGATTATGTGTAGCTGGAAGTACAAATATTCTTGCAGAAAAACTAAATATGACTCTTCCAATTGAAACACATTGCCTTCAAGCCTGTGTTTCTGAGCCAGTTAAACCTTTGCTAGATGGAGTAGTTACATTTGGAGCTGGCCATTTTTATATTAGCCAGTCTGACAAAGGTGAGATGGTAATGGGTGGAGATTTAGATGGTTATAATAGTTACGCACAAAGAGGAAATCTCCCAACTATTCAACATGTTTTAACAGGTGGCTTAGCTTTATTTCCGTTTTTAAGTAGACTTAAAATGCTTCGGACATGGGGAGGAATAATGGATATGTCAATGGATGGTTCACCTATTATTGATAAAACACATATAGATGGATTATATTTAAATTGTGGATGGTGCTATGGTGGATTTAAGTCTACCCCTGTTTCTGGCTGGACTTTTGCTCATACAATTGCACAAGATAGACCACATGAATTAAATTCAGAATTGTCTTTAAATAGATTTTCAACCGGGTATCTTTTAGACGAAAAGGGTATTGGAACAAAAACTTGGGTTGGATAACTAATGCTTCATATTAAATGTCCTTATTGTGGGATTAGATCACAGAATGAATTTGCTTATGGAGGAGACGCTTCAGTAAAACGACCAGAATTAAATAAAGATGTACCAGATAAAGAATGGGATGACTTTGTTTATAATAGAAAAAGCCTAAGAGGAAAACATATCGAACTATGGCACCATGTTTCAGGTTGCAGACAATGGTTTAAAGCTCAAAGAGATACAGCTACTCACGAAATTTTCAAAACAGCAACGATGAATGAAGAAATATAATGTCTCAGGAATTTAGAATTAAAGAAAAAGGGTACATTAATAGAAATAAACTTATTAATTTTAAGTTTAATGGGAAAAGTTATACTGGATATGAAGGAGATACTTTAGCATCTGCCCTTTTAGCGAATGGAATTCATTTAGTTGGAAGAAGTTTTAAATATCATAGACCTAGGGGATTTTTTGCAGCTGGAGTAGACGAGCCAAATGCAAAATTACAAGTTAAATTAAATGGACATTCTGAACCAAATGTTAATGCAACAGAAATAGAATTAGTTGAAGGTATATCAGCCACAAGTCAAAATTGTTGGCCATCTGTAGATTTTGATGTTGGTGCAATTAATAATTTACTGAATAAATTTTTCCCTGCAGGTTTTTATTACAAAACTTTCATGTGGCCCAAGAGTTTTTGGTACAAAATTTATGAACCATTTATAAGAAAAGCTGCAGGACTAGGGGTTGCGTCTACAGAAAAGGATAGAGAGAGGTATGAACATAAATTTGAATACTGTGATTTGCTAGTAACTGGATCTGGCCCCGCAGGTCTTGCAAGCGCATACGCAGCAGCCAAAAGTGGAGCTAAAGTAATATTAGCGGAGGATAAACATAGATTTGGTGGGTCACTTTTAATGGATGATGTGAGTATTGACAATTTATCTGGAAAAGATTGGGCAGATAAAATTATTTCAGAACTAAAAGAAATGCCAAATGTGACTGTAAAAAACAGATCTCAAATTTTTGGCTATTACGACCACAACATGCTTGTTATGTTTGAAAGAACAGGTGATCATCTTGAAAAAAAATCTGAATTTACACCAAGACAGAGACTTTGGTATATAAGATGCAAAGAGGTAATACTCTCTACAGGTTCTATTGAAAGACCCATTGTTTTTGGAAATAATGATACACCTGGAGTTATGCTTTCCTCGGGAGCTAAAGAATACATGAAAGTCTATGGAGTTCTTGTTGGAAGAAAACCAATTATATTCACAAATAATGATAGCGCATATGAAACTGCTATAGAATTTAAAAATAACGGAGCTGATCCTTTAATTTTAGATACAAGAAAAGAGCAAGATTCAGATTTAATTAATGAGGCAAAAAACAAGGGTATAAATATTAAATTTAATCACGCTGTTATCAAAGCCAATGGTTATAAAAAGGTAAAATCAGCAACTATTGGAGAATTATCAGAAGATAAAACAAAATACGATAATATTAGTACTATAAAATGTGATTGTATTTGTGTATCTGGATTTTGGACACCATCTGTTCATCTTACATCTCAATCAGGAAATAAACTAAAGTTTAATAAAGAAATTGATGCTTTTATACCTGATAAATCAAAACAAAATGAAATAACAATTGGCGCAGCGAATGGAAGTTTCACGCTACATGATTCTATAAATGCAGGCTTCCATGCTGGAAATGAGGTTTCTAAAAAAATAAATAATAAGAATGTTGATGTCCAAATTCCAACTGTTACAGAAAAAAAACACAATACTCATGATAAGTTTTGGTGTGCTCCATTACCTAAAAATATTAAAGCAAAAAGATTTGTTGATTTTCAAAATGATGTATCAGTTACAGATATTGAGATTGCATTAAGAGAAGGCTATAGATCAATTGAGCATGTGAAGAGATATACTACTCTTGGAATGGCAACAGATCAAGGAAGAACAAGTAATCTGAACGGACTTCAATTAGTTTCAAATATAGAGAATAAAATTGTTCCTGAAGTTGGCCATACTACATTTAGACCACCTTTCACTCCAGTAACAATAGGGACTATCGTTGGAAGAGAAGTGGGAAAACATTTCATGCCAACAAGATTAACTCCAATGCATAATTGGCATATAAAAAATAATGCAGTATTTGTTGATGCTGGAGCGTGGAAAAGACCTAGGTATTATAAAATTGGAAATGAAAATATGTTGGAGGCAGCTAATCGTGAAGCCAAAAATGTAAGAGATAAGGTAGGTATATGTGATGTTACAACTTTAGGAAAAATTGATGTTAAAGGTCCTGATGCAGCTGAATTTTTAAACAGAGTATATACCAACGCATGGATGAAGCTTCCAATTGGAAAAGCAAGGTATGGAGTTATGCTTAGAGAAGATGGCATGGTAATGGATGACGGAACGACTACAAGAATTTCAGAAAATCACTATCATATGACAACAACAACTGCACAGGCAGCAAATGTCTTGTCTCATTTAGAATATTATCTACAAATTGTTTGGCCAGAATTAAATGTAAATGTCCTTTCAACCACTGAACAGTGGGCAGGTGCAGCGCTCGCAGGTCCAAAATCAAGAGATGTTTTAGCAAAATTATTTCCAAATTTAAATGTCTCAAATGAGTCTTTGCCATTTATGGGATTTACAGAAGGAGATCTGTTCGGTGTGCCAGCAAGAATTTTTAGAATTTCTTTTTCAGGTGAACTAGCTTATGAAATAAACGTAAAATCAGACCATGGATTATTTATGTGGGAAAAAATAATGGAGATTGGTAAAGAATTTGGCATCCAACCATATGGAACAGAAGCATTATCTACATTAAGAATAGAAATGGGACATGTTGCAGGGCCAGAACTAGATGGAAGAACTATACCTTATGATGTTTCTCTTGATGGAATGGTTTCAAAGAAAAAAGATTTTATTGGAAAAAGATCTTTATCTAAATCAGCTTTTAATCAGTCTGATAGGCAAAAAATTGTTGGGCTTGTACCAATTGATAGAAAAACTAGCATTCCCGAGGGCTCACATCTTGTTATAGATAAAAATGCCAAATTACCAAATCCAAAATTAGGACACGTATCTTCCTCTTGCTGGAGTGTTGAAAATAATAATCCTTTTTCATTAGCAATTTTAAAAGATGGAAAAAATATGATAGGAAAAAAGTTATTCGCAGTATCTCCATTAAAAAACAAATCTATAGAAGTTGAGGTAATTTCTTCCCATTATGTTGATCATGAAGGTAAGAGGGTAAGATCGTGAATAGTATCTCTTCTCTAAAAAATGTACATAAATTAGGATTATTTGGTGATTATAAAAATAAAAATGATAATGAGATAGTTAAAATAAAAGAAATTAAAAATATAAATTTATTTCAAGTCGTAAAATATAAAAATTCTAAGGAAAACATTTCAAATTTTAAAATAGATGGACTTAACTTACCTAGTAGTCTTAAAACAATAAGTAATTCATCTACAAGAATTATTTGGATGGGTCCAGATAATTGGTATATTTTTTCATCTAATGAAATAAGTAAAGATTTACATAATTTTAAAGAAACTGATTTTGCAATTACAGATCTTTCTCATTCGAGATCAATCATCGAGCTTGAGGGTGATATGGTATACGAAGTTTTAAAAAAAGGATCTCCTTTAGATGTAGGAAAATTAAAGGCTGGAGACTGTGCTAATACAATCTTTAATGGAATTACGATAACTTTAGATTTTATTTCAAACGATCCAAAAATAATAAGAATCTTTGGTTTGAGAAGTTTTGGAGAGTCTTTGTATCATTCGCTAACTGATTCTAGTTTAGAATTTGGCTACAAATCAGTTTAGCTTATTTAGCACCTAATTTTAAATTTCGAGGAATTGCTACATCCATTAATTTAGGATCTGGTAAATTTAGATTATTCATTATATCCGCGTATTCATCTGCCGATTTTACCTGTAGTCTAGGGTTATTTTTTCTCTCATTTTCAATTGTACTAAATGATTTTCCATTATAATCATGAGCAGGGTAAACTTTTGTTTTATCAGGTAATTTTAAAAGTATATTAAAAATAGAATTATATGAGTCATAAGGATTTCCATTTTGAAAATCAGTTCTACCGGTTCCTCCAATTAAAAGAGTATCTCCAGTAAAAATTTTATCATCCATTAAGAAACTAAAACTCTCATAGGTATGCCCAGGTGTATAAATCGCTTTAAGTTTCAACTTATCTAAATTTATATTTTCTTGATCCTTTACTTTTATAGACACAACATCTGCAGGTGTTTTATCTCCCATAACTGTTTCACAATTGGTCTTATTTTTTAGCTCTGACATTCCAGTAATGTGATCAGCATGAATGTGAGTATCAATTACTTTAACAAGTCTTAAATTGAGTTGATTTAAGATTTTAATATAGCTATTAACATGATCCAAAACAGGATCTATAATTAACGCTTCTCTACCTTCACCCGATGAAATTAAATATGTATATGTTGACGAGGTTTCATCAAACAATTGTTTGAAAATCATTGGCTATAATAATAAATATTTAAAAAATAATAAAGACATAGTCCAAAGTAGGCAAAATAATAACTTCGCTATTGAGTTGAATCATAAAATATGTATTGATTCACAAGGGAATGAAAAAGTTATTTTTAAACATATTAATTTTGTTATTTTTAACAGGCTGTTTCCAAAATACAGCAATGATTGGCCCAGCAATGACCTTAGTTTCAACAGGAAGCACCGGTCAAGCATTTGGATCATTTTTAACAAATAAAGCTGTTGAAGAAGAAACCGGAATGCAAGCTCACGAATTAATAGTTAAAAAAGTAGAAGAACAGCAATTAAAAAACAAAGATAAGAGGATAAATAAAGAATTATCTTTGATGTTAGAACAGAACATTCAAAATAGACAATTATATATTCTTCTTGAAAATAATTTGAAAAAAACAAGAACTTTGATTAATTCTAATTAAGTTAAATTAATTTTAATTTGATAAGCTTATTTTGCCCTGTTTCTTTACACCATAACTCATAACTTTCACATATTCTCCATAAATGATCAAATGATCTCTGCGCAATCTCCAATGGAAATTGACTTTTTGCATAGTATAAATCTGGATACTGTATTAATTGTTTAATCATAGAGTCTTTCTGAATTTCTAATAGTCTTAAGGTCTCTATTGGAATTTTTTTACCACTAGATTGATCTATAAAATCATTTTTTTTTAGTTCATTAAGCCAATCATCATGAAACCTTCCTGAACTTATCCTTTTAAATATTTCAGAACCTATAAATCTTTCAAATGCATCTATATTATTTAAATTATCTTGTTTTTTTATTTTTAATATTTCCAAGTAGATTACTTCAGCAACATAAAGCACGTATGGTTTCTCGATAGTTTGCTTCATTAAATTAAATTTCTTTAGAAAAGTAACATGAATTAGGATCTACTTTGTAATGTGCAAATGGTTCACAAGTTTTAAATCCTGCTTTTACAAAAAGTTTTCTTGCAGGTTTGAAAAAACTACCCGCACCTGTTTCAAGACTTATTCTATTAATACCAATTTTCTTTGCTTCAATAATTAAAATATCCAGCAGTTTAATGCCGTATCCCATATTTCTAAATTCATCTGCTATTCTGATAGATTTAAATTCTCCGTGATCTTTTTCTAAAAATTTTAAAGCACCACACCCAATTAACTTGTCTTTATCCCAAACACTCCAAAATTTAATACTAGGCACTTTTAAACCTTCGATATCTAGAACGTGTGTGCTGCCCTCAGGAGAATTTGATCTAAGCTGATAAAAATGATAATGCAAAAGTGTATTTACTCTTGGATTATCAAAGTTATTTTCTATTGATTTCATAAATCTGAAAAACATATAATCTAAAAATAAATTAAACAAAGATTTTTTTTATGTGTGGAAGATTTGTTGTTACCAATCCTGTTGCAAAAACTAAAGGAATTGTAAAAACTGCAATTAAAGTCGAGGATACCGAAAATTATAACGCTCACCCAGCACAAAATTTACCAGTTGTTAAAAAATATACAAATGGAAACACGCTAGAGTTGCTTAAATGGGGTATTGTACCATCTTGGTCAAAGCAAAAGGATTTTAAACCTCTTATCAATGCGAGACTAGAAACAATAGATGAAAAAATTTCTTTCAAAAAACATATTAAAATTCATAGATGCATTGCAGTAGCTGATGGATTTTATGAATGGAAAAGAGATGGTAAAGAAAAAAAACCTTTTTACTTTTTAAGAGATGATAAAAAAATGATGTTTATTGCAGGAATTTTTGCAGATAATGAATTTTGTTTAATTACTGAACAAGCGTCACAAAATGTAAATGAAATTCATCATAGACAACCTGTAATTTTAAATGAAAAGGATATTAATAATTATTTGAACCTACAAATAGATGGTTCAAATTTTTTAAAAGAAGCTAAAAAGCCTAATTTAGAATTCTATGAAATTTCAAAGGATGTTAATAAACCTACAAATAACTCAATATCTTTAATACAAAAAATAAATTAATTTATTTTAATATTTTTTCTATTGGTTCTACTTGCCCAATTTTAAATATAATAGCATCATTAGGATCGTAACCGAATTGATTGGCTGAATCTTTAAATCTTTTTGCTGGCTCAAGTATAGGCTCAAGCGATAATACAACTGTACCCCAATGCATTCCTAACATTTTTTTACTTTTCAAATCTTTTCCTATTTGAAGTGCTTCCTCAGGATTTGTATGATAAATTGATTTATCTTTTATTGTTGCCATTGGATAAAAGTTATATGCACCAATATTTATTAACGTTAAATCTATTGGCCCATATTTTTTTCCGAGATCCTTATAAATATTTCCATATCCAGTATCACAAGCAAAGAATATTTTCATACCCTGATACTCAATTATAAAGCTTCCCCATAGTGTTTTGTTTGTATCCCACAAACTTCTTTTTGACCAATGTACAGCTGGTACGAGAGTAACTTTTAAATCATTGATTTTGATCTCATCATACCAATCCATCTCATTTACATCTCTATAACCATTACGTGTGAAATATTTGCCTAATTTTAAAGGTGCAAGCACTTTAGCTTTTTTATTCGGAAATTTTTGAATTGTTCTTGTACTTAAATGATCATAATGATTGTGTGTAAGTAAAAACAAATCTACTTCGGGTAATTCATTCAATTCTAAAGCAGGATCTACAAATCTTTTTGGACCAAATATTAATGGACCCATATTTTTTTCAAATACTGGGTCAGTTATAATTGTTGTATTTCCTAATTTTATTAAAAAGGTAGCATGTCCTATCCAAGCAATATAGTTGCCTTTTTTATATTTATTTAAATTGCTTAATACTTCGGTCTTTTTAATAACGTGATCATCAGGGACTGTAGTATCAAGTTTTTTCTTTTCTTCATTAAATATTTTAAAACTCCAATTAAAAGAACCGTCCCTGACAGGCGAACCTTCTGGATTCCTAAATGTTCCATCAGACAAATGGTGATACGGTCTTGAATCCATAGCAAACAAATTATTTGAGTAATTTAATAAAATAAATAGAAAAATAAAAAATTTTGTCACACTTTTATCTTTGAATAACAGTTAAATGACCCATTTTTCTATTTGCTTTAATTTCTTTTTTTCCATAATCGAAGAAGAATTCATTATCAGAATATTTTTTAGATCGATATGAGACAATTTCTTCACCAATAATATTTATCATTTTTGCGTCATGTAATTTTTTTAACTCTTGTTTTCCCAATCCACAGATAGCTCTTATATGATTTTCAAATTGACTAATATTGTATGAATTTATTGTTAAATGACCTGAATTATGAACTCTTGGTGCAATTTCATTGACATATAAATTATCATTTCTATCCATAAAATATTCAACACAAATTGTTCCTACGTAATCTAAATCGTCAGCAATTATTGATGCCCAGTCTTTTGCTTTTGATACGATTTTATTGTCAATATCTGCAGGTATTTTTGAATATTTTAATATCTGATTTTCATGCTCGTTTTCAATTGGTTCATAAACCGAATGAACAGAATGACTAAATCTAGTTAATATAATTGAAAATTCTTTTTTTAAATTAATCATTTTTTCAAGAATATATTCTTGAGAAAAATCAATATTCAAATTTTCTATATCTGAAGGATTGTTTAACTTGTACTGTCCTTTCCCATCATAACCTAGCCTACAGGTTTTAAGGATTCCAGGAATTAATTTTATATTTGAGTTAAGATCAGATTTTTCTTTTATTGACACGTATCTAGCAGTTCCAATATTACATTTATTTATAAAATCTTTTTCATATAGTCTGTGTTGTACTATTTTATTTATAGCTGGTTTTGGTTTAACTTCTTTAAATTGATTAATTAAATCTAATGTTTCAAAAGGAATATTTTCAAATTCATAAGTAACGATATCTACTTTATTTATAAAATCTTTTATTTTTATTTCATCTTTGTAATCTCCAAAAATGAAAGCATTAGCATAATTTTGGGCAGGTGCATCTTTATCATCACAATAGATAACTGTGTTTATATTTAGTTTTTTTGCTCCCAAACACAATAAACTTCCAAGTTGACCACCACCTAAAATTCCAATAGTTAGTTCTGACATACTTTATTTAGGTTTTTTTTTAACAGATTTAGTTTGTTTAGATCTTAATTGATTTAATCTTGATTTAATTTTTTTGTCACTTACTGCCAATATCGAAGCTGCGTATAAAGCAGCATTTATTGCACCATCCTTGCCTATTGCAACCGATCCAACAGGAATTCCTTTAGGCATTTGAACTATAGATAACAAGCTATCCAATCCTTTTAATTTTTTGCTTTCAATTGGAACACCAATTACCGGAATAGGGGATATGGCAGCAACCATACCTGGTAAATGAGCAGATCCACCAGCCCCAGCAATTATAACAGAAATATTGTTTCTTTCAGCAGCTAAGGCAAACTCGAATAATCTATTAGGCGTTCTATGAGCAGAAATAATTTTTGTTTCAAATTTAATTTTTAAACTTTTAAAAACATTTTCAGTATATTTCATAGTCTCGTAGTCAGATTGACTACCCATAATGATTGATACTAAAGGTTTATTTTTTTGAGGCATTTTATTCATTTAATAGCAAATATTTTTAATCTATTATACCTTTAATAATATGAATTATAAAATAGATAACCTTCAGTATTGCAACTGGTCAAGAGAAGTATTTCAAATTAACAGAGAGGCTGGATTAGATGCTGTACATGTTACAGTTGTCTATCATGAAGATTTTGATGAATTCAATTCCAGAGTTGATGAATGGAATGTGCATTTTAAAGATAATTCAGATCTAATTTTTTTAGGAAAATCTTATAAAGATATTGAAAAAGCTAAAAAAGAAAAAAAAACTGCAATTTTTTTTGGTTTTCAAAATTGTTCACCCATTGAAGATGATATTGGTTTAGTTGAAAAAGTTTACGATCTTGGTTGTAGGTTTATGCAACTTACTTATAATAATCAGTCTTTGTTAGCTACAGGATGTTTTGAAAACGTCGATAGTGGGGTTACAAATTTTGGAAAAGAAGTAATTAAAGAAATGAATAGACTAGGACTTGTAATTGATATGTCTCACTCAGCAGAAAGAAGCACAATAGATGCCATTAATATAAGTCAAAAACCAATAGCAATTACTCATGCAAACCCCACTTTTTGGCACGCAGCTAAAAGAAATAAATCAAATGAATTGCTTAAAATTTTATCTAAAAATGATGGAATGTTAGGACTATCTTTATACCCTCATCATCTTAAAAACGGAACAAATTGTACGCTAGAAAGTTTTTGTGAAATGGTGGCAAAAACGGCGGACGTTATGGGTGTAGAAAAAATAGGAATTGGATCTGATCTCTGTTTTAATCAACCAGACACTGTTGTTGAATGGATGAGAAATGGAACGTGGGCTAAAGCAAAAAATTTTGGCGAAGGTACAAAAAAAAATTCTGGATTTCCTAAACAACCTGATTGGTTTATTGATGCAAGAGGATTTTTAAATTTAGAAATTGGTTTATCCAAAGTTGGATTTGGAAAAAATGAAATTAGCGGAATACTTGGAGATAATTGGTTTAATTTTTATAAAAGAATGAATTAATGGAAGTTCAATTAAGATCACCTAAAGAAATTATGAAGCTTTCAAGACTGGGCTGCTTCCATCAATCTAAACTTTCTTTTTTAAGATCATTTTTAGAAGAATTTAAAGACTGGAAGTACTCAAGAGATTTATTTGAATTAAATAAAGAAGGGTATGGTAGAGCGGTATATTCTTTCTCAAAAAAAAATAGAACTTATTCCTTAGTTTGTTTTGCAAATGAACTTAAAGACGATGAAAGATCAGATAGAGTTATTGCAACAAAGTGGGATGCTGCGTTTGCACTATACGATGGCATTCCAAATAAGCAAGACATTGAAAGACTCAATGAAAATGTACCAATGCAAGAAGTTGGAAGATTAAGCTATAAGGAATTGACTCTTTCAAGGGCAAATAGATCAGTAAGATTATTTAATGAAGTTGTAGAAAGTCTGTCTAATGGAAGACAGCCTGATAAAAATATTTTATCAAAAGTTGGATATTTATATAGAACAACTGCAGTTTATGGATCTGGTAAATTTGGTTTAGCTGATAGATTTAGAGTAAAAAATCGTTCAGAAATTAAAGGGCCATTCAGATTAGAGATGATGTTAGTTTATTTAGTGAGACAATTCACATTTGATCAAATTAATCATATAGCAAAGAATAAAAATCCAAAAAGATTTGTTGAACTTGATAGTGAAATTGCAAAAGGACTTGGCATTGGCAATTCAACTGGACTTGGTATGGCGCCATTTATAGTAAACCATCCAACACTTTTAAACAATTGGGTTCTTGCCAGAGAAACTATTTTAAAACAAATTAGAGAAATTGAAAAGGTAGATAAAGATCAATTTAACACCTTTCTAATATGCCTAAAAAAATCAATTAAAAATGTCAAAAACTGGAATACTGATAGCGATTTTCAGAAAAAAAAGATCAAAGAGCTATTTGGTGATTTAGAAAAAACTATAAAATATTTAGATACAATTAAGTTCAATCAAAAATTTTTATTTAACGAAATTTATAAGTGGGCTGAAAATCAAGTATGTGATGAATGTTTAGAATATTTAGTTTCAATTTTTATGGAACCATTTGATGAAATAGTAAACAATTTTAAAGATAAGATGAGCTCAGATGAGGATAAATATTTCACAATACCAACAGAAAGAAATATATCTGAACTAAGAGATATCCTTGAAAAGAATTATTCTGATATTTTAAAATTAGATTTTTCAAAAAAAGAAAACAATCATAATTTTTGGTTTATATCAAAAAATAAAGAGGAACCACGACTTGGTAGTAGATTTGAGGTTAATGGATCCGAATTAGAACAACCTTTGGCAATAGCTAGAGATATAAAAAAATTATACGATAGAGTAATAGTTACAAAAAATAGTTTATCAATTGCAGAATTTTTAATAGAAAATAATGATTTGAGGCATGTAGTTAGAAGAGCATTTATAATTGAAAAATTTCCTTACTCAGAAATATTAGATAACACTATTGGGCAAAAACTAATGCCAATAGATATGCTAAGATTTAAATTGTCATTTTTTGGAGCAATCAAATTTGATCCTAGATCAGACAAATGGTTAAGGATTTGCATGTTTCAAGGTGCGCCACTTCCTCATCAATTAAATAACTTTGATGATAAATGGGTCTATGAAACATTAAATTAAATGAGATCTTTAAGCGAAATTGACACTATTTCTAAACGTGCCTCAAAAGCAAAAGGATTTAGTTGGGGCGTTTCTGAGGAAATAGGTAAATGTGTTAAACACTTAGAGTTATTTGGTTTGCCAGGTTTAAAAAATCTTAATCAATATCTAAAGATATATGACCAAAATAAATTTCAACAAATCAAACTTATTTCCAAATCAAATTTATCAGAAAATAAATTTCACTGTCCTATAAGTTCGGGTATAGGTTTTTTAGATCAAATTAAATCATTAGAAAAACTAAAATCATTAGAATTTAATAAAATTGCCTATCCAATTTTATTTTTATCTTTTGCAAGTAGAGCCTCAGAGGTCTTAGGCAAAAAAATATTGTTAAAATTAGATGAAAAAGAATTTATATTAAACTTTAATCAAAGTATTTTTGGAAATTATTCAAAAAATGAAATTTGGGAAAATGCTAATTCAGTATTAATTAATTTTTTAGATAATAATAATTCATTTAGCGATGATGAGTGGAAAGAAATGACTAAATTTGCAAATGAAACTTTTGTAGAGGAGAGTGATGAGTTAAAAGAAAAATCAGCAGGAGCAGGATTAACGGATAATGACTGAAGAAGATAACAATGAAATCATAGATGATATTTGTGAGGAGTGCAAAAAAGAACACGAAAGTGTTTCTCAAAATCTGATTCTTACTGGATATAAACTTTGTAATTCGTGTAAAACTTCAAAGACTATTTTTCCAATTTAACTAATATTGGATATTGGCAGAGCGCTCATTCTACTCATTACGAATGATATAGACAAAAAAGCAATTATCAAAAAAGATAAAAATATTATTCCAAAAGCTTTAAGATTTGATTTTAAATTTAAAATATGTTTTGTAGAAATAATTAAAGCTGCAAATATCCAAAACTGTGTAAGAAAAATTATTGGGATAACAAGTTCTGGCGTTACTGCAAAAAATCTAATTAAGCCAGGAGCGTGTGCGTACCCAACTCCTATAAGAACTTTTTTAAAGGGTATTTTAGAGTTTCCGTCTGGAAATAACTTTACACCAATAACATAGATAAATATTGCCCAAATTAACCAAGTTACAAGCGCTGTAATCCCAGATACACCTATTGAAGTTTTAACAAAAGTATTTGCTGCCACTGCTCCCGCCACTCCATCTAACATCATAATTAGACCTGCAAAATAAACTGCAGCTTCTCCAAAATATTTTGGATCTTTAAAGATATTCCTATCTAATTTTAAACAGCTAACAACAATATGTAAAAATTGCCCAAACATTATTTTTTATCTTTTTTCTGGGCAACATAAGATACTGCTAATGGAAATATTATTAAAGCGATTGTAATAATCACACATATAACAATTAACATGATGCTCATTGCCTAAATATCTATTACAGAATTATATGAGGAATGTCGAATGATAAATTGATTTAGGGGAAGTTTAACTTCCCCTAAAATTAAAATATTAGCCTTTTACAACTTCTCTAGTGTTTGCGTTGAATGATTCCTTGAATGGAATATCAACAACAACTGCATCTACTGGTTGTCCAGGTTTGTCAGAATATTTTTCTGGCAAATGAACTTTATATTTAGTTCCAACTTTACCTTTAGGAAATCCATTTGCATTTAAAGTACCATCAAAAGGCACATAACCCATTGCGATGTTAGTTTTCTTTTCAGGATGCCACCATGGAGAAGTAACAAATCCTACTGGCTCACCTCCATCTTCATTAGATATCAACCAGAAATCAGGAGCATAGTCATCAATTGGTTTGCCACCCAATTCCATTCCAACTAATTGAAGTTTGTAAGGTTTTTTTCCAGCTTTTATATCAGCACCCATAGCTTCTAAAGCTTTCTTACCCACGTAATCACCCTTTTTATTCCACTCACCTTTTCCAGATAGTGAAACTTGATATCCCAAATTACATTGATAAGGATTGTGTTGATGATCCATATCTTGTCCCCAAGATAAAATTCCAGCCTGTATTCTTCTATGGTGAGCAGGTGCTATCACCATAAGTTTATGTTTTTTTCCTGCTTCAAGAACAGCGTTCCACATATCTTCAGCATATAAAGTAGATTCTCTTAAATATATTTCATATCCCGCTTCTCCAGAGAAACCAGATTGAGAAATTATACAACTTCTTCCACCAATCTTAGCTGAAGCTAATCCATAAAAAGGAATATTATCAAAATCTACTTGATCACCACAAAGATCTTGCATCAATGCTTTAGATTTAGGACCTTGTATTTGAACTGGCGATACATCGATTTCATGTATCTCGCAATTAAATCTTCCATCAGCATTAACACCCTGTAAGTACATTCCGATATCACTATCTGATAAAGAAAACCAAAATTCATCTTTTGAAATTCTTAAAAGTATAGGATCGTTTAAAACTCCACCATATTGATTGCAAAGAATTACATATCTTGCTCTCATTGGCGAAATTTTAGTTGCATCTCTTGTAATTACATAATCTACAAACTTTTCTGCATCAGGACCTTTAACTTGAATTTGTCTTTCAACAGCTACATTCCACATTGTTACATGATTTACGATTGCATCATATTCTACCATTGCTCCACCATCTTCTGGCTTCACATATCCTCTCGGATGGTAAATACGATTGTATACAGTTGCTCTCCAGCAACCTTCTCTCATTGATAAATGCCAATAAGGAGATTTTCTTACCCTCGTTGAAATTAGCATTTCTACTTTTGTTGGTCCGCTTTGTCTTAAATTGTACGGAACCTTTCTGTCAGATTGATCCACTGACGTTACATGTCTTAATTTACTATAATCAAATTCTTTAGACATATTTATTCTCCATCAACCACTTGTTAGTTTCCTTCAAGCCGCCGAATGTATAAATGTGGAAGTTATCAGTATGTGATTTAACTTTCCCAATTAAATCATTAGGGTCTTTAGGTTTCATTAAATCTAGTGCCTTACTAAAATTAGATTTAAGAAAGTTTAAGGAATTTTTTGCCCCAACAATATTTGCAAACTTAATTAAGCTTGTAATTTTTAAAGGTCCAGTAATTCCAACATGAACTGGTACTGTTTGTTTAGAAATAAAGTCTAAGATTAACTGAGAATCTAGCAACCATTGGGTAACTATATAGTCAGCATAAGGCTTTTTATCATTCATAGCTTTTTCTAATTTTGAATCAGATATATCAGGACTCCCTTCTGGGTGTCCAGCAATTCCAATCTTCATATCCTCAAAATAACCAGTTTCCAAAAGCTGAATTGAACTATCAAAATCCCCGATTGGTTCTCTACTACCACCAATAACTAAGACTTGTTTAGTTCCTCCATCTCTACATCTAGAAACATATTCTTTTAGTTGTGCTTCGTTTTCAATCGATCTAGCAGGAATATGGGGAATCGGGTTAAGACCTTTTTTCACTAATTTTTCTGCTTGATCTGCCGTTTCTCTAAAATCTCCACCAGGCAACATAGTAATATAAACATCCTTTAAAGCTGGAAGAGTTTCTAGGTCTGTAGCAGGTCCTATCTCAATTGAAAAATTCATTCGAGATATTTATTTATTTTAGAATAACTGTCTAGAAAATTTTATTTTCTCTGACCTCTGTGTTTTTGAATTCTTCTTCCGTATTCTTGGGTTACTCGGTCAAATACAATTGCTAGAGCAACTATTGCTAGACCATTAAATAATCCTAATGCCAGGTACTGATTTGATACAGCTCTTAAAATCGGCACTCCAAGCCCTTTTACACCAATCATCGAAGCAATTACCACCATAGCTAATGCCATCATAATTGTTTGGTTAACCCCAGCAAATACAGTTGGAAGAGCCAAAGGTATTTGAACCGATTTTAACTTTTGCACAGTGGTGGCACCAAATGCCTCACTAGCCTCCAAAGTCTCTTTATCGACCTCTCTTATACCTAGGTTGGTTAATCTAATTATTGGAGGTACAGCATAGACACAAACGGCTATTAGACCTGGTACTTTTCCAATTCCTAACAACATTAAAATTGGAATTAGATAAACAAAACTTGGAATTGTTTGCATCATATCTAAAATTGGAAGTATAGCTCTTTCAGCTCTGGCAGATCTAGACATTACAATTCCAATTGGAATTCCAACGACGATACATATAATTGTACAAACAAGAATAATTGCAACTGTTGCCATACAATCTTCCCACATGCCAAAATAACCAATTAATAGAAATGCTATTGCGCTACCTAAAACCAATTTCCAACTTCTGGAACCTAACCAAGCTAATCCACAAATTATTGTAATAATTACAATCCATGGTGTTGCTAATAATAATTTTTCTAATGATACTAAAAAAAATAATAATGGATCGAAAAAGGCCTCTATACCATCTCCATACTCTCTTGAAAAATTTCTAAATGCTAAGTCTATACCTTTTCTTAGCTCCATTTGCGAACGTCTACCTAATTCGGGAAATTCAGTAAAAAATTCCATAATTATTTTTTCTATTAACGAGCCTATTAAAAAATAGGCTCGTTATATTTAAGTTATTATAAACTTTTTTTGATTTTTTTCGCAGCTGACGAAGATACCCATTTAGTCCAAACATCTTCGTGTTTAATTAAAAATTCAACTGCTGCATCAGACCCTTTTGCTTGGTTATCAGCCATGTAAACAAGCATTCCATTCATAACTTCACCTGGAAATACTCTTTTTTCAACATAACTTAAGGCTTCTTTACCACCAGTTTTCGCAAAATTAGCTGTTACGATTGAGTTAACTTCTGATTTTGTCCAAGCCGTTGCTTTCGGATTTGCACAATCTTGCTCTGCAAGCGTAATACAATTATCCCAGTTGTCTCTTCCAGCAAATGGCACACCAAAATCAACTGGTTGTAAATTATATTTTCCAACCATTGACGTAGGGTTCCAGTAATATCCAAACCACGGTTCACCAGAATCAGATGCTTTTGCAATTGATCCATCTAAACCTGCAGCTGAACCTGGATCAATTAACTTCCAACCTTTTTTTTCCATTTCAAATGCTCTAAATAGATTTGCGTTAGCTAGCTGACATCCCCAACCAGCTGGACATCCCATGAAAGCTCCTTTTGATGGATCTTCCTTATCTGGAAATAACTCAGGGTGTTCAAGAATTTGAACTGCAGTCATTCCTTTAAGTTTTGGATGTTTTTTTAAAGCTGCTGGATTTAACCACCAACCTTCACCAAGACCTGTAATTGGTGCACCATTTGCAATAATTAATCTTTTTTCACTTACTGCTTTTTTTAATGGTGTGTAAACCGCATTAGCCCATTGTTCTGGGTTCATGTCAGGTGAGCCTTTGTCGTTCATAGAAGTAAAAGTTGGCATTGTAGCTCCTGGAACAAGTTCCACGTCACAGCCATAACCCTCTTCTAAGATAATTTTATCTACGTTAGCCATTAATTCAGCTGACGCCCAGTTTTGCTCAGCAATAACTAGCTTTCCACATTTAGCGTTTGCAATCCCAGAAAATGATGTGAAACCAAGTATCACTAAAGCAGAAATAATTATGTTTTTTATTTTCATATTCTCCCTTTAATTAATTAATTAATGAATGATATGAGAACATATCTAAGAGAAAAATGCAAACTTGTTACAACTTTCAGTTGTAGACAAAATGTTTTGCCAATCCTTCTTTCCAGGTGTAATCTTTAGTTCAATGTCTAAAGAAGTTTACAATTTTATAAAAAAATTTTGTGTTCTTGGATATTTTGCTTTTGAGGACTTGTATTTAAACAGACACCACTACAGATTACATTCAAATTATTTCCAGAGTCGATAATTTTTTTTTTAAAAAATCAAAAATTTAAAGGAGGATTAATGACAAAAGATTTAATGACAAGATTAAATGAGGGACCCATTCTTTGTGCTGAAGGATATTTATTTGCAATGGAGAGAAGAGGTTATTTACAAGCAGGGGCATTTGTTCCAGAAGTAGTTTTAGAACATCCCGAAGTAGTTACTCAATTACATAGAGAATTTATTAGAGCTGGAAGTGACGTAGTACAAGCATTCACGTATTACGGGCATAGAGAAAAACTAAGGATAATTGGTAAAGAAAATCTTCTAGAGCCACTTCAAAAAAATGCTTTGAAAATCGCTAAAGATGCGAGAGATGAATTTAAAGATTTAGATTTATTAGTAGCTGGCAACGTTGCAAACACAAACGTTTATGATCCTAATGATAAAAAAAGCAATATTGAATGTCAAAAAATGTTTGAAGAGCAAGTTGGATGGGCAAAAGATGCGGGAGTAGATTTTGTAATTGCTGAAACAATTACTTGGGTTGAAGAAATGAAAATTGCACTCAAAGCAATTAAAGACGCTGGATTAATTGCAGTCTGCAACTATGCATTTAGAAGTGCTGGCGGTCTTAGAGATGGTATTAGCCCAGGTGATGGTTGTAAAATATTAGAGGATCATGGGGCTGATGTGGTTGGAACAAATTGTTTTAGAGGTCCAGAAATGACAATGAAAATTTTGCCAGAAATAAGAAAAGCTGTTTCTTGTCATGTAGCGGCACTACCTGTTCCGTATAGAACAACTGAACAACGTCCTGGATTTTTAAATCAAGTTGATGAAGGATGTGATTGTATCCCCGGCGGTAATGCATTTCCAGTCGCTTTAGATAATTTATATTGCAACAGATTTGAAATGGCGGAGTTTGCAAAACAATGTTCAAATATGAAAGTTAACTTTATTGGAATATGTTGTGGAGCGGAACCTCATCACGTTAGGGAGATGGCTGTAGCATTAGGTAGAAAACCTATTGCTTATAAATATTATCCAGATATGTCCAAACATTATGCTCATGGAACTGATTCTACTTTAAAAAAACATAATACTGATGCAGCAAAAACTTTATAAAGTAATTTGATGGAAAAAAATGCAAAAGTAGTAATAATTGGAGGAGGTGTAGTAGGATGTTCAATTCTATATCATCTCTCTAAATTTGGGTTAAAGGATTGTATTCTTTTGGAGAGGAATGAATTAACTTCAGGCTCTTCATGGCATGCCGCAGGAAATGTCCATGTAATTTCAAATGATCCAAATATTTCAAGAATGATGGCTTATACTATAGGTCTATATAAAGAGATTGAAAAAGAGTCAGGCCATTCTGTAGGCTTTAAACCAAGTGGTGGTTTTTACTTAGCATCAAATGAGACTTGGGCTGATTATCTAAAAAGAGAGAGATCAAAAGCTCGATATATGGGTCTTGATCAAGAATTTATTTCCCTTGAGGAGGTTAAAAAGAAAAACCCATTAATTGATCCTTCGCGATACCTTCTAGCTCTTTGGGATCCAATAGATGGTGAGGTTGACCCATCTGGGGTTACTTATGCATTTGCAAAAGCTGCAAAAATCCATGGTGGAAAATATTATACTCATACAGTTGTTAAGGACACAAAACAAAGACAAGACGGATCATGGGATGTAATTACAGATAAGGGAAATATTACTGCGGAAATAGTGATTAATGCTGGAGGTTTGTGGGCTAGGGAGGTAGGTCAACTGGCTGGTTTAAATTTACCAGTTCAACCAATGGAACATCATTATTTAATTACAGAGGCAATCCCAGAAATAGAAGCAATGGGAGATCAAAGATTACCGATAGGAACTGATTTTGAAGGAAATATTTATTTTAGACAAGAGGGCAAAGGAATGTTGCTCGGAACTTATGAACCTAAATCCACTCCTTGGAAAGTAGAAGGAACTCCTATGAACTTCGGTCATGAATTACTTGAGCCAAAACTTGATAATATTCAAGACAGATTAGCTATTGGATTTGAGAGAATGCCAGCTTTAGAAAAAGCTGGAATAAAAAATATAGTTAATGGGCCTTTTACTTTTGGCCCAGATGGAAGTCCCCTTATTGGACCTGTTCCAGGTTTAAAAAATTATTGGGTTGCTGTTGGAGTAATGGCAGGATTTTGCCAAGGTGGTGGAGTTGGAAAATGTATTGCAGAGTGGATTATTGATGGAGAACCTTCTATTGATGTTTGGGCGATGGATGTGGCTAGATTTGGAGACTATGCATCTCCACAATATGGAACCATTAAATCTTCAGAAAATTATGAGAGAAGATTTATTATGACTTTTCCCAACGAAACTTTACCCAAAGGTAGAAAACAGAAAACAACAGCATTGTACGATCGTTTTGTAAATCAAGGCGCAGTAATGGGTGATAGTTTTGGTTTAGAGAATGTTTTATGGTTTGCTAATAACAAAGAAGATGCTCACGAAGAACCAACAATTAAAAGATCAAGATCTCATAATTATGTTTCAAAAGAGGTTATAAACGTTAGAGAAAATGTAGGAGTAATTGAGGTTGCTAATTTTTCTAAACATGAATTTAAAGGCCCAGATGCAAGGAAATTTTTAGATCATGTAATGGCTGGTAAATTGCCAAAACCAGGAAGAATTTCTTTGTCACCAATGTTGTCGTATAGAGGAAAATTATATGGAGATTTAACAGTTGCATGTTTTGATGAAAATGAATTTATGGTTTTTGGATCAGGCGCTGCCCAAGAGATGCATAGAAGATGGTTTGAAAGCCATAAAAATAAATTTAATTTAACATATAAAAATAGATCGGATGAGTTTCATGGTTTATCAATTGCTGGTCCACAATCAAGGGAATTGCTACAAAAAATAACAAGAGATGACGTTTCAAATACAAAACTAAAATTTAGAGACTCTAGACGAATGTTTGTTGGCGGTGTTCCTGCCATTATTAATAGAATTTCTTTTACAGGAGAACTCGGTTATGAAATTTATGTTGCACCACACTTTCAGTTAAAATTATACGAAGAAATAATGGCGGCAGGAAAAGAATTTAACATAAAACCATTTGGTGGAAGAGCTTTAATGTCAATGAGACTAGAAAAGAACTGGGGGGCTTGGACTTTAGATTATAGACCTGATTTTACAGCAAAAGAAACAGGATTAGATAC
>QCGH01000013.1 GCA_003280005.1 Pelagibacteraceae bacterium AG-365-D07 | reverse complement strand
GATGAATGAGTACTACATTAAGAATATCGATGAAAATAATTTATTTGATCAATTAATTGATTATTGCAAATTATATAAGAGTGAAATTAAGTCAGATAAGAAAGATAAGATTAAAAAATCCCTAATCTTCTTAAAAAATAAAGCTAAAACATTAGAAGATATATTTAATAATGGTCAATATATAATGATAGAGGAGGTTAATTTTAACCAGGATGATTTTAAATTAATAGACAATAAAGCAAAGAAAGTCATTTCAGATTTCAATTCTCGATTAGCTGATGTTGATAATCTTAATAAAGAAACGTTGGAGCCACTAGTAAACGAATTAATTAAATCAAACGATACCAATTTTAAAGGGATTGGGCAGCCTTTGAGAATAGCTTTGACAGGGTCAAAATTTGGTCCTGGAATATATGATATAATTGCTTCTCTAGGAAAAGAAGAAGTGTCAAAAAGATTAACTAATAAGAAACTTTGTTAATACAGAGACTGCTTCATCAGAAGATGAAGTTTTTGATCTGATTTGAGCTAAAGTTTCCTCACAATCATTAATTTGTTTTTTCATTAAATCTGGATTTTTTAAAAAATAAACAACAGAATTATAAATTTCTTTAGAATTACACTCCTTCTGGATTAATTCGGGAATTATTTCTTTGTTATTAATAATATTAATGATGTTAGCAAATTTAATTTTAACCAACATTTTAACAATAAAAAAATTCAGAAAATTCATTTTGTAAATAATTATAGATGGAACTTTTGCATTACAAATTTCAAGAGAAACAGTTCCAGATTTAGAAACTGCAAAAATAGATTTATTTAGTATTTGTCTTTTTATATTTTCGTCTGATATGATTTGAACATTTTTCAGATTTATATTATTTATTTTTTTAATAATTAAATTCTTGTTTTCATGTGTTGCATGAAATACAAAGGTAAAATTATTAAATTTTCCATTCATCATTTTTATAAAATCAATTAAGATAGGTAAAAGTAAATTAACTTCAGATAATCTGCTTCCACAATAAAGAGAAATGATTTTCTTATCATATGATATTATATTAGAAAGATCTATTTTATTTTTTGTTTCTTGTTCTAATAAAGGATGACCGACAAAAGTGTTTGGAATATCTTCTTTATCAAAATATTTTTTTTCAAAATCAAATAATAATAAAATATGATCTAAAAATTTTTTAAAATTTTTTACTCTCCCTTCTCTCCAAACCCACACTTGTGGAGCAACATAATGTATTGTTTTAATATTAGGATTAATTTTTTTTACTTTTTCAGCAACTCTTAAGGTAAAATCTGGGCTATCTACACTAAATAAAACGTCAGGATTAAATTCAATTATCTTGTTAACCGTTTCGTTAATTTTGTTTCTGATTTTGAATAAGTTTAAGATGACACTGGTAAAACCAATATAAGTTATTTCTTTAAGATCATATAATGATTTCACACCAAGCGAATTTAAATGAGAACCACCAACACTTAAATACTCTATATCAGAATGATTTTGTTTAAGTTTAGCAATTACAGTAGATGCTAATTTATCACCTGAAGGTTCACCAGTTAAAATAAATATCTTTTTCATTTTACTGAGATAAACATCCTATTTTTATTAGCAAATTTAATACATTTTTTTTTATCTAAAAAAACATGTTGTTTACTTTTTATAACAATACCTTTTAATCCTGCATTCTTACTTTGTTTTAAAGTTTTCAACCCAATAGTAGGTAGGTCAACTCTAAGGTCTTGTTTCTTTTTGGGAAACTTAACTAAGACACCATGATTTCTAAATTTTTTACTTTTGCTTTTTTCAAGCATTCTTTTTGTTCCACCTTTTCCTTCTATGGAAATTACTTTTTTGTTTCTAACAACAACTCCTTGGCTAAAATTATATTGTCTTAAATTATTTAAAGTTTTTATTGCTTTTTTAATATCTAATTGATCTTGTGTATTTGGTTTAATCTTTGAATAATTGCCTTTCTTTAATGATAGTTCGGGATTAAATGTAAGTGAATTCTCAGTTTTGATCTTGTTTTGATCTAATATTTTAATGATTTCTTTAAGTATTGCTGCATCTCCGAGTTTAGATGCTTTAATTATTCTAGGAATATAATAAATACCTTTAAAATCTAATTTTAATTTAGAAAAATTAGGTTTATTTACTTTTCCAGCAAATAGTACTTTTTTGCAATTATTTTCTTTAAGAATATTAATTATTTTTCCAAATTGACCAATAGAGACAGAGAAGGATTTTTTATTTTTTTTAAATTTTTTAGAAACGGTAAAGTCTATTATTATGTATTTTTTTTTTCTTTGCTTGATTTTTTTAAGTATTTCTAGTGGAAAACTTGTTTCTCCAAATATTAAACCAATCATACTACTCCTTCGAAAAAGGTGTACAAATAGATCTCTTTTTATCCTTATTTATGAATTCTATAACATTTTTTACCAAAGGATTTTTTCGAAAAGCCCCGTTAAGTTTATTAAGATTGTCTGTGAGATTTTTGGTTGCAAATATTTCTTTATAGGCCTCTGAAAGTCCTAATATATCTTTGTTTTCAAAATTTGATCTTCTTAATCCTATTAAATTTAAACCCTGTAAATAATTTCTATTTCCAACAGATAAACCATAAGGAATAACATCATGCAACACTCCTGTCATTCCACCAATCATTGCCATTTGTCCAATTCTAGTAAACTGTTGTACTGCTGAATTTCCACCTATTACTACATTATTTTCTATTTTTACATGACCTCCTAAAGGTACGTTATTTGCTATAATTACATTATTTCCAACATTGCAGTCATGTGCAATATGTGATGAAATCATAAATAGACAATTGTTTCCAATTTTTGTTAACCCTCCTCCACCAACAGTACCTGGATTAACAGTAACATACTCTCTAAATTTGTTATTATCTCCAATTTCTAATAAAGTTTTTTCACCATTATATTTTAGATCTTGTGGATCATTTCCTATTGACGCAAATGGATAAAAAACATTTCCATTACCTATTTTAGTATTACCTGAAATACTTACATGTGAATGAATTATTACATTTTCACCCACTTCAACATTTGGACCAATCACTGTGTAAGGACCAATTTTAGCACTTGCATGAACTTTTGCATTTTGATCTATAATAGCTGTTTTATCAATCATTTATTTTCTCTAATAAAATTTCTTAAATCTTTAGCTGGATATCCCATTACTTTAGAATTATCTGGCACATCTTTAATTACACCGCTTCCTCCACCAATTTGAACATTGTTACCAATTTTAAGATGTCCAGAAATTCCAGCTTGTCCACCTATCATTACATTATTACCTAAAGTTGAGCTACCTGCAAATCCAACTTGTCCTGCAATAATACAATTTTCACCAATCTTAACATTGTGAGCTATATGAATCTGATTATCTAAATAAGTATTTTTTCCGATTATTGTATTTGAGAGAGAGCCCCTGTCAATTGTAGATCCACATCCTATTTCAGCGTTGTCTTCAATAATCACAATGCCAACTTGTGGATACCTAATATTATTATTTTTATTTGGGAAAAAACCAAAACCTTTTTTTCCTATTACGCATCCATCTAAAATATTTACATTGTTTTTAATTAATGAATTTCTAATTATTACATTTGATCCTATTGAACAATTATCTCCTATAGATACATTTTTTTCTATAATTGAGTTGTGTCCAATTAAACAATTGGAGCCTACTTTTACATTATTTCCAATCATTACATTGTTTCCATATTTAACTTTATCTTTAAATGAAGTATTCTTTATGTCTTTTACAGAAATATCGAAATCATCGGTAACTGAATCTGGATAAAAGATTTTTGTTATTTGTGATGTGTGCAATAACACTTTATCTGAAATTATAGCTTTACAAGAGTTTGGTAAAAATGATTTAAGTTTTTCAGTTGTTATACAATATGATGCTTTGGTTATTTTGGCTAATTGGATATATTTATTTGAGTGAAAAAAAGTAATATTTTTATTTTGTGAAGATTTAAGATCTTTAATATCCTCTATTTTTTCTTGAGGAAAATTTTGATTTACCAAACCAACTAATTGTAACAATTGATTAATTTCGTATGGTCCTGTATTTTTAAAAAATGGATTAACCATAATTAAGTTTAATATCAAAACTTAATCCAATTGCTTATCAAGATTTATTGCTAATTATTTCCTATCAACAATTGTTGCAGACCACTGTGCATCAGCCATTTTTTTGCCGCTAACAAAGGCCTCACCTTTATATTTCCAAACTCTTCCATGGGATCTTATAGCCTCTATATTGAGCTCGAGTTTACAATTGGGTATAACAGGGTTTCTAAATCTTGCTTTTTCGACACTCATTAAAAATACTAACTTATTTTCATATTCTTTTTTATCAATACCTGCGGCTGTTAATGCAGCAGCAGCTTGACCAAAAGCTTCAACAATTAAAACTCCCGGCATTACAGGCTGACCAGGAAAATGACCTTGCACAAAAAAACTGTCTTTTTTAACATTTACAATAGCTGTTGCTGAAAATAATTTTTTGATATTTACTAATTCGTCAATTAATAGCATTGGATCTCTATGAGGTAGCAAATCAATTATTTCTTGTTTATTTAATTTATCTTTCATTATTCAATTTTAAAATTATTAATTTTATTATTTACGTTTTCTAAAATATTTTTTGTAAGGTCTAAATTTGATTTTCCTATAAGCATTTGATTTGAAGAAAAAATAATGTCTATATTATTTGTTTCAGCATAGTCTCTTAAAATTTTATTAACCTCAACTAAAAATAATTTTGAAATTTTTTCTTTTTTGATATTGAGTTGATTTATCTTTTCTTTACTATTATTATTAAATACTTCTACTTCTTTTTTAATCATGTTTACTTTTTTTAAATATTCATCCTCTTGAAGAATATTCTTTTGTGATATTAAAGATTTTTCTTTTTCTCTAATTTTTTTTTCCTCATTTTTAATTTGTTTAATCGTTTCTTTATTTTTATCTTCAAAATAAGTTATAATTTTTTTACCAACATTAGAATTTTTAATTATTAAATCTAAGTTAGCATATGCTATATTTTGGCTATAGCTGTAGTTTGAAATTAAAATAAGAAATATTACATAAATAAAAAAATTAATTTTTTTCACTAAAATGTTGTACCTATATTAAATCTAATAGTTTCTGTTGTATCTGTTGAAGCTTTGGTGATTGGAAATGAATATGATAAACTTAAAGGACCAATTGGTGTGAACCAATCTATAGCTAAACCAGTAGAGGATCTAATTTTACTATTTTCATCAATTGAAGAGTCATAATCTACACCCCAAACATTTGCGGCATCATAAAAAATACTTACATCTAAATTTTGAACATCAGCAAATAAATCTGGTAGTGTTGAGGCTACATTAAATGATGAAGCATAATTTCCGCCGATGTAATCAGATCCATCTTTAGGACCAATTTTTCCAGGCTCAAACCCTCTTAATTTTTTAGAAGGTATAAATATTCTTTTAGTAACTCTTACGTCATCATCAGATAATGAATTTGCAGCTGCTGTAAAAATATCAAAAGAAAGAATTGTGCCATTTGAAGTTTGATAGTATTTTGAATAGTTTAATTTATTTATTAGTGAATAATCTTCAGTTACCAATGGTAACTCTTGTGAAAATGTAAATTTAAATCCATCTGTTGGATTAAAGTTCTGATTTAACTTATTTAATGTAATCCTATAATCAACTAAAAAATCAAAATAATCTCCATCTTGTTTACGTTTTGCGGCTGAGGCTTTTGAGTTGGTTGTAATTTTTTCGTAATAGTTATTTAATTTTGGACTAAAGAAAATGTCGTCATATTGCTCATATGAAGTACCAATTGTAAATCCTGTTTTTTCTGTTTTATATCCAAAACTACTTAGCTTATCATCCTCAATTCTTTCAACACTCCGGTTGAATGATCTATTTGAGTTTTTATAATTAGGCTCATTTATAAATAAACTGCCAGTAAAAGATTCCTCTGATAAAGAAAAATCAGTCCCCAACTTTATACCTTCGCCATTATAATTATTCTCATTTAATCCAAAAGAAATAGATGAGCCATTTGTACCTGTTCCCGCTCCTGCGAAGATTTCACCTGTTGGTTTTTCTTCAACCTTTATATCGATTGTTTTTAACATTTCATTTTTATTAGTGTCAGTTTCAAGATCAACGGTTTTAAAAATATTTAACGCTCTAATATTATTTTGAGACTTATTAACCAAAAGTTCATTGTAAGGATCACCTTCGTCTGCCAATAATTGATTTCTTATTACTCTTTCTGATGTAATTGTATTTCCATAAATATTAATTTTTTGAATATAAAATTTTTCTGAGTCCTTTAAATTGATAGTAAGATTAATTTTATTACCATCCACAATTTTTTCATTATAGGTTGCGCTTACAAACTCATAATCTTTATCTAGTGCAATTAGATCTATATCATCAAGAATATCTTCAATTTTATTAAGAGAATATGATTTTTCTTTTAAATTTATTAAAGTTTCATTTAAATTTGAAAAATCATTTTTATTATATTCTATTGGTATATTTAAAACTAAATCATTAAAAAAATATTTTTTTCCGGCATCAATATTGAACACAATCTCAAAATATTCATCTTTTATTATTTGAGCAAATGAACTATTAACTTTTGCATTATAGTATCCATTATTTTTATAAAAATTTGTTAATAAATCTGCATCTAAATTAAATCTTTGAACATCGATATATTTTTTAGAGGATAAAAATTTCCAAAATTTTGCCTCTTCGGAAACAATTACTTTTCTTAACTTGTTATCTTTAAAAATTTTATTTCCAATAAATTTTATATTTTTAATTAAAGCTTTATCACCTAATTCTACTGAATAAATTATATCAACTGTATTATTATCATTTTTTTTAACATTAGTTGAAATTTGTGCAAAATAATAACCGCTCATTCTTAAAGTATTTATAATCCTATTCTGGTCATCCTTTACTTTATTTTCAGCGAACGAAGATTTTTCTCTTAAAAAGAGTATTTCCTTAATATTTTCTTTTAGTGTATCATTTTTTATACCTTCAAATATAATAGTTTGGACTAAAGGATTTTCCACAACATCAATAAACAAAGTGTTATTTTCAAATTCAATATTAACATTTTTAAAAAAAGTAGTTTTGTATAAATTTTTTAGAAGTTCATTTAGATCATCATTGTTAATATCATCTTTAAGTTTGTATCCGCTAAATAAAATTATTGTCTCATTTGAGATTCTATCGTTACCAGATATTTTAAAATCATTAATAATATCTGCGTAAGTTACATTTACGTACAACACAAAATTAAAAAAAATAAATAAAATAACGCTCTTACAAATTTTAATAAGATTTACTAACATATGTTTTAACTACTCTTTTTACATAATTTCGTGTTTTATAAATTTGCTCAATCGAAATCGGTTTGACTTTACAATATTTTTTTAAATTTTTAAAATTAATTATTTTTAATAGAAGTGCAGATATCATTTTATACTCAATTTTTCTATTTAGAAATAAGTCTACCAGTTCATCATTTACTGTAATTAATACAGTTTCGAAAAGACTATCTTTGGAAGGAATTAATTTTAAAATTTTCAAAACCTTAAATTGATTTATCTCAGGTCGTGTTAAATTAATATTATTTATTTTATTAATATTTAAATCTTTACTATTAATTTTGTTTTCAGCAGAAGCCTCATAAATTGAGTTTGAAATAGGTATGTCCATTTTTGTTTCATGCGCTAATAATTTGATAATACCGTTTTTAAAAAGTACAATTGCATGAATATACGAATTTTGATTAACCAAAATACTTATATCTTTCATTTTTAAATTAAATATTTTTTTAGCTTCAATAACTTCAAAAACTTTATTAACTAAAGTTGATGAGTCAATTGTTATTTTTTTTCCCATTTTCCAATTTGGATGCTTTAATGCATCTTGCACAGAAATTTTTTTTTTTTGTTTTCTGTTAAAAAATGGTCCACCAGAAGCGGTTAGAACAATTTTTTTGATCAAAGACGGGTTTTGATTTTTTATAAGCTGATATATTGAAAAATGCTCAGAATCAACAGGGATAAATTGTGTTTTGTATTTCTTTAATTCTTTACTGATAAGATTCCAACCACAGATAATGGATTCTTTATTCGCTATAGCAATTCTCTTTGAAAATTTTATTATTTTCAAAGTTGGGTTTAATCCATCAACACCAGAAATTGCATTTATTGAATAATCTATTTTTTTTTTAAAAATTTTATTTATGCAGGTAAAATTATTATAAATTTTTATTTTATTTTTTTTAAATTTACTTTTCCATGAGTTAAATTTTATTGGATTAATTATAATTACATTTTTAACATTAAATTCTTTTGCTTGCTTAAATATTTTTTTTGCATTATCATTTGTGGATAAGAGTTTTATTTCAAAATTTTTTTTATCTTTTTTAATTATTTTAAGAGTAGTAAATCCAATAGAGCCAGTTGATCCAAGTATTGCAATTTTATTTTTCATTTATTAATAAAAAGTTTCATTTATTAAATAAGCAACAGGAACTACGAACAATATTCCATCTATTCGATCTAATAATCCGCCATGTCCTGGGAGAATTGTACCGGTATCTTTAACATTAGCTTTTCTTTTCAAAAATGAGATAAAAAGATCACCGACTTGACATATAAAAGATAAAATAATTGTAAGAATTAATAATTTTATTAAACTTAGGTTTATTCTATCAGAATATAAACTCCATATAATAATTAAAGGAACAAGTGAAAAAATAAATGATCCTATTGTTCCAGAAACAGTTTTATTTGGACTTATTTTAGTTAACTTTTTTCCACCAATTGTTTTACCAATAACATATCCACCAATATCTGAAAAAAAACAAATCGACAAAACAAAAAACATATTAGCACTGAGTTTAGCAAAGTCATTAGCTGCATAAGCAAAAAATAAAAAATAACATAAACCAATTAAATTTATAAAAAATATTTTTATTTTATTTTTTCTCCAAATTTTTTTAATCAAATTACTTAGTTCTAGATATGAAATAATTGTTACTAAAATTACTAAAAATAGCCATATATTTTTGTAATAAAATAATCCTGGTATAAGTATTGAAATTAAAATTAAAGATGTAATAACTCTTTTAATTAAATTGTGCATTATATTTTACCGTAATTTCTTTTAATTTCTTTAAATTGATTTAAAATTTTTTTAAAATCATTTTTATTAAAGTCTGGCCATAGTTTTTTCACAAAGAAAATTTCTGAATATGATAGTTGCCATAACATAAAATTACTTAATCTATTCGTGTTTCCTGTTCTTATTAATATATCAGGATCGGGCATACCAGAGGTATATAAGTTATTTTGAATGTTTTTTACATTAACCTTCATTTTTTTTTTAATAATTATTTTTAGAGATCTTAATATTTCGTCTTTAGAACCATAGTTTAAAGCTAAGTTTATTTGGAGTTTCTTATTTTTTTTTGTAAGTTTAATTGCATTATTTATTGAATTTCTAAGTTTTACTGGAAATTTGTTTATATCTCCTAAAACTGTAAATTTAATATTATTTTTAAGTAAAATATCTAAATTTTTTTTTAAATAATCCTCTAACAATTTAAAAAGGAAGTTAATTTCATATTTGGGTCTTTTCCAATTTTCTGTTGAAAATGTATAAAGTGTTAAAAATTTAATATTTTTTTTTATAGATACTTCAATTATCTTTTCGACAGTTTTGATCCCTTTTTGATGACCAAAATTTCTTGATTTAAATTTTTTTAGACCCCAGCGACCATTGCCATCCATAATTATGGCAACGTGGTTTATATTGCTCATATTGTCATTATTTCTTTTTCTTTTGAAATAACTTTCTCATCAATTAATTTAATATTTGTATCTGTTAAATTTTGTATATTTTTTTCTGATTTTTTTTCATCATCTTCAGAAATTTCTTTTGCTTTTAGTAATTTTTTTATTTCATCATTGGCTTCTCTTCTTATATTTCTTATTGAAACTTTGCATTTTTCTCCAGTAGATTTTATAATTTTTTTAAGTTCTGATCTTCTTTCTTCATTCAAATCAGGAATTGGCAATCTCATTAGTTGTCCATCTATTTGTGGATTTAAACCAAGTTCTGATTTTTTAATAGCTGAGTCTATTAATGCCACATTATTAATATCCCAAACTTGAACATTAATTATTCTTGGTTCAGGGACAGTGATGGTTGCTAATTGATTAATTGGCATTTTTTGTCCATAAACATCAACTTTAATTAGATCTAACATGCTGGCATTCGCTCGACCAGTTCTTAAGGATGACAATTCTTTTGAAAATAAGTCAATAGTTTTTGCCATTTTGTCTTTATAAACATTATCATTAAACATTATTCACCTATTTTAATTCTCACAAATTCTTTAACTTTAAGACTTGGGATGTTGATTTCTGATAAAATATCCTTAACTTTCTTTTTTGGCTCCATTACCCAGTCTTGAGTCATTAAACTATTATCTTCTTTAAATTTTTTAATTTTACCTAAACTTATTTTTTTTGCAATCTCTTCAGGTTTACCTGAATTTTTAAGTTCTTCAGCAATTAATTCTTGCTCTTTTTCAAGAATATCATTTTTGATTTCATTAGAATTCAATGCTATTGGATTTGAAGCTGCAATATGCATTGATAAATTTTTCCCAAATGATTTTATTTGATCATTTTTTTCATTTGTCTCCAAGCTTACTACTACTCCTAATTTAGAAACATTATCTTTAATCACCGAATGTTGGTAAATAAAATTTTGTGAATTAGCATTCTGTATAGTACGTAATTTACCAATTGTAATTTTTTCACCAATTTTAGCAATTAATCCTACTAAATTTTCCTCAACGCTTTTATCATTCGACATATTAGTTTTGTTTAATTTCTCTAAATCTGAAGAACAATTATTATTTATATCGCCAAGTTCTTTTGCAAATTTTATAAAATCATCATTTTTGGCAACAAAGTCAGTTTCACAATTAATTTCTATCATAGAGGTTTTAATCTCATTTCCACTTACTACGATAACACCCTCTTTTGCATCTCTTGACATTTTTTTTGAAGCCTTTGCTATACCTTTTACCCTTAAAATTTCAGCCGCTTTATTCAAATCACCATTTGATTCCTTCAAAGCTGCATTGCAATCTTTAAAACCTGCACCTGTTGATTGTCGTAAATTTTTAATCTTTTCAATATCACTCATATTATTTCAATGTTTAATGGTTATTAATTTAATTTAGTATTTTTTTTTCTACCGATTTTGTCTTTACTAAATCATCTGATTTTTCTTCTACTTTTTTTTCAATCTTAGTTTCTTCATCAGTAGGAATATTTTTTTTTGCATTATTAATTGTTTCCTTGATTAGATTACAATAAAGTTCTATTGATCTTCTAGCATCATCATTGCCAGGTATAGGAAAATCAATATTCTCTGGATCTGAATTTGTATCTAATATTGCTATTATAGGTATATTTAATTTTATTGCTTCTTTTATTGCCAAAGACTCGTAGTTAGTATCAATAACAAAAATTAAATCTGGTGTTTTTTTCATATCTTTGATTCCACCTAAAGACCTTTGTAATTTATCTCTTTGTGCACCCATCTTTAATAATTCTTTTTTTGTAAAACCTCTATTTTCAGAAATTAAATTTTTATTTAAATCTTCAAGTTTTTTAATTGAATTAGAAATGGTGCCCCAATTTGTCAACATTCCACCCAGCCATCTATGATTAACATAATATTGATTTGTCTCTTTGGCTATTAATGCAATATTTTCTGATGCTTGTTTTTTTGTAGAAACAAACAAAATTTTTCCATTATTAGAAATTGTTTCATATACTTTTTCTAGAGCATTTTTAAACAATTCTATTGTTTGAGTTAAGTCTATGATATGTATCGAGTCTCTTCTTCCAAAAATATACTTTTTCATTTTTGGATTCCATCTTAAAGTCTTGTGACCTAAATGGACACCAGCTTCTAACAGTTGTTCTATCGATATAGTAGGTATTGTCATGTTCCTTCCCGGTTGTGCCTCCACAGTAATAGCCCAATTGGGACCGGAGGTTTAAAACCAAATACTGTGTGCGATTTAATTTTTTTCGATTTTTTACAATTATTAAAGAATTTTACAAGTATTTTTTTAGCTTATTTTTAAAGAAACACCCTCATTTTTAAGTAGTGTAATTATTTTTTGATTAATTTTTCTTTTTTGATCAAGTTTGTATTTGCGAATTAGTTTATCACTATTAATATTTAAAGTAACATTTGTTTCACCTTGATTAGAAATTATTTCTTTAATTTTTAAAAGTTTATTAATATCTTTAGTATTAATTTCAATGAATTTGATTGGCTTATCTTGTAAATCTTCTATTTTACTAATTGTTCTGACATTAATACGCGTTGAGGATCCGTCTGATGTAATATTTTTATGGACATTTAAAAAAAATGACACCCCTTCCTTCAAAATATCTCTTTTTTGCTCAAAAAGATCTGAAAATATAAAAAGTTCAAAAACTCCCCCTAAATCAGAAAGCTTCAAAATTGCATAAGATAATCCTTTTTGATTTTTCTTTTCTTGTATTTTTAAAACTGTTGCTGCAATTAAACATTCTTTTAAATCATTATTATTAATAAAATCATTAAATTTAATAATATTATACTGTGGAAAATAATCCTTGTATTGATTTAAAGGGTGATCTGAAATAAAAAAACCAATTGTTTCAAACTCTTTAGATAATCTTTCTTCAAATGAAAAATCTTTTATATTTTGAACAATTTCACTATCATTTACATTAATATTTTCACCAAATAAATTAATCTGATTAACTGATTTATTTTCATATAAATTTTTTGATTTTAAAATTATATTTGGGATAGATTCTAACAAAGATTTTCTATTATTATTTAAATTATCAAATGCACCAGCTTTAACTAGACCTTCTAACTGTAATTTGTTTATATCTTTTGGATCGACCCTATTTATAAAATCATATAAATTTTTAAAAACGCCATTTTTACTTCTTTCTTTAACTATATTAGAAATTGCATCATATCCGACATTTTTGATCGCTCCAAGAGCATAATAAAAATTATTATTGTTGGAGGTAAAATCTGTAAAACATTTATTTATATCTGGTCTAACAACTTTTATTCCCATTCTTTTTAGTTCTTCATAAAATTCACTTAGTTTTTTTTGATTAGAAAGTTCCATTGACATGGATGCTGAAAAAAATTCATTAGGATAATGAGTTTTTAAATATGCAGTTTGATAAGCAATTAAAGCATATGCTGCTGCATGACTTTTGTTAAATCCGTATTCTGCAAATGGTTCAATTTTCATAAAAATCCCAGCAGCGACATCTTTTGCAATTCCATTTTTTTCAGCACCATTAATAAATCTTTGTTTTTGTTTCTCTAGCTCAGCTCTCTTTTTTTTACCCATAGCTCTTCTTAAAATATCTGCTTCACCTGCAGTAAAACCAGATAGAGCCTGAGCAATCTGCATAACCTGTTCTTGATAAATAATAACACCATAAGTTGGTTCTAAAATTTTTTTTAATTTTGGATGTAAATAATCTGGGGCCCTTCTTCCATTTTTGCAATCATTATAAATTGGAATATTGCTCATTGGTCCAGGTCGGTACAATGCAACTAAAGCAATAATATCCTCTAATCTATTTGGCTTCATATTCATTAAGGCATCTTTCATACCCGAACTTTCTAGTTGAAACAGTCCTATTGTTTTACCTTCAGATAAAGTTTTAAATACATTTTGATCTTCATAATTAATTCTTTCTATTTGAAATTTAGAATTAATTTTTTTAGATATTAGTTTTTCAGCTTTATTTATTACAGTTAATGTTTTTAAACCCAAAAAGTCAAATTTAACTAAACCAGCACTTTCAGCTGAATACATATCAAATTGTGTTGAAGGCAATAATAGGTCGGACGATTGATCTTTATATAAAGGAACTATAGAATTTAACTTTTTGTCAGCTATCACAACACCAGCAGCATGAGTAGCAAAATTTCTATTTAAGCCTTCCAATTTTAGAGAAAGCTCTATTAATTTTTTAACTCTTTGATCTTCTCCAATTAATTTTTGTAATCGCGGTTCAGAGTTAATACATTCTTGCAATTTCATTGGTCTAGACGGATCAAAAGGAATCATTTTGCAGATTGAATCAACGAATCCATATGGTAACCCAAGAACTCTTCCAACATCCCTTATTACCATTCTTGCTTTGAGCTTACCAAATGTAATTATGTGTGCTACGCTTCCTTTATATTTTGTGTTTAGGTACTCAAAAACTAGATCTCTCTTTTCCTCGCAAAAATCAATATCAAAATCGGGCATTGAAATTCGATCTGGATTTAAAAATCTTTCAAATATCAAATTAAATTTTATTGGATCTATATCAGTTATTTGAAGACACCAAGCAACAAGTGATCCAGCTCCAGAGCCTCTTCCGGGACCAACAGGTATATTATTTTTTTTAGACCATTTTATATAATCTGAAACAATTAAAAAATAACTAGAATATTTCATTTGATTTATAATTTTTATTTCATGTTGTAATCTTTCTTCGTATATTTTGTAGGTATCACTTGTTTTTTGCTCAGAAACCAAATTTATAGAATTATTTTTGAATTTATCTTTAAGACCTAGAACTGCTTGTTTCTCTAATATTTTATCAGAACTGATTTTATCATCAGCAATAATTTCAGGCAATAAAGGTTTTGAAGTATTTGCTTTAAAGCTACATTTATATGGTAAATAGTAATTATTTAATAATGCTTCTGGTAAGTCTGAAAAAACTTCTTTCAATTCTTCATTTGATTTAAAATAATGGTCATTGCTAAGTTTGATCCTTTGTTTATCACTCACATAAGATTTGTTTTTAATACATAATAAAGCATCATGAGCTTCGTACATAGATTTATTAAGGTAAAATACTTCTTGAGTAGCTATTATTGGAATTTCCAAATTATTTGAAAACTTCAAATTGATTTTTTCAAATTGTTTTTCGTTAAAATCATTGTGTCTTTGAATTTCAACATAAAAATCATTTTTAAATTTATTTTGTAGTGTAAGATATAATTCTTTTAAATCATCTAATTTATTTTTTTTAAACAAATTTCCAGATAGCGAGTTAATAGAACCCGATAAAACAATAATTCCTTCAAAACTATTTAATAAATACTCAAAATCACAATATGGTGATAAGTTATCATTATTATTAATTAGATAAGAATTGGAAGAAAGTTCTAAAATATTTTCGTAACCTCTGCGATTTTTTGCAATCAAAGGGATTAAGCCAATTTCATTTTTATATTTAAAATTTATTTGGGTTCCAATGATTGGTTGTGATCCAGCCTTAGTTATTTCCTCTGAAAATTCTAATGCACCACACAAATTATTGGTATCTGATAAACCGATAGATTTAATTTTATTTTCTTTGCAAAAGTTTTTTAATTCATCAATTTTTATAGCTCCTTCACATATTGAATATTGCGTATGTATTTTTAAATGATTAAAATTTTGATTATCTTCTTCCATTAGTAGATTTTAACTTACCATTAATTAGCTGTAATCTACAATCTGCTAAATTTGCAAAATATCTATTGTGGGTTGCATATATAATAATTCTATCTTTTGATTTAAGATTAAATAAAAGACTAAAAAACTCTTTTGCGTTTTGATGGTCTAAATTACCGGATGGTTCATCAGCAATTATTATTTTTGGCGAATTTATTAATGCTCTCCCTATAGCGATTCGCTGATTTTCACCCCCAGAAAGTTGAGATGGAAAATGCTTTGATCGATTAGCTAATTTCAAACTTTTTATAATTTTTTCTGATAACTTTGTACTTTCAAATTCATTTTTTCCATTAGCAATAGCAGCCAGGAATATATTTTCTTCAGCTGTAAAATCATTAAGCAGATTTTTTTCTTGATAAATAATACCAAAGTTGTTTGATCGTAATTTATCATTTGTATTTCTATCCTCGAAGTTTATTTTTGTATTATCAAAAATTAGATATCCATTTGAAGGACGATCAATTAATGAAATTATATTAAGTAATGTTGACTTTCCTGAACCTGAGGGTCCTACTAAAGAATAAATTTTTCCTTTCTTAAATTTATAATTAATATTTTTAAGCACACATAATTTTTTTTGTCCAAGATAATTTTTGCTTAAATTTTTGAGTTCTAAATAATTATTCATATTTAAGAGATTTTATTGTATCTAATTGCGATGCTTTTATTGCTGGAAAAATTGAAACTATACAAGTTATTACAATTGATAGTAATGAAATAATTAAAATTGAAAATGGATCAATTTCTGAAGGCATTTTACTAAGAAAATAAATTTCTTCGGGAAATAGACTTATATTAAAAAGATTGCTTATTAGGGATCTAAAAGACTCGATATTAATTGAAAAAATAATTCCTGCAATTATTCCTGTTAGTGTGGATAGTGCACCAATTAAAAAACCAACAATAAAGAAAATTTTTGTAATTGATGAATTTTGTACACCGATAGATTTTAATATAGCAATATCTCGTGTTTTGTTTTTAACTAAAATTGTCAAACCAGAAATTATATTAAATGCTGCAATCAAAATAATTAAAGACAAAATAATAAACATTACATTTCTTTCGATTTTTAACGCAGAAAAAAGTGATTGATTCAAATCTGCCCATGAATTTATTAATTGATCTTTAAAAACATTTTGAAATATATTTTTTTTAACTTCAATATCGCGAGGATCTTGTAAGAAAACTTCTAAATATCTATTATTTTTATCTAGGTCAAAAAACTCCTCTAGGTCTTTTAAATTTAAAAAAGCAATGTTTTGATTGAATTCATTTATCTCACTCTCAAATATCGACTCCACTACAAAGGATTTTTGCTTTGGTAGACTTCCGGCAATAGACATTATGCTACTTGGTGAAATAATTGATATTTTGTCACCTAAATCTACGTTTAAAATAAAGCTTAATTCTTTTCCTATTGATATATGATTATATGAAATTGTTTTTTTCCCATAAAAATTATCGTTATTTATTACTTTTAATTTCTTAAAATCATCTCTTAAGTAACCTCTTAAAATAATTCCTTTTGTATAAGAGTTATGTATAATAACAGCTTCACTAGAGTTACTTAAAAAGAATTGTTTTGAAATTCGTTTTATTTTATCATTTTTTAACTTACTTAAATCTATTGAGCCATCATATGAAAAGATTTTAATATGTGGATTAAAACCATTAATTTTATTAATTAATTCTGTTCTGAATCCATTCATAACAGACATAACAACTATTAAAACCGCAACTCCTAAAGCAATACCTAGGAATGAAAAAGTTGATATTATATTTATAAAACCATCTTTTTTTTTGGTAAATAAATATCTAAATGCTATTTTTCTTTCTAGTAAAGTAATCAATTTTATTTTTTATTTTTTAATATTTTTATTATTTCTTCTATTGAAATAAAGATTGTATCTTTATGTATTTCTTTAAATTCTATTTTTTGTTCGCTAAAACTTTTACCTATTATAATTTGATAAGGGATACCAAGTAAGTTAAATTTTTTAATTTTTGATGAAAGGTTTTCTTCAGTATCATCTATTAAAACTTCAAAATTATTTTTGATAAGTGTTTTAGAAATATTTACGGCTCTTTCTAAATTTGTTTTGTCGTTTTTATTTATATTTGGAATTATTGCGCAATCATATGGAGAAACTGAAGTTGGCCATTTCATTACTTCATTCTTATCATCATATTTTGCCTCAATAATTGCACCAACTAGTCTAGAGACGCCTATTCCATATGATCCCATTTTAACAAATTCTTTTTTTCCATTATAATCAACAGATGCATTCATTGGTTTTGAATATTTATCACCAAAATAAAAAATATGACCGACTTCAATACCTTTTGTTTGAAGCCTATTTTCTTTTAAAACATTTTTTTCAAAATCATCTTTTTTAAACTTTTCATCAGTTACCGAATAGTATTTCTCAAAATCTCCACGTAATTTATTCAAAGAATTTTTATCAATTGTTGTTTTTGAGCTATCTACATCAAAAATTCTTTTATCTGTATAAATTTTACTTTCACCGGTATCAGCCAAAATGATGAATTCGTGGGACAGGTTTCCACCTATGGGACCTGTGTCAGCAGCCATAGGAATCGCTGACAGGTTCATTCGCTTAAAAGTATTTAAATATGCTAGGAAAAATTTATTGTAAGAGTAGAAAGCCTCATCATCAGAAATATCAAAAGAGTATGCGTCCTTCATATAAAATTCTCTACATCTCATTATTCCAAATCTTGGTCTGAGCTCATCTCTAAATTTCCATTGTATGTGATATAACAATTGTGGAAGTGATTTATATGATTTTACAGATGATCTAAATATTTCAGTTATTAATTCCTCATTTGTTGGGCCATATAGCATCTCTCTATTTTGACGATCTTTAATTCTTAACATTTCTTCACCGTAATCATCGTATCTTCCACTTTCTTTCCAAATTTCACTTGATTGAATTGTGGGCATTAATATTTCTTGAACACCAACTCTATTTTGTTCCTCTCTTACAATTTGTTCAATCTTTTTCATAACTTTAAATCCCATCGGTAGCCACGAGTAAATTCCTGCAGAAGATTGTTTTATCATTCCGGTTCTAAGCATTAATTGATGGGATTTTATTTTAGCTTCTGTAGGATTATTTTTAAGTATCGGAATAAAAGATTTTGAAAAATACATATCCTAAACTACATCAAAAAATTTCTTAGGTTAAGATAATTATAATGTACTAAATAATATATTATTAAAAAAAATAGTGAGGATAAAAGCGTTGTATATACAAATTTTTTAACAATTCTTGGATTTTCAGGTGATCCAGGATCTTCTCCTTCAATTATTTTTTTTTTATTCCTATTAACATCAATTGGTAATAATGAAAAAAAAATAATCCACCAAATTATAACAAAAATTACAATTGATCCTGTTATACTCAATTTAAATCCTTATTAATTTAATATTTGTAAAAGGTTTTTTACCCGTAATTTCTTTTGTAATTTTTCTACAAGAAATTTTGATTGCATCTACTATGTTATCTCTTTGATTTTGATTATTTAAAGAAAATGTTTTTGCAGTTTTTTCAATTATATTTTCTAACTCATATTGGTAATCTTGATCATTATTAATTGGTAATCCACTATAATTTACAATAGGTTTATTATGTATATTGCCTTTTGGTGTAACTAAAATTGTAACCTCTAGTATACCGTTTGACGAAATATTTCTTCTCTCCTTGATCGACCTTGAGTCTTCTTCTACTGGTACATTTCCATCAACGTATAATCTACCACTTGGTGCTTTATCAAAAACTTCTGGTTTTTTTCCTGGATATAATTTTACTATATCACCATTTTCTACTTGCACCGTAAAAGGGATTTGCATTTCTTTAGCGAATTTAACGTGCTCTATCATGTGTCTATGTTCGCCATGGACCGGTATAATAGAATTTGGTCTAACCCAATTATACATATCTTTTAAATCTTCTCTATTTGGATGGCCAGAAACATGGATAAATTCATTTTCCTCAGAAATAACCTCTATGCCTTCTTTGACAAGTTGATTGTGTAATTTATAAAGTTTTTTTTCATTACCAGGGATTATTTTTGAAGAAAAAATTACTGCATCACCTCTTTCTATAAAAACGTCAGGATGTGTATAATTTGCAATTCTCATCATTGCTCCCATTGGTTCTCCTTGACTTCCAGTGCAAAGATAAATAATTTTTTCTCGAGCGATATTTTTTATATCTCTTGAATCTATTGGTTCGATTACATTTTGAAGATAACCGCATTCTCTTGCAGCTTTAAAAATCCTATGCATTGATCGTCCAACAAGAGCAATTTGTCTTCCAGTTTTTTCTGCACAATAAAATACACTTTCCATTCTAGCTACGTTTGATGCAAAAGAGGTAACAATTATTCTTTTTTTTAATCTTTCAACAACTTTAAGCATATTTTTTCTCACATCCATTTCTGAACCTGATCTTCCCATACTGAAAACATTTGTTGAGTCACAAATCATCGCTAGCACACCTTCGTCCCCTATTTGTTTCAATTTATTTTCATCTATTTTATTTCCTATAAGAGGATTTGGATCACATTTCCAGTCTCCGGTATGAAGAACTGTACCGGAAGGTGTATTTATTTTTAAACCATTAGGTTCAAGTATTGAATGAGTTAATGTTACAAAATCTATTTTAAATGGATCTAAATTTAATGTACCATTTAATTCAATTAATTTTAAATTTGAATTTATATCAATTTTTTTTTCTTTAAATTTTTCTCTTACCAACACAGCGGTAAACGGGGTTGCATAAATATTACATTTTAACTTTGGCCATATATGAGCAATCGCTCCTATATGATCTTCGTGTGCATGAGTTAAAATAATTCCTAAAACATCATCTTTTTTATCGACAATAAAACCAGGATCTGGATATATAAGATCTATTCCTGGAACACTATCATCAGCAAAAGTTACACCAACGTCTACAATAATCCATTTTTGATTTTCAGGTTTTCCATAGGCATAAAGGTTAAGATTCATTCCTATTTCACCTGATCCACCCAATGGACAAAACAAAAATTCTTCTTTCATAATTAAATTAAATTCTTTGTTACTTTAATAATTCCTTTTATTGTTAAGTCTTTATCAACAGTACATTTTGTATTGATTGATTTTTTGTATAAATCTGCAAGACCACCAGTTAAAATAACTTTAAAATCAGATTTAGTTTGTCTTTTAATTAATTTAATCATATTGTCAATCAAACCTGCATACCCCCAATAAAACCCTGATCTAACAGCTTCATTGGTAGTTTTTCCTATTACATATGAAATTTTTTTTAGATTAATCTCTGGTATCAAGGAAGCTCGTGAAGTCAAAGTGTTTAACGATAAATAAATACCTGGAGAGATTATACCTCCTAAATATTTATTTTTAAGTATTACATCAAAAGTAGTTGCTGTTCCAAAATCAATAATAATATAATTATTTTTTTTATCTATAGCAGCAATTGAATTAGCTAACCTGTCAGAACCAACTTGTTTTCTATTCACTTTAATGTCAATTAATTTTCTTAAATTTAATTTTTTAATTTCAATAATTTTAATTCGTAAATTTGAATTAAAAAAAAATGCAAACTGTCTAAAAACTTTTGGAACTACACTACTAAAAATAATATTTTTTATGTTTGAGTCTTTTTTTAAAATAGATCTTAAATTATATCTAATTTTGGTACTATTAATTTTTTTTGTTTTAATAATTATTTTTTTTTTAATTTTAAAATTGTTATCAATTAAACAAATTTTCACCTCTGTATTTCCAATATCACCAATTATATACATTTTAATATTTTATATATTTTTCAAAATTTTTTTTTATTTCATTATAAATTTTAGCACTAGTTAATTTTTTTTTTGTATAAAAATTAACATATGTAGTGGGATAATTAACAATTATAGGACTTCTATCAACATTTATTCCAATTCCTATAATTACAAATTTCTTGGTCTTATAAAAAATGGTTTCCTGCAATATTCCACATACTTTTTTTTTATTTATGAGCAAATCATTAGGTTTTTTTATTTTTATTTTTATTTTAATTAAATTTAATAAGGATTTTTCAACTAATTTACATGTTGTAAAGGTTAATGTTTTTAAACTTTTATTTCTATTTAAGCTAAAAAAAACTGACATGAATAAATTATTTTTAATTGATATCCATTTATTTCCATATCTTCCTCTTCCTTTTGTTTGTTTTTTTGAAATAACTATCCCTGATAAAAATCCTTGTCTAATTTTTTTTATTGCAACATCATTTGTACTTGTAACCGATTTATACAGATATTTTTTTAACTTCATTAAATAACAGCAATTCTAGAAACCATCTCATTTAATAGCCCAGGATATATAAAATATAATATTAACATACCTGTAGAAATCGCTAGGGTGACTTTTAATCCAATAGTATGATCTGTTTCATATTTTTCTTTTGGCTTATCAAAATAAATTATTTTAATCAGTCTTAAATAATAAAACGCTGCTATAACAGTTGATAATAATCCTACTATTGCTAAAAAATACATTGATTGTTCTATAACAGCCATAAAAATATAAAATTTTGCAAAAAAGCCTGCCAATGGTGGAATACCTGCAAGTGAAAATAAAACTACAAGAAACGAGATTGAGAGTATAGGGTGATTTATTGATAAGCCTGATAAGTCCTCAATTTTTTCATAAAATATATTTTTTTTTCTTAACATAAGTAAACACGAGAAAAAAGCTAAAGTCATTACAAGATAGATTGAAATATACATTATTGAACTTTGAATTCCCTGGTTGCTTCCTGAGGCAAGACCTGCTAGAGCATAACCCATATGACTTATGGAGCTATAAGCTATAAGTCTTTTTAAATTTGATTGTCCGATTGCTGCAACAGCACCAAATATCATTGATGCGACTGATATAAATACAAGTATAGTTTGCCACTGATCTATTAAATTTATAAATGGTGTATATAAAATTCTAATAAAAACTGTTAGGGCGGCAACTTTGGGTAATGCAGCAAAAAATAATGTAACAGATGTTGGTGAACCCTGATAAACATCTGGCGCCCACATATGAAAAGGTACTGCAGAAATTTTAAATGCTAAACCAACAATTATAAACACTAATCCAAAAATAATTCCATATTCAGTATTCGTTGGTGTGTTAGAAATATAAGTAAAATTAGTTGATCCTGAAAACCCGTATACTAGCGAGCAACCATATAACAATAAACCTGATGATAACGCACTTAGTACAAAATATTTTAGTCCAGACTCTGAGGATAAAACATTGTCTCTGTTAAATGATGCTAACACATATAAAGCCAAAGATTGAAGTTCTAAACCTAAATAAAATATAATTAAATCATTGGAGCTTATCATTATCATCATTCCAAGTATCGAACTTAAAATTAATATTGGATATTCAATTTTTAAAATGTTCGATTTTTTAAGATATGAAAATGATGAGATCATCACAAAAATTGCTGATAAAATTGTTAAAGTTTTCATGAACGAGGACAAAGAATCAATTTTATAACTATTATTGAAAACAAATGTTTCGCTAACTGAAAATAAATTTACGACTAAAGCTAGTAAAATTAAAAGTATTATTGTAGATAGGTTATAAACTATATTTTCACTATTTTTTTTAAATACACCTACCATTAACAAAAACATAATTGATAAAGAAAGGAATATTTCTGGAAAAATAAGATCTAAATTCATCATAAATTACTCGCTGTAGAAATATTTATATTTATATTAAATAAATCAATTAATCCTTGAACTGAAGCCGAAGTTGTACTTAGCAGAGGATCTGGATAAAAACCAAATAAAATTGATACAAAGGCTAATACAGATAAAATAATCATTTCAGATCTTTTTAAATCTACGAGCTTATTAACTTCAGTATTTTTAATTTCTCCAAATACTACTCTTTTATAAAGCCAAAGCATATATGCGGCACCCAATATAACTCCTAAACTTGCTATTGTTGCAACTAGAAAATTTACTTTAAAAGTGCCTAATAAAATTAAAAATTCTCCTATAAATCCAGTTGTGCCTGGTAAACCTAATGATCCTAAAGTAAAAATCATAAATACAACAGCATATCTTGGCATCACAGATACAATTCCACCATATTTATTTATTTCTCTAGTATGCATTCTTTCATAAACAACACCAACGCAAAGGAAGAGAGCGGCAGAAATTATTCCATGACTTATCATTTGAAATATACTTCCCTCTATACCTTGTGGCGTCATTGTAAAAATTCCCATTGTTACAAAGCCCATGTGCGCAACGGAGGAGTATGCGATAAGTTTTTTCATATCTTCCTGCATTAATGCCACTAGTGATGTGTAAACTATTGCAATAAGACTTAGTCCAAAAACAAGTGGTACAAAATATTCAGAGGCCACAGGAAATAGACCAACTGAAAATCTTATAAACCCATAGCCAGCCATCTTTAATAGTATTGCAGCCAGCAAAACTGAGCCAGCTGTTGGTGCTTCTACATGAGCATCAGGAAGCCAAGTATGCACTGGCCACATTGGCGTTTTTACTGCAAAAGAACTGAAGAAAGCTAACCAAAGTAAATCTTGATATTTTGCATCTATTCCTATTTGATATAGCTCTATTACATCAGTAGTCCCTGTCATCCAGTAAATAGTGATAATTGCAATTAACATAAGAACAGATCCTAACAGAGTGTATAGGAAGAATTTAAAAGCTGAATATACTCTTCTTTCTCCTCCCCATATTCCTATAATCAAAAACATTGGAATCAATCCAGCTTCAAAAAATAAATAAAAAATAACTAGATCAAGTGAGCAAAAAACTCCTATCATCATTGTTTCCATAAACAGAATAGCAACAAGAAAATCCTTAAGTCTATTTTTGATAGTCGAATTTACAGAAATAATACAAAGTGGAGTTATAAATGTTGTTAAAATAATAAATAATATAGAAATTCCATCTATTCCAACTTTATAATTTATAAAACCTTCTAGCCATATTCTCTCTTCAACAAATTGAAAACCTGAATTAGCTTTATCAAATAAATACCAAAGATATAAAGATAAAATAAAATTGGCCAAAGATACAAATAAGGAAATATATTTTGCAGCATTATATTTAGAAGAAGATCTACCAAATAAAATAAACAACGCCCCAATTGTAGGAAGAATAATTAGTGAAGATAAAATAGGAAAATTCATTAATTAACTATAATTATTGTTAATATTATTGAAAAACCAATTAACATTACAAATGCATATTGATAAATAAAACCTGATTGAAATTTTGAAGCTTTAATAGAAAAATATTTAAATAAATTTGATAAACCATCAGGACCAAATCTATCAATTACTAAACCATCTATTTTCTTCCAGAAGTATTTTCCTAGAAATTTTGAGGATTTAACAAATAAAACTTCATACAATTCATCAAAGTACCATTTGTTTTTTAGAAAAAGATAAATTGGTTTATTAGAATTAGTTAAACCTTCAATAAAAGATTTATTTTTTAAAAATATATAAAAACTAAATGGTATAGAAATAGTTACCAATATTGGTGTTAAATATAATATATATCCTGGGGGATGATCAGTTGTTAATGGTTGTAAAAAGAAAATTGAACCTTCCCAAAAATTAGAAAAGGAACCGTAGCCCATAAATAAATCTTTAAAAAAAAATCCTACTAATACTGAACCAATAGCTAAAATAACCAATGGCACCAGCATCATCATAGGTGATTCATGCATACTAGAAATTGGTTGAGACTTATTATTATATTCCCCATGAAATGTTTTAAACATTAATCGCCATGAATAAATTGAGGTTAGCACTGCTGTAAATATTCCTATCCCACAAGCATAATATCCAACTGTATTATTTTTTAGATAAGCAAATTCGATTATTAAATCTTTGGAATAAAAACCTGATAAAAACGGAAATCCAGTTAATGCTAAAGTTCCAATCATCATCAAGACGTATGTATAAGGTAAATGTTTATAAACACCCCCCATTTTATTAATATCTTGTTCATCATGAAATGAATGAATAACAGAGCCTGCACCTAAAAATAATAATGCCTTGAAAAAAGCGTGTGTAAAAAGGTGAAACATTGCAACGTTATAAGCCCCAACACCAGTTGCAAAAAACATATATCCCAATTGACTACATGTTGAATATGCAATTATTTTTTTAATATCATTTTGAACTAAAGCAACTGTTGCAGCAAACAACGCAGTGGACATTCCTATAACTGTTATAAAATTTAAAACTACCGGTGAGTATTCATAAATTGGAGAACATCTTACAACTAAAAACACACCCGCGGTAACCATTGTTGCTGCATGAATTAATGCGGAAACAGGAGTTGGTCCTTCCATCGCATCTGGCAACCAAGTATGTAAAAATATTTGAGCCGATTTTCCCATGGCTCCAATGAACAATAAAAAACATATTAAATTTATTGCATTAAGCTCTAATCCTAAAAAATTTAGATTATTATCTTTAAATAAAGCCACTTGATTAAATACTTCTTCATAATTCACGCTTCCAAAGATGTAGAAAACCAAAAATATTCCAAGAGCAAAACCGAAGTCACCTACTCTATTTACTATAAATGCCTTTATAGCAGCAGCGTTAGCTGTAGGCTTTTTAAACCAAAAACCGATTAAAAAATAAGAACATAAACCAACACCTTCCCATCCAAAGAATAATTGAAGAAAGTTATCTGAAGTCACTAATACAAGCATAGCAAAAGTAAACAATGACAAATAAGACATGAATCTTGGTTGATGAGGATCATGAGACATATAACCTATGGAATAAACATGTACTATCGCTGAAACTAAAGTTACAACAACAAGCATAACTGAAGACAACTGATCAATTTTTATAGACCAATTAACATCTAAAAGTCCTGAGGTTATCCATTTCGTAATTATAATGTTATCTGCGTAACCATTGATTATTACGTTATAAAATATATAAATAGATAACAAAGCTGACAAAGAAACAAATAGACTTGTAATTATTTGGGATGCTTTATTCCCAATTATCCCTCCAAAAAATCCTGAGATAATTGCTGCTAACAAAGGTAAAAAAATAATAAGTTTTTCCATACTATCCTTTTAATTTATCGATTTCCTCAACTCTTATTGTTCCAACGTTTCTAAAATAAACTACAATAATTGCTAAACCTATGGCTGCCTCAGCAGCTGCAACTGTTAGAATAAATAAAGTAAATATTTGACCGCTTAAATCATTTATAAAAATTGAAAAAGATACAAGATTAATATTTACAGCTAGTAATATTAATTCGATGCTCATTAAAAGTACTATTACATTTTTTCTGTTTAAAAAAATACCAATCAAACCAATTGTAAATATAACTGCGCCAAGAGTTAAATAGTGACCTAACCCTATTTCAAACATCAATTTTGACTCCCTTTTTACTAGGCACATCTACCAATTGAATGCCATCTTTTCTTTCTCTAGAAATTTGATTAATATAACTTTGTCTCTTTAAACCTGCACGTTCTCTAAAAGTTAAAACTATTGCACCAATCATAGCTACAAGTAGGATCATTCCAGAAATTTGAAATAAGTGAATGTAATCCGTGTATAACACATTACCTAGTGAGTGTGTGTTTGATATATTTTCGGATACGGTAATAGTTGAAGAATTCAAGAGGTCTGGTTTATATTGCCACCCACCAACAACAATGATTAATTCAAAAAAAATAATTAAACTTACCAATAAACCAATTGGAATATGTGAGCTACTTTTAGAAGATCCAAACCATTGATTTTTTTGTTGAGCAACATTTAACATCATTACTACAAAAAGAAATAAAACAGCTACGGCACCTACGTAAACAATTAACATAATCATTCCTAAAAATTCGGCACCTATCATAATAAATAAACAAGAAATGCTTATAAAATCTAATATTAAAAAAAAAACTGAATGAACTGTATTTCTTGAGGCTGTAACCATTATTGCAGATATGATTGCAATAATTGAAAAAAAATAAAAAAATATTGCGTGAGCTACCATTATTACCTGTATGGGTTATCTGCTTTAATATTAGCAGCAAGTATATTTTCCCACCTATCTCCGTTTTCTAAAAGTTTTTCTTTATTGTAGTAAAGCTCCTCTCTTGTTTCTGTAGCAAATTCAAAGTTTGGTCCTTGTACAATTGCATCTACAGGGCAAGATTCCTCACATAATCCACAATAAATACACTTAAGCATATCAATATCGTATCTAGTTGTTTTTCTACTTCCATCTTCTCTTTCAGAAGACTCGATTGTAATAGCCTGAGCAGGACATACTGCTTCACATAGTTTACAAGCTATACATCTTTCTTCTCCATTTGGATATCTTCTTAAAGCATGCTCTCCTCTGGCTCTTGGACTTACTTGTCCTTTTTCAAAAGGGTAATTAATTGTTTTTTTAGATTTAAATATTTCTTTTATTGCAATCAATAGACCGGTTGCAAAGTCTATCATAAATATTGTTTTTAATAATCTGCTTATTTTCATAATTGTGATGGCAATAAATTAAAATATAGTAAATAACCTGCAGTCAATACAACCCAAATTAATGAGAAAGGTAAAAATATTTTCCAACCCAACTTCATTAATTGATCGTACCGGTATCTTGGAACAATTGCTTTAACCAATGCAAATAAAATAAATAGAAATAAAATTTTAAAAATTAACCAAAATGGAGCCGGTATAAAAGAAAGTATCTCTATATCAAATGGTGATAGCCAACCTCCTAAAAATAATATTGAACCCATTGCGCACATTAGAAGTATATTTGCATATTCGCCAAGCCAAAACATTGCATACATCATACCAGAATATTCTGTTTGATATCCTGCAACCAACTCTGCTTCTGCCTCTGGCAAGTCAAATGGGGGTCGGTTTGTTTCAGCGAGTGCTGAAATAAAAAATATTACAAACATTGGAAATAACGGAAGTACGAACCATGTATTTTGTTGAGCCAAAACAATATCAGTTAAATTTAAAGAGCCCACACATAGCAGAACGTTAATTATTATAACGCCAATAGAAACTTCATACGAAACCATTTGTGCCGCTGATCTAATTGCTCCTAAAAATGGGTATTTTGAGTTTGATGCCCACCCACCCATTATTATTCCATAAACACCTAGAGAAGAAACAGCAAATAGATATAAAATTCCAACATTAATATCGGACAAAACTAAATTTTCACTAAATGGTATTACTGCCCAGGCAACTAAAGCTAAGGTCATGGTAATTATTGGAGCAAGAATAAAAATAACTTTATTGGAACTTGCTGGGATAATTATCTCCTTAAAAATATATTTTAAAGCATCAGCTAATGATTGCAACAAACCAAAAGGTCCAACAACATTAGGACCTCTTCTTTTTTGAACGAGCGCCCAAACTCTTCTATCAAGCCACACTATCATTGCAACTGTCACTAAGACTGGTATTAATAAAAATAATATTTTATAAATTTCATTAAATAATAAATTTAAAGTTTCCATAATTATCCATCTGTTCCTGTTTTTTTAATATTAGCACGTAGGGATCTACATTCTGACATTGTTTTAGAGTTTTTAGATATTACATTTGAAAAATAATAATCAATTTCATCAACTATTATCTCCTCATTTTCAAAATCATATTCGGTCAATATAAATTCTTCTTTTCTCGTTTGATTTAAATAATTTAACATATTATCAATTAGCTCATCTTTATTTTTGAATAATTTTTTTCCACGAACAATTTTTGAGATTTCATTTATGATCGACCAATCTTCTTTTGCAAGATCTGTTGGATAAGAAGCTTTGTAAGCTTTTTGAATTTTTCCTTCTAAATTTTCATAAAAACCATCTTGCTCTGTATAAGCGCAACCTGGCAAAATTAAATCTGATTTTTTTGCTCCCTCATCACCATGAGAACCAATATATACAATGAATAATCCATTTCTATCAATTTTTAATTTATCTTGTCCGACTAAAAAAAGTATATCAAGTGAATTTTTATTCAATTTTTCTAATAGTAGATTTCGACCATTGTTTGAGCTAAATAAAGTTAAATCATATGAGCCAACAGTAGATGCATCGGTTGATAATATATTTAATGAATTCCACTCATTATTAATTTTGTTATTTTTTTTTAAATATTTTTTTAGTTCCTCAAATATAAACTGACCTGATTTAAGTTTCAAAACAGATTGACCTAAAATAATAACTGGTTTTGTAGAATTAATTATTTTTTCTGAAATTTGACTCTTGCCTTCAATAATTTCTTTTATAAAATCTGTTGAATTATTTAATATGATATATGGATAAGTTTGATCACCTATATCATTAGTTGAATAAATTGGCAGTTTAGACTTTAGGTAAGATTTTCTTATCCTACTATTTAAAATAGTTGCCTCAAACCTTGGGTTGCAGCCAATCATTAATATTAAATCTGAATCTTCAATTCCAGAAATTTTACTATTAAATTTATAATTTTGATTTTCAGAAAAATTAACGTAATAGTTATCAGATCTTGCATCAATTAAACTTGATTTAAAAACTTTATTAAAAAGTTCTTTTGAAGCATATGCTGTTTCCATATTAGTTAAGTCTCCTGTAAAACAACCAATTTTATCTGGATCTATATTTGAAATCTTTAATTTCAAAAGATTGTAAGCATCATTCCAAGAAATTTTTTTAAATTTATTTCCTTCTCGGATAAATGGTGAGTCAAGTCTTTGATTTTTTAACCCATCACAAGAATATCTTGTTTTGTCGGAAATCCATTCCTCATTAATATCTTCGTTTATTCTTGGAAGGACTCTTTTGACTTCCCAGCCATAGGTATCTACTCTTATATTAGACCCAACAGCATCCATTACATCAATAGACTCTGTTTTTTTTAATTCCCATGGTCTTGCTTCAAAAACATAAGGTTTCGAAGTAAGAGCTCCAACAGGACATAGGTCAATAACATTTGCAGATAATTCTGAATCCATTGCCTTCTCTAAATATGTTGTTATTTGCATATCCTCACCCCTGCCTATTGCCCCTAATTCTGGAACTCCAGCAACTTCTGTTGCAAATCTAATACATCTTGTACAATGTATACATCTTGTCATTTGTGTCTTAATTAATGGACCCATATACTTCTCTGGAACATTACGTTTATTCTCTTTAAATCTTGATTTATCTACACCATAAAACATTGATTGATCTTGAAGATCACATTCACCACCCTGATCACATACCGGGCAATCTAAAGGATGATTGACTAATAAAAATTCCATAACACCTTTTCTAGCTTTTTCAACCATACTAGTATTGGTTTTAATATTCATTCCTTCTGTGGCAGGCATAGCACAAGATGCTATAGGTTTAGGTGATTTTTCAATTTCAACTAAACACATTCTACAATTTCCTGCTATTGATAACTTTTCATGATAACAAAATCTTGGAATTTCATAACCTGCTTGTTCGCAAGCTTGAAGAACTGTAAGACCTTCTTCTATCTCAATTTCTTTATCATTTACTTTTAATTTAAACATTATCTTTTTCTAATAAATGTTGATCAACTAAATAAGGATTTTTTTGGCCTGTATTTACTAACGGATTAAAATTATTTCTTTCTTCAATTTCTTTTTTAAAATGTCTTAAAAGACCTTGTACAGGCCAAGATGACCCTTCGCCAAATGCACAAATTGTGTGACCTTCAATCTGTTTGGTAACATCCATTAACATATCAACTTCTTCTCTTGATGCTTCTCCTATTGCCATTCTTTCTAACATTCTCCACATCCAGCCAGATCCTTCTCTGCATGGTGTACATTGTCCGCAACTTTCATGTTTATAAAATCTTGCAATTCTCGCCATGCACTTAATTATGTCTTGATCGTTATTTATTACTACTATTCCTGCTGTTCCAAGTCCTGTTTTATTTTCAGCACACGCATCAAAATCCATTTTAATACTATCACATATATGTTTTGGTAATAATGGCATTGAAGATCCACCTGGTATTACAGCTTTAAGATTATCCCATCCTCCAACAACTCCACCTGCATGTTTTTCAATTAAATCTTTTAATGGAACACCCATTTCTTCCTCTACGTTGCACGGATTATTAACATTTCCGGATATACAATAAATTTTTGTTCCAGTATTTTTTTCTCTTCCTAGAGATGAAAACCATTTTGCTCCTTTTCTTAGTATTGTCGGAACAACCGAAATAGTTTCAACGTTATTAATTATTGTAGGACACCCATATAAACCTATTAACGCTGGAAATGGAGGTTTTAATCTTGGTTGACCTTTTTTACCCTCAAGACTTTCCAATAATGCTGTTTCCTCTCCACATATATATGCACCTGCACCATAATGTATATAAATATCTAAATCCCAACCTGACCCTGCAGCGTTTTTTCCAAGCAATCCGTCTTTGTAAGCTTCATCAATTGCTTTTTGCAGATTTGCACCTTCACTTATATATTCACCTCTTATATAAATGTAACAAACATGTGCATTAACTGCATAAGATGCGATTAAACAACCTTCAATTAACTTTTGAGGTTCAAATCTGAGAATATCTCTATCTTTGCATGTCCCAGGTTCAGACTCATCTGCATTAATAACTAGATAATGAGGTCTGCTTCCAACTTCTTTAGGTGCAAAAGACCATTTTAATCCGGTAGGAAAACCAGCGCCACCTCTACCTCTTAACTGGGAGTCTTTTATTTCTTTGATTATCCAATCTCTTCCCTTCTCACAAATATCCTTGGTATTAGACCAATCACCTCTTTCTTTAGAAGATTTTAGATCTGAACCCAGATCATTATATAAATTTTTAAAAATTCTATCTTTGTCTTCAAGCATTTTTACTATCCATTAGTGTAACTCTATTGTTTTCTGGTTCTGCACTTTTTCTTCCTTTGTAAGAACCAGGTTTAATTTTTTGACCATGTTGTATGTTTTCAATAATTTTTTCTAATTTTTTTTCATCCAAATCCTCAAAATAATCATCATTAATTTGTATCATAGGTGAGTTTACACATGCACCAAGACACTCGACCTCCATCCATGATATTTTTCCATCTTTAGAAATAACATTTTCATTCTGAGAGATTTTACTTTTACAAACATCAACAAGTTTATATGCACCTCTTAGCATACATGGTGTTGTTGTGCATACTTGGAAAAAATACTCTCCCACAGGAGCCAAATTATACATTGTGTAAAATGTTGCTACTTCATACACTTTAATGTAGGGCATATTTAAATACCTGGCTATATACTTCATTGCAGACAAAGGTATCCAATTATTATTTTGCCTTTGAGCAATATATAGTAGAGCCATAACTGCACTTTGTTGTTTCCCTTTAGGATAATTAGAAATAACTTTTTCAGCTGCTTCTAAATTTTTGTCATTAAACTTAAAGTTTTCTGGCTGATCTTTTGATATTTTTTTAATACTCATCGATCAACTTCTCCAAACACTATATCCATTGATCCCAAAACAGCTGGAACATCTGCAAGCATATGCCCTTTAATCAAATAATCCATTGCTTGTAGATGAGAAAAACCAGGGGCTTTAATTTTGCATTTATATGGTTTATTTGATCCATCAGATATTAAATATACACCAAACTCACCCTTAGGAGCTTCTACAGAGGTATAAATTTCGTCTTTATCTACTCTATATCCTTCTGTGAATAATTTAAAATGATGTATCAGTGCCTCCATTGAATTTTTTAATTCTTTTTTTGGGGGTGGGGTTACCTTTGCATCTTGAGTTTTTACTGGACCCTTTGGTAATTTTGCTAGACATTGATTAATAATATTAACGCTCTCCCTCATCTCTTCAATTCTACATAAATATCTATCGTAACAATCACCATTTTTACCTATTGGTATTTTAAACTCTAGTTGTTCATAACAATCATATGGTTGAGATTTTCTTAAGTCCCACGCAACACCAGAACCTCTAAGCATTACTCCAGAAAATGAGTAATCAAGAGCATCCTGTTTTGAAACTATTCCTATGTCAACATTTCTTTGTTTAAAAATTCTATTATCAGTTAACAAAGTTTCTAAATCGTTTATTATTTTTGGAAAATCTACACAAAATTTTGCTATATCTTCTATCAAACCTCTTGGCAAATCCTGATGGACTCCTCCGGGCCTAAAGTAATTTGCATGCAACCTTGAGCCAGAAACTCTTTCATAAAAACCCATTAACTTTTCTCTTTCTTCAAAACCCCATAGAGTTGGTGTCAAAGCACCTACATCCATGGCTTGCGTAGTAACGTTTAAAATATGACTTAAAATTCTTCCAATTTCACAAAAAATCACTCTTATATATTGACCCCTTATGGGAACCTCTAAATTTAATATTTTTTCAACCGCTAATGCAAAAGCATGTTCTTGATTCATTGGAGCAACATAGTCAAGCCTATCAAAATATGGCACTGCTTGAGAATAAGTTTTATGTTCAATTAACTTTTCAGTTCCTCTATGCAACAATCCTATATGTGGATCAGCTTTTTCCACAACTTCACCATCTAACTCTAAAATCAACCTCAGTACACCATGAGCAGCTGGGTGCTGAGGACCAAAATTAAGATTTAAAGTTTTTTTCTCCTTAGTCATTTTTTTTTATTTCTTTTATATATTTGGTTCCTTCCCATGGACTTTCGTAATCAAAGTTTCTATAGTTTTGTTCAAGCTTAACGGGTTCATATACAACTTTTTTTTCATCTTCATTGTAACGAACCTCATTATGTCCTGTTAAGGGAAAATCTTTTCTAAGAGGAAAACCTTCAAAATTATAATCTGTTAAAATTCTTCTAAGATCGGGATGATCTTTAAATTTAATTCCATACATGTCAAAGACTTCTCTTTCCATCCAATTTGCAGACGGAAAAATTCCAGTTATTGACTGAATTACTTCATTTTCATTAATTGAATAACTAAGAATAATTCTGCTATTTAAATCATGACTTAAAAGTAAATAAATTAATTTAAATCTTTGATTTAGTTCTGGGTAATCAACTGCAGTAATATCAACTAATTGTCTAAACTTTGTTGACGAATTATTTTTTAGAAAAACTAGAACTTCAATTAAACTATCAGACTCAATATTTAAATATAGCTGATCATGATTAATTTGACTTGACTTAATTTTAGTTGCAAGTTCAGAATTTATTTTTTTTTCTAAATCTAGAAGATTATTCATCTAATTATCTTTCTAATGAACCTTTGTTTCTTATTTTTTTTTGTAATTGCATTATTCCATATAAAAGGGCTTCTGCTGATGGAGGGCAGCCTGGTACGTAGACATCAACAGGAACCACTCTATCGCAACCTCTAACCACAGAATATGAATAGTGGTAATAACCACCGCCATTAGCACAACTTCCCATAGATATTACGTATCTTGGTTCTGGCATTTGATCATATACCTTTCTCAGTGCTGGAGCCATTTTATTTGTTAAAGTTCCAGCAACAATCATTACATCTGATTGTCTTGGTGAGGCCCTCGGTGCTGCACCAAATCTTTCTAAATCATATCTTGGCATAGATGTCTGCATCATTTCAACAGCGCAGCAAGCTAGACCAAATGTCATCCAATGAAGAGATCCTGTTCTAGCCCAATTAACTAAATTATCAAATGATGTAGTGATAAAACCCTTGTCACTAAAATCTTTTGCTAATTCTTTAAATTCGTCTGGAATTTGTTTTTGTTTTTCCGCAAAGTTCATTTTTTATTCCCAATCTAATGCTCCCTTTTTCCATTCATAAATAAATCCAATTGTTAGAATAAATAAAAAAATCATCATTGAAATAAAACCAAATAAACCAATTTTACCTAATGAGATTGCCCATGGAAATAAAAACGCTATTTCAAGGTCAAATATAATAAACAAAATAGCTACCAGGTAAAATCTTACATCAAATTCCATTCTTGAGTCGTTAAAAGCCTCAAATCCACATTCGTAACTAGATAACTTTTCAGGATCTGGATTTTTTGGAGAAAATACAAAATTTATGAATATAAAGCCTATGCTTAATATTAAAGCAATTGCTAGAAATATTATTATAGATAGGTATTCAGTTAAAAAGTCAAATAACATCAGGTTCATATATATCAGTTTTGGAATAATAAAAGAAGAAGATAGGTCACATAATGTAACAAAAATGGCGGGAGTGACGGGACTCGAACCCGCGGCCTCCTGCGTGACAGGCAGGCGCTCTAACCAACTGAGCTACACCCCCATTTTTGGTGGGCAGTAAAGGACTCGAACCTTTGACCCCCTCGGTGTAAACGAGATGCTCTACCAACTGAGCTAACCGCCCCTTACCAAAACTTTGTGATTTATATCTTTTAGTACAATAACGTCAAGATCTATTAGTTGTCAAAAATGGCTATATTTATATTTATTACGATTATAGTTGGGCTAGAGATGATTTAGATATTTTATGAAAATAAGGATTCATTTTTTATATTTGAATAAATAATCATAACCCGTCAAATTGTCATGTAAATAATAACCTTTATTTTTTAAAAAATTAAACATTTTTTTTAGATGTTTTCCTTTATCTATATCCGTTATTTCTATTAGAAGATATTTAAAATTAAATTTATTAAAGTTTACTCCTTTAAGAACATTCAATTCACTTCCTTCAACATCTAAAGAAAAAAAATCAATTAATTTTGGTGCTTTGGATATTTTTAAAAGATCGTTTAGATTGCTAGTTTTAATATTTTTATTCACCGTTTTTTTATAAATGTTTTTAACTTCATCAGATTTAGTTTTATGCCACTTTAAGTATTTTGAAGATATAAGATCATTTGACCTTGAATAAGGGCCAATTTGCTCGAATGAAATTTTTTTTTTAAAATTAAATGGAACGCAAATTTTTTTGTAGAAAAGATTTCTTTTAGATCTGTTTTTTTTTAAATTTTTGAAGTAATTAGATGGTTCTACTAAAATACCTCTCCAATTTAGATTTTTTTCATAATAATAAGTATTTGAATTAATGATTCCATCATGAGCACCTATTTCTATATAAAATCCATTTTTATAATTTATATATTTAAGCATTTTTTTATCTAGTAACTCATTACCGTGAAATTTTTTCAAATTTTTTCTATAAAAGGATAATAAAGAATTTGGTAAAAGTTTTTTGATAGTTTGTAGCACTAATAAATTATTTACTGGATACTTGCTTGAGATTTATCGTCTTTCTTGGAAATATCTACCTCTACCCAATCAACTCTTTTAAGTTCCTTTGTTAAGGCAATTCTTAAAGCTTCGTCAGCATGTTTGATAGGAGTTATTTTAATATCTTTTTTAACTTTCTCAGGAATATCAGTTAAATCTTTTTCATTATCTTTTGGTATAAGAACATGCTTAATACCAGCTCTGTGTGCGGCTAGTAACTTCTCTTTTAATCCACCTATTGGCAGAACTTGCCCAGTTATTGTTACTTCACCAGTCATAGCTATATCTTTATTCACAGGTATACCATTAATTGATGATACTATAGAGGTAACCATAGCAATACCTGCGGAAGGACCATCTTTAGGTGTGGCTCCTTCAGGAACATGGATATGAAAATCTTTTTTTTCAAAAATTGGTGGAATAATTCCATATTCTAAACTCTTTGACCGAACAAAAGATTTTGCTGCTTTTACTGACTCTTGCATAACATCTCCAAGTTTTCCAGTAATTTGCATTCTTCCTTTTCCTGGCATATTAACAGTTTCAATTTTTAATATTTCTCCACCAAATTCAGTCCAAGCTAAACCAGTAACTATTCCAACTTTATTTTCTGACTCGACCTCTCCATATTTGAATTTTTTTACACCTAGAAAATCGTTGATATTTTCAGCATCTACCTCTACTTTGTTTTTTTCGTTATTAA
>QCGH01000012.1 GCA_003280005.1 Pelagibacteraceae bacterium AG-365-D07 | reverse complement strand
CATCTACATAAGTTTCCTGATAAAGCTTCTTCAACAATTTCGTTATTAATCAATTTATTATTTTTATGCATTGAAAATAAAGACATTGTAAATCCAGGTGTACAAAATCCACATTGAGAGCCATGAAATTTAATCATTGCCTCTTGAACAGGATGAAGACTTTTTCCATTACTTAAATCTTCAATTAATATTAATTGTTTTCCATTTAAAATTGGTAAAAAACTGATGCAAGCGTTTATAGCTTTATAAACTATTTTATTTTTATTAAGCTCACCTAATACTATAGTACATGCGCCACACCCTCCTTCTGCGCAACCTTCCTTCGTACCAGTCATTTTTAAATTATTACGAATATAATTTAAAATAGTTTTATTTGGATCAGGATTTTTTATTTTAAAAATTTTATTATTAAATAAAAATTGGATTGTGTCGGAAACCATCAACTCCCTCTGTATGTTGAATAACTCCAAGGAGATACTAGTAACGGAACATGATAGTGCTCATTATTTTTTGAAATTCCAAATCTTATAATAACATCATCTAAGAATGGAGTAGTTTCAGAGTTTAGAACACTTTTAAAATAATCTCCTATATAAAAAACTAATTCATATTTTCCATTTTTAAAATTATCTTTTTCAACAAGAGGACCATCTGATCTTCCGTCAGAATTTAAAACTATAGAGTTCAATTTTATCTTTTCATTGTCATTGATATAAAATAAATCAACTTTTATTCCTTTTCCTGGTTTTCCAGAATATATGTCTAAAACATGTGTAGTTAATTTGGTCATATTGATTATTGTATATTACACAAAAACAAATAATTAATATATTAAAACTTAAATAAACGTCCAGTATGAGCTTAGAAAATGATCTTAATAATTTAAATAGAGATAGATTTATATCTTTGTTTGGAGTTATTTTTGAAAAAACACAATGGATAGCAGAAAAACTTTTGGAACAAAAACCGTTCAAAAATAAAGAAGATTTAATAAATAAAATGTTTCAAATTTATGAGGGAACAGAGAAAAATCAAATTTTAGATATTTTGAGGTCTCATCCTAAATTAGCTATAGAAAAAAACTTAACTAAAGAGTCTAGCGCGGAACAATTTCAAGCAAATCTCAAAAACTGTACTGAAGAAGAATATGATGAGTTTAAAATACTTAACAATGAATATGAAAAAAAATTTGGTTTCCCATTTATTATAGCTGTAAAAGGTAAAGACAAAATTGAAATATTAAATAATTTTAGACAAAGAATTAATAATGATGTAGAATTCGAATTCAAAGAAGCAAAAAGTCAAGTTAAGAAAATTGCTCTATTCCGTTTAAATGAAATATTTACAAAATGAAAAAAATAAAATTTAAAAATACTGTTAATTTAGCTGAAACAAAATTTGGCTCTAAAATTATTTACAAAACTGATGAATTTTTTGGAGCTGCAAATAGAATTTTAAGTTCATCAAAACCAGTCTTCAAAGAAGGAGTTTATGACAAACACGGAAAATGGATGGATGGTTGGGAGACAAGAAGAAAGAGAAAAAAGGGTCATGATTTTTTAGTTATTAAACTAGGAAGGCCAGGCAAAATATTTAATGTAGACATTGACACATCATATTTTTCGGGAAATCAACCTTCTCAAGCATCATTGGAGGCATGTTTATCAAAAAAAAATCCAAATAAAAAAACAATTTGGAAAACTATCTTAAATAAAAAAAAACTTGGCCCAGACAGAAATCATAATTTTAAAATAAATAATCACTCAACATTTAATTTCATTAAGTTGAATATTTTTCCTGATGGTGGAGTTGCCAGAATAAGACTTAATGGAATAGTAGATTTAGAAAAAATTAATCTTAGTGGTAAAAATGTAAATTTAAGTTCTATTCTAAATGGATCTACAATTGTTGGTTGTAATAACGAACATTTTGGCAAGGCTGAAAATGTTCTTAGCCCTGGAGTAGGAGTTAATATGGGTGATGGATGGGAAACTAGAAGAAGCAGAGGTAAAAATTTTGACTGGATAGTTATTAAATTTGGTAAACCTGGAATTATAAATAGATTAGAAATTGATACTCACCATTTTAAAGGAAACTATCCAGAATCTCTTACGGTTCAGTCAGCATTGATAACAAATAAAATAAATTCAAATAAAATTTTAAAAAATTCAAAAAATTGGAAGATTTTTTTAGAAAAATCAAAATTAAAGCCTCACAAAAAACATCTATTTAAAAGTAATTTGAATAAAAAAAATAAAGTAAACTGTTTGAAAATAAATATTTTTCCTGACGGTGGTATTTCTAGAATAAGGGCTTTCGGTAAAATAGTAAAATGAAAATAAAAATAAAACCTAAAAAAGTAAGTAAAAAAAACTTCAATAAATTTGGTCAAATTATTGATACAAGTAAAAAAAAATATTTCAAAATTAATGATGGTTATGCAAAAAGATACGACAATCTTGGAAAGATAGACACATCAATAAAGAAAGGTACAACTATAGTAAGTATTTTTTCCGCAAAAAAAAGAAAGTTTCCAATGAAAATTGATATGATGGAGAAGCATCCATTAGGAAGTCAAGCATTTGTCCCTATGAAAGAAACTTCGTTCCTTGTTTTTGTAGCACCAAAGGGTAAGGAGCCAAATTTAAAAAAAGTAGAGTCGTTTAGAATACCAAAACAAACGGGAATAAATTTAAATCCAGGGATTTGGCATTTTCCACTTATATCAACAAAAAATATGAATTTTTTAGTTATTGATAGAAAAGGTAAGGGAAACAACTTAATTATTCATAAATTTAAAAAAGAAAAAATATATCTTTCAAAATGAAAAATAAATATCCACGAAACATGTTAGGGTATGGTTCAAATCCACCAAAAGTCACATGGCCCAATAATTCAAAAATAGCAGTTCAATTTGTTTTAAACTATGAAGAAGGTGGAGAAAATTCTGTTTTACATGGTGATAAATCTTCTGAAATTTTTTTATCTGAAATAATTGGGGCAAAAGCGATAAAGGGACGTCATATTAATATGGAGTCTCTTTATGAATATGGATCGAGAGTTGGTTTTTGGAGAATACACAGATTATTTAAAAAATATAATCTTCCCTTAACAATATTTGGAATTGGCATGGCTTTAGAAAGAAATCTTGAAATTTGTAAAGAAATGAAAAACTCAAACTATGAAATTGCTTCCCATGGTTGGAGATGGATAGATTACCAAAATATTTCAAAATCTATTGAAAAAAAACATATGACGAAAGCAATTAAAAGTATTAAAAAAATTTTTGGTAAGAGACCAGTTGGCTGGTATACTGGAAGATGTAGTCCAAATACATTAGGACTCGTTATAGATGAAGGTGGTTTTTTATACTGTAGCGATACCTATAGTGATGATCTTCCATATTGGGAAATTAAAGGTAAGAAAAAACAACTTATGATACCTTATACTCTTGATAATAATGATATGAGATTTTTAACAAATCAAGGGTTTAATTCTGGCGATCAATTCTTTAATTATTTAAAAGATAGTTTTGATGCATTATATGAAGAAGGAAATGACAAGCCCAAAATGATGTCGATTGGTCTGCATTGTAGAATAATTGGTAGACCCGGAAGAATACATTCTCTTAAAAAATTTTTAGATTATATCACTAGTTTAGATAAAGTTTGGATCTGTAAAAGAGAAGAAATTGCAAATCACTGGATAAAATATCATAACACTAAAATTTAATTCATAGAGGCTTCTGAGACATAATAAGCAACAGCATCAATTTCATCTTGTGATAAAATGCCTAAATATGATGGCATCACTCCAGCTCCATTGGTAACTGAAATAATTACCCTTCCTAAATCTGGTCTTATCTCATTCAAATTTGGACCTACATTTGCAATAGAGCCCGCATCTTTAAGTGAATGACAGGTAGCACAATTGCCTGCATTTAAAAAAATTTCTTTACCTAGATTGAACTTTTCATCAGCAAAGGTTTTATTAAGTGTCAGGAAACTTAATATCAACAAAATAAAAAGTTTTTGTTTCATATTTCTTTTAAAGTTATTTAAATTATTCTTCGATTTATTTCAAAATTTATATTAAAATTATCGTTCATAATGAGAATATTTGACTGTTTTATGTATTTTGATGAGGATTTGCTTCTGGATGTCAGGCTAAACTACCTTGATCCATATGTTGATTATTTTGTAATTGTAGAGTCAAGTTTTACACACAGCGGTGAGAAAAGAGATCTAAAATTTAATTTAGAAAAATTTAGAAAATTTAAAGATAAAATAATTTATAAAGTTTATGATGAAATACCTAATAAGATTGAAGAAATTTTGGATAAAGATGATGAAACTACTAAAACAAATAAGTATATATGGAATGCAATATTTAGAGAAAACGGTCAAAGAAACTATTTGTTTAAAGGAATTGAAAATGCAAATCCTGAGGACTTAATACTTATATCCGATGTCGATGAAATTCCAAATCTTTCTAGTATAGATCTAAAAAATATTAATCATAAAATTATATTATTTAAACAAGAAATGTTTTATTATAAATTTAATCTTAAGCTACCTAATACTACATGGACAGGAACAAAGGCGTGTCGAAAAAAAAATCTGATTAACCCTCAATGGTTAAGAAATATTAAAGATAGAAAATATGCTTTCTATAGATTGGATGCTTTATTTTCTGAAAAAAAATTTATAAATATTAAAATAATAGAAAATGGTGGCTGGCACTTTACTAACTTAAAAACTGCAGAGGAAATTAAACATAAACTTAGATCCTACCTTCATCACAGAGAATTTGATCTACAACCTCTAGATATAAAGGAGATAGAAAATATAATAAATAATAGATTAGCAATCTATGACTTGTCTGCAGATAAAAGATTAAACAAAATCGGTAAGGGGGCCAAATTAGAAAAATATGAAATAGATAATTTACCAGATATAATAAAACTAAATAGAAATAAATATAAGGAGTGGTTAGATTGATATGAAAAAAGGATATTGGGTAAGCTTATATTATAAAGTTGAAAATCAAGAGAACTTAAAAAAATATGCACAAACAGTTACACCAATTATAAAAAGTTTTGGCGGCATACCTCTTATAAGAGGTGGTGACCATGAAACATTTGAAGGTGAAGATTTTATAAGAACTGTAGTTTGGGAATTTCCTAATTATCAAAAAGCTTTGGAATGCAAAAATTCAAGAGAATATAAAGCCGGTTGGGACATCGCTAAAAAAACTACAAAAAGGCATATGCAAGTTGTTGAAGGATTTAGTACTGAATAGGCTCAGGATCGATACTTCTCCACAGATACCAAGTTGCAACAGAACAATAAGGATCATACCTTTTCTTAAGTAAATTTACATACTTATCTGACGGTAAGTATTTTTTTTTATAATTAATAGAAATTGCTCTTAACAGGCCAATATCCTGCATGGGCCAAATGTTGGACCTGTTGTAAGTAAAAAGCAGTATCATTTCAGCTGACCATCTCCCTATCTGTTTTAAATTAGATAGATAATTGATAGCCTCCTCGTCATTCATTTTTTGAATCAATTTAGGATTGAAAGATTTATTAAGCGTTTGTTCAGCTAAACTTTTAATTCCTTTAACTTTTTGACGACTTAAACCGCAGCTTTTTAGTTGATTAAAATTTAATTTAGAGACAGTTTTTGCATTTATTTTATTATTACATTTTCTTTTAAATTTAAGAAAAACAGAATTTGCTGCAGCTACACTAATTTGCTGACCAATAATACTTTTACATAATGAGAAAAAAACATCCTTACGTGATGTTAAATTTGCATCTGTATATTTATTTATTAAATTTCTCATTACCCTATCTTTTTTACAAAGATATTTTTTTGCTTTATTCCAGTAAGCTGGCTGTTTACTCATGTCTTGTAATAGAAACTTGTTTTTTTAAAAACATTTCTCGTCTAAAGATTATAAATGACGAGATAATAACCAGAAAGGCGCCAATTAATGTTTTTATTGTAGGAATTTCATTCCATATGAAATATCCAAAAATTATTGCAAATACTAAAGCTAAATATTTTAAAGGAGTTACAAGGCTAACCTCAGAATATTTGTAAGATTGAGTTAGCCACAAATTTGCCAATCCCCCAAGGATACCAATCATAGATAATAAAGAAAAATCAATAAGACTTGGCATTTTCCAATCTTGATAAAAAGTAAAAAAACTTAAAATCATTATTGAGAAGGAGAAGAATAAGCCAATTAACCATACTGGCTCTGTTGTAGATAATTTTCTAATTGTAATTGCAACATAAGATAGCCCTAAACAAAAAATTATTGGATATAAGTAATAAATATTTAATGATGTGAATCCTGGTTCCGAAATAATTATAACCCCTAAAAAACCTACAAGTACAGCCAACCATCTATATAAACGTACTTTTTCGTTTAATAAAAATATTGAAAAAATTACTGTAAATATTGGTGCAGCAAAAGTAATACTTACGACTGTTGCCAATGGAAGATTTCTAAGTGCAACAAATATGGATATTAATGCAATTAAACCAGCGAGACATCTCTTTAAATGTAGAAAAGGTCGTTCAGTTTTATAAAAATCTATAAATCTATTCTTCGGAATAAGAAACAATATAGGAATCATGCCACAAAAACCTCTAAAAAATAAAACTTGCCCAACTGGGTAATTGTCTGACCACTTAACAATAACATCCATTAAAGAGAATGCGCATACTGAGATGAACATGTAAAAAAAACCTAATTGATTTTTGGAAAGCATAGGATTATCTTTAATTAAAAATAAGGAATAATCAATGGAAATAGCTGTTTTAGCTTTAGGTTGTTTTTGGGGACCTGAAAAAAAGTTTAGCAAAATAAAAGGTATAATTAATACTGAAGTTGGATACTGTGGAGGTAAAATGCCAAACACAACTTATAAAGAGGTGTGCACTGGAGAAACAGATCATGCTGAGGTAGTTAAACTATCATTCGATCCTAATATAATATCTTATGAAAAAATAATAGAGTATTTTTTTGAATTTCATGATCCAACAACTTTAAATCAACAAGGTCCAGATATTGGGACTCAGTATAGAAGTGAAATATTTTATTATAATAATGAACAAAAGGAAATTTCTATATCTATGATTAGTAAATTTAATAAAAAATTTGACTCAAAAATTGTGACTAAAGTTTCTGAAATTAAAAATTATACTAAAGCTGAAGACTACCATCAGAAGTATTTGGAAAAAAATAGATTTTAATGTCTATAGTCACTACTGATTGGTTAATTAATAATCTGAATAAAGTAAAAATAATTGATAGTTCATGGCATTTACCTAATCAAGAGAGAGAGGCGATAAAGGAATATTCTAATGAGCATATTATAAATTCAGTTTTTTTTGATATAGACAAAAATTCAGATCAAGAAACAGATTTGCCTCACATGTTGCCCTCAGTAAAAAAATGGGAAGATATAGTCTCAAAGTTGGGAATATCAAATGATGACAATATAATTATATACGATAATTCAGATGTAATTAGTTCATGTAGATGCTGGTATACTTTTAGATATTTTGGTCATGATCCATCGCTAGTCTCTGTCTTAAACGGGGGATTGAAAAAATGGAAACAAGAGGGAAAACCTACTGTTAAGTATAAAACAAATATTAATCAAAGTGATTATAAAGCTGTAGCAAATAAAGATATGGTAAAATCAAAAAGTGATATTGATGAAAATATTAAACTAAAAAATTTTAAAGTAGTTGATGCAAGAAGCTATGAAAGGTTTAAGGGCATGGTTCCTGAACCAAGAATAAATGTAAAAAGTGGATCAATAAAAGGATCATATTGTTTACCTTTCACTAAAATTATTAATAAAGATAATAATACTTTCAAAAATAACGCTGAACTAAATCAAATTTTTAAAGAAGTTATAGACACTGAAGGCAATAATATAGTTTTTAGCTGCGGTTCGGGTGTTACTGCCTCAGTTTTAGCTCTTGCATATTCTTTGATTAATAATAAATATACTCCTACCATTTATGATGGTTCATGGAGTGAATACGGATTAATAAAATGAAAAGATCAACTAAAATTTTATCAATAGTTATAATATTCTTTCTTATTATAGCTTCAGTAATCATTGCTAGAACAATGATAGGAAATCATTTTAAGAAAAAATTTGGAAAAAGACCTCCTCCTGGAATAATGATAACTGAAGTAATGGAAAGTAGATTTTTTGAAAAAATTGAAACTTTTGGTACGGCAGTATCAAATAGAAACGACTCTTTTAGAATTAAAAAAGATGATCTTTTAAGTGAATTAGAACTTAACGACTATGTAAATAAAGGTGATGTAATAGTAAAATTAAAAAGTGGTGATATCATTGCTCCATTTAGTGGAGTTGTGGGATACACAGGATTGACTGAGGATATTTTTGTTTCTGATAAAACTATCATTATTACTTTGGATGACACTAAAGTAATTTATTCAGATATAAAAATTCCTGAAAATTATTCGTCTGTTCTTGAAAAAGGTTTACCAATAGAAGCAAAAGTATCTAGTTTTAAAAATAAAACATTTAATGGGGAAATTGATTTTATTTCAAGTAGAATTAATGCGGATACAAGAAGCTTACTTACAAGAATTAAAATTGATAACTCAGATCTAGAATTAATTTCTGGTTCTCTTTTAGAAGTAAGTATTATGTTTAATATGAGAAATTCTTTGGGAGTTCCTGATACAAGTATAATTATGGAGGGTGAGAAAACATTTGTATATCAGGTATCTCCAGAAAATATAGTTAATAAAGTAGAAGTACAAATTGGAAATCGCAGTGAAGGTAAAATAGAAATATTATCAGGGCTCAAAGAAGGTGATATTATAGTTGCTGAAGGATTAAAAAAAGTATACCCGCGAGCAAAAATTAATCCAATTAAAGAAGGTGAAGAAAAAAATCAATCTAGTTGGAAAAAAAAAGAAGATAAAAATTAAATAAATGTTCATAACTGACATTAGTATAAGAAGACCAGTTGTTTCATGGGTAATGTCTTTGATACTAATAACGTTTGGTATCTTTGTTTTTTGGAAACTTCCTGTCAGAGAATTGCCAGCTGGTATACAGCCTCCGGTAGTGCAAGTTCAAGTCGATTACTCTTCAGCGGCTGCGCCAATAGTTGACCAGGAAGTCACTCAAGTAATTGAAGATGTAATTGGTGGTGCTGAGGGTATTAAAAATATTGACTCAAAATCTGAAAATGGAAGAAGCACTATAAATGTTGAATTTGACACAAGTATAGACCTAGATAATGCAGCAAATGATATAAGAGAAAGAGTGGCAAGAGTTGTGGATAATCTACCAAGTGAATCTGATCCACCACAAATTTTAAAAAGAGCAGCAGGATTTACAACAACTATGTGGCTTGCACTCTCTTCACCCACTTGGAGTGATTTAGAGCTAGGAGATTATGCAGACAGATATTTAGTAGATACATTTTCAAGTGTAAAAAATGTTGGAAGAATTTTGGTAGGAGGCCTAAGAGAACTAAGCATCAGAGTTTGGATAGATCCAGTTAAACTAGCAGCTAATGACTTAACTGTTCAAGAGGTAGAGAGAGCACTTAGGGGTGAAAATATTAGGCTTCCCGCAGGTACTTTAGAAGCTGATAATATTGACCTAACTCTTAATTTAGATAAATCCTATAATAGTATTGATACAATTGAACAATTACCGATTAAAAAAACAAGCAAGCGTACAATTCTACTCTCAGATGTTGCAAATATTGAATTTGGACCTGTATCAGAAAAGACTTTATTTAAAGCACAAAGAAAAGATCAGTTAAATTTAAAAACAGTAGGCATAGGAATTTATGCCAAGAGCGGAGCATCTACAGTAGAACTCTCAAGAGAAATTAAAAAAAAGATCAATGAAGTTAAGAAAACGCTTCCTGATGGTTTAGACCTTGAAATAGCATTTAATAGAGCAACTTATGTGGGAGCCGCAATTAATGAGGTTTACAAGACATTGATGATTGCCTTTGTATTAGTAGTACTAATTATTTATTTATTCCTAGGTAACTTAAAAGCTGTGATTGTACCCGCAATTGCTTTACCCGTAAGTTTGATTGCTTCATTCTTGGGAATTTATATTTTTGGGTTATCAATAAATATATTTGTTCTTTTAAGTTTTATACTTGCAATCGGAATCATCACTGATGACTCGGTAATAATGACAGATGCAATATATAGAAGAATAGAAAATGGTGAAACACCTTTGGCTGCAGCATACAACGGATCTAAACAAATCACTTTTGCAATTATTGCAACGACTTTAATTTTAATTGCAGTATTTTTACCGTTAATATTTATAGAAGGAATTTCTGGAACTTTATTTAGAGAAACAGCTATAGCTCTATCTTTTTCAATAGTTGTATCTTCATTTGTTGCTTTAACTCTTTCTCCAATGCTTGGAAGTAAATTTTTAACAAAAAAGACTACTAAAAACTTTGTTATTAAAAAATTTGAAATTTGGTTTTTAAATTTTTCAAATTTTTATCAAGAGACATTATCTGTAACTTTAAACAAAACTAAAACAATTACTTTTTTTATATTGTTTGTTATTATTTCATCAGTTTTACTTTTTAATTTTTCAAAAAAGGAATTGCTCCCAATGGAAGATAGGGGAGCATATTTAATTATTGGATTCACAGATGAAGGTAGTTCCTTTGAATATACTGAGGAAAAAGCTCAAATAATTGAGCAAAGATTAATTCCACTTCTACAAGCAGAGAACAGTCCTTATCAAAGGTTTATAATGCGAGTTCCTGGATTTGGAAGTTCTGCAAATTCTTATAATAGTTTTATAATAATTGCACTTTTAGATCACTGGAAAAATAGAGATCAAGACTCTCAAACTGTTATGAGACAAGCAATTGGAAAGATTGTAACTGTACCACAAGCAGTTGCATTTCCAATATCTCCGCAATCAATCAGAGTTTCAAGTTATAATAAGCCTGTACAGATGGTGATTTATGGAACTACTTATGAAGAACTTGAAAAAATACAAAAGGAAGTAATTGGAAAGTTAAGAAGAAATTCAAACTTATCAAGAATTGAATCGGACTACTCTAGAAATAAACCGGAAGTAAAACTTATAATAAACAAAAATAAAGCAAAAGATCTTGGTGTTTCCGCTGAATCAATCGGAAGAACTTTAGAAACCTTGTACGGAGGAAAAAGAGTTACAACATTCAACAAACTTGGGAAGGAGTACCCTATTATACTTCAACAATATTTGTCAGATAGAAGAAATAAAGAAGGAATATCCAAAATTTTTGTAAGATCAGAGACAAATGGGAAATTAGTTTCATTAGTAAATTTAGTTGATTTTAAAGAAGAAGGAACGGCAAAAGAGCTTTCAAGATATAATAGACAAAGAGCAGTAACTATTTCAGCAAATATATCTGAAAACTACTCCCTGTCAGAAGCAATTAAATACTTAGAAAATACAATGGAAGAAGTTGCTCCTCAAAATCAAATTACTTGGAAAGGAAAATCTGAAGAAGTTAAAGAAACAAGTAATGAGCTATTTATTATTTTTGCATTAGCGTTACTTACTGCTTACTTGGTAATGGCAGCAACATTTAACTCATTTATTCATCCGTTTATAATAGTTTTAACAGTTCCTTTAGCGATATTTGGTGGATTAATATTTATTTTATTCTTAAATAGTTCAATAAATATTTTCTCTCAAATAGCTTTAATTATTTTGATCGGTATATCCACAAAAAACAGTATTTTAATTGTTGATTATGCAAATCAAATTAGGACTACTGGCAAAAATATTGAAAGTGCAATTAAAGAGGCATGCAATATTAGGTTCAGACCAATTATAATGACATCATTGAGTACAATGATAGCTATGTTGCCTCTTGTAATTGGAAATTTTGGTCCTGGCGCAGGTGAAGGGTCGAGGCTTGCTGTAGGTTCAACAATTCTTGGAGGTATGATCATCTCAACATTCTTTACACTATATGTCACTCCCACAATGTATTTAACTTTAGCTAAAAATACTAAAAGAATTGACGCTGTTGATATTGAGCTTAAAAAAGAACTCCGTTAAAAAATAATATACTTGTTTCTATTTAATCTTTTTTTACAAACATTGAGTTGTTTTTTATATTTGTTAGTTTGTTGTTCAACTTTTTTTGCCAAAGATACAATTTTAGCATTTTTTTTATAATTTTTATAATTTCCCCATCCCTCATGATAAGCAATATATTGTCTAAAAGAATCCTTTTTTGAAATTTTTAAAATTTTTTCAGTTTTGTTTGTATACCAACCAATAAAATCAACACTATCCTTAAATCTTACTCTTGTTGCTAAAGGATTATTAGTTTCATTTTTATATTGTTCCCACGTCCCCTTAACTGCTTGAGAATAACCTAATGAGCTTGATTTTCTTTTATAGGGAATAACTTTAAAAAGTTTATGACGTGGAGGTTTCGCCAACCAATCAAAATCGGACTCCATTTTAATAATTGCTAACTGTAGGCTAATAGGCGTACCCCATTTTATCTCAGTTTTTTTAGCATGTTTATACCAAAGATATCTTTCAGAAAATATGGAGCAACCGTCTGCTGTATTTTTTGGAATAGATGAACATGCAGAAATAAAAAAAAATACAATTATTAATAATTTTTTCATTTGTTTTTTCTGATTTTTTCTCTCCATTTCCATGGGTACTCAAACCTCATATTCCAAAATCCTAACTTTTTTATTTTTGCATATTTTTGATCTTTAGCAAATTTTCCTTTTGAGTAAAAAGGCCAGTCAAAAGCATAGCCATTTCTTACCATAAATATAGATAAGCTTTCCTCTTTTAAGAAACACTCACCTATTAATCTTTTGTATCTATCTTTGTTTTTTTGAACTTTGCAATTTAAAGTATTATTTCCTATTTTTTCTATCAATTTTTCTTTGGATATTTGACCGCAGAAAACATTATTACCATCCTCAAAGCAAGTTTGTTCTTTTCCTTTATAATAACTTTCTGGTGCATCGATTCCGCCGAAACGAATTCTTTCTCCTTTAATTTTTATAGTATCTCCGTCCAAAACAATAGCTTTACCTATAATAGTATCTTTCTCATCACTATATGTAGGTGAAGTAGAAAATAAAAATATAAATATTAAATTACTTAAAATCAGATTTAGCTTTTTCATTAAGCTCATCCATTGTACTTTTGATCTGCTCATCTGAAATGTTGTGATCCTTTAAATCCTCTTTCAATTTTCTGAAAACATCATCATCCCCTGCTTCAGCAAAATCAGCTTTGATAACAGATTGAATATATTCCTTCTCTTTTTCATCCTTGTAGCCAAGTATTTTTGATGCCCATTCTCCTAAATATTTATTTTTCCTGGCACTAATTTTGAATTGCAATTCTTCATCATGGACAAATTTTTTTTCGAAACCTTTTCCTCTTTCATCAAATGAACTCATTTTTTCTCCAAATAATTAAAAATTTTTATTATTAAAATTGATATTAATACTCCAAGAACATTACCAAATAAGTCACCGAATTGGAATGATCTGTTTGGTATAATTAAGTGAGCAAGTTCTAAAAAAATTGATATAATTGCAAAATAAATAATAATTTTTTTTTTGTTAATATGGCAAATCAATCCAAAAAGCGATAAAACAACAAACGCATATACATGGTTTGAGGAAAAGTAAAAGTCTGGGCTAATTTTTGGCTGTTTATTTAAATTACCATATAATAAATAACCAAATATACTTCCTGGATAAAGATAGAGTGTCAAAAATACTAAGTTTATAAAATGAAAAAAAATTTTTGTTATTTTCATATAAATCTTATAAATAAAAATCAACGATGAGTCATTTAATATTAGTAAGACACGGACAAAGTGAATGGAATTCACAAAATAGATTTACTGGATGGGTAGATGTTGATCTGACAGCAAATGGAAAATTGGAGGCATGCAAAGCTGGAGAATTAATTAAAGATTTAAATATTGAAATTTCTCACTTTTATTCCTCATATCAAAAACGAGCTATTAACACTTTGAAGCTAATTTTAAACACTATCAGAGTAAAAAATGAAAAAATTTTAAAAGCTTGGGAGCTTAATGAAAGACATTATGGTGAACTTACAGGATTGAATAAGGACGAAATGAAAAAAAAATATGGTGAAGATAAAATTTTTAAGTTTAGAAGGTCTTGGAATATGTCTCCTGAACCATTAAATAAAAATAACCCGTATCATCCGATAAATATTGAAACTTACAATGATATTCCAAGAGATAAATTGCCCGATACGGAGTCATTAAAGGATACTTATGAAAGGGTAATTAAATATTATCTGAATAACATTGAAAAAAATTTGAATAAAAATATTTTAATTGCTGCACATGGAAATTCTATTAGAGCCTTATGTAAATATCTATTTGATTTAGATAATGAATTAATTTCAAAATTAGAGATTCCAACTGGAAATCCACTATTAATTAATTTTGATAATAAAAAAGTTAAAGAGGCAAAGTATCTCGACTTCTCTAGGGCCAAAGATTTGATTAAATTTTAGTAATTTTTCTATAGATTTCTATATCAGTTAGATGAGTAAATTTTCCATCACTTTTGAAACCATAAAGTTGATTTTTTAAAATCATTTCATCCCATATTTTATTCATAGAAAACGTTTCCACTTTATAATTTTTGAAAATGCTTTTGTTTAATATCTGGCAGCCTGTAAATATGAAATTTTTATCAAATGATTTACTTAAAATATTATTTTTCAAAAAAAAGTCGCCATTAATTCTTTCGTCAAAACTCTTTGATTTATCAGCTACTAATAAGATATTTCTAACTTTATTTTCAAAATAAAATTTTTCCATATTTTGAATTTCGGCAATATAACTTTCATTCCATAAAGTATCAGGGTTAAAAACCAAAAAATCATTTTGTTTAGAGTGATTAATCAAATTTAAAATTCCACCACCAGTATCTAAAATTTTATCCCCATCATTTATTACTTTCAAATTAAGACTTTGGCTTATAACATATTCTTCGATTTGTTCGCTAAGATAGAATGAATTAATTAAAATATTTTTTATACTAAGAGAAGTAACTAGATTTAAAGTATTTTGCAAAAGTGTAGTTTTGTTAATTTCAATCAAGGGTTTTGGCTTGCTTAAAGTAATAGGATTAAGTCTTTTTCCATAACCAGCACATAAAATTAAAGCAGTATTTATTTCCATTTTTTTAATCTCAATTTTTTACTAAAGTATTTATTTAGCTTTAATTTTAAGTCTTTAAAAATTAAATTTTTTGAGGTTCTTTTTTCAATTATATTCCAAGCATAAGGTATCATTTTCATATATCTAGTTTTTTTATCTCGTACTGCTAATCTGGTGAATATTCCAATGATTTTGAGATTTCTTAATACTGATAAAATTTCAAAATCGTTTTTAAGTTTATATTGATCAATAGAGCTATTTAATTTTACAAATTTTTTAAATATCTTATTTTTAACCTCTTCAGATGTTTTAAATCTTACATCATCAATTAATGAGGCTAAATCATAAGCTATATTTCCATATACGGCGTCTTGACTATCAATTAAGTAGATTTTTTTTTTATAATACATCATATTTGAAACGTGGAAGTCTCGATGAACGAATACTTTTTTTCTTAATTTTAATTTATTCAAAAGATTTCTAAAACTATTTTTGATCTCTTTTTTTGCTTTATTAACTTTTGATTTTTTAATAACTTTTGGTAGATACCACTCTAAAAAAAGGTTAGCCTCGCTGAGTACTTTAGCTTTGGTATACTGAGGTATTTTATATTTATTTGTTTTAAAAGTTACTAAATTTTTTGCTCTTATTTTTTGAATTAATTGTAGAATTTTAATAACATTAGAATAAATTTTAATTTTATTTCTATTTTTTTTTAATATCTTAAAAATTGTTTCATTTCCTAAATCTTCTATTTCAATATAATTTTTGTCGTAAAACTCTTTTTTTAATTTTGGAGCCTTAATACCATTTTTAATCAAGCAACTATTTATTGCGTCATAGATTGCTAAATTTAAATATTTGTTTTTTTTTGAATATACAATTATTGAATTTTGCGAAGATCTATAAAACTTTCTTAATGATGCGTCTCCAGCTAATAACTTATATTTATTTAAATTCATCGACTATCTTATTGTTGTAATTAGAAGAAATTCTCAAGCTTCTTTTTTCAAAATTTTCAGAATATGAAAAATTAAATTTAATATTTTTTATTTTGTAAGACTTAAGTATTTCAGGCCACTCGACGATATTAATAGCGTTTTTTTCCTCAAATAAACCAAGGTTATCTAGCTCCTCTTTTTGTTTCACTCTGTATAAATCGTAATGTTTTATATTTAAATTATTAATTTGATATTCATTCAAAATATTAAATGTAGGACTCAAGACTTCTGTAGAATGTGTTTTATTAAGGTGTTGTAAATGATTAATAAAATTTCTTGTAAAAGTAGTTTTGCCAACTCCTAGTTCACCATATAAAAAAAGATTATCACCTTGTTTTATTAATTTAGATATTTTTTTTGTAGTTTCGAATAAACTTTTTTGATCAGTAATATCTATATCACTACTTTTAGTAACGATATGCTTCAGGTTTATATGGTCCTTGTTCTGATACACCTATATACTCTGCTTGATCTTTTGAAAGTTTTGTAAGTTTTGCTCCAACTTTTTCGAGATGAAGCATTGCAACTTTTTCATCAAGTTTTTTTGGAAGAACATATACCTTATTTTCATATTTGTCAGAATTATTCCATAACTCAATTTGAGCAATGGTCTGGTTTGTAAAAGAAGCGCTCATAACAAAGCTTGGGTGGCCGGTTGCACATCCTAAGTTTACAAGCCTACCTTCTGCTAGTAAGATTATTCTTTTTTTACTTGGCAAAGTTATCTCATGTACTTGGGGTTTAATTTCGTCCCATTTATAATTTTTTAAGGCTTCAACTTGTATTTCATTATCGAAATGTCCTATATTACAAAGGATTGCTCTGTCTTTCATTTCCCTCATATGATCGGCGGTAACAATATCTTTATTTCCAGTAGCTGTAACAACTATGTCTGCTTGACCTATCATATCGTCCATCGTAACTACTTCATAACCCTCCATTGCTGCCTGTAACGCACAAATAGGATCTGTTTCTGTTATCATTACTCTAGCACCTGATTGTCTTAAAGAAGCAGCACTACCTTTACCCACATCACCAAAGCCTGCAACTATTGCAACCTTACCTGACATCATTACATCTGTAGCTCTTTTAATTCCATCAACCAAACTTTCTCTACAGCCATACAAATTATCAAATTTTGATTTTGTTACAGAGTCGTTTACATTAATTGCTGGTACCAGTAATTTACCCTCACTCTCCATTTTTTTAAGAGCTAGCACACCTGTTGTGGTTTCTTCTGAAAGACCTCTAATGTCTTTTAATAAATCTTTATAATCTTTATGCATTAATGCAGTTAGATCACCACCATCATCAAGTATCATATTAGGTTTCCAATTTTTGTTACCCTCTATTGTTTGTTTTACACACCACCAATACTCTTCTTCGGTTTCACCCTTCCAGGCAAAAACTGGAATTCCTGCTTTTGCAATTGCTGCTGCTGCGTGGTCTTGAGTTGAAAATATATTGCAAGATGACCATCTTACCTCTGCTCCTAACTCAACTAAAGTTTCTATTAAGACCGCAGTCTGAATTGTCATGTGAAGACATCCTACAATTTTTGCTCCTTTAAGTGGATTTTTTCCTCCATACTCTTTTCTTAATGCCATAAGTCCTGGCATTTCAGTTTCTGCGATTGAAATTTCTTTTCTACCAAAATCAGCCTGATTTATATCTTTTACTTTATAATCTTGCATGTTGCCCGATTTATCAGCTTTAATTTAAATTTTCAACTTTTAGTTATAATTTTTTGGAAATTTAATTTGGATCACAGCTCCTCCTTTAGGACTATTTGAAGCATCAATTTCACCTTTATGTATTTGGACAAGATTTTTAACGATATTAAGACCTAATCCAGAGTGTTCACCAAAGTTATCTGGTCTGTTGCTATAAAATCTATCAAACACTTTTTTTATATCAGTTTCTTTAAAACCATCACCTTCATCAGAAACTTGCAGAATAATAAAATTTTCATTTTCATTTAAATCTACAGAAACTATCTTTCCATTTTTGCTAAAAGAAACTGCATTGTCCAATAGGTTTGCAATTATTTGTTCAACTCTATTACTTATACCTTTTATAAAATATTTTTTTAGACCAGATGTATTTAATTTAATATTTACATTTTTTTTCTCTATATAAATATTGTTAAAGTCATCTACCACAGACTCAATAATTGGTTTTAAATCTAAGTCCTCCATCTGTTCAGATGAAATTGCTGACTCATCTTTTAGCATTTGTGAATAATCAGTTATTAACCTATCAATTCTTGAAACATCATGAGTCATGATTTTTAAAAGTTTTTCTTGTTTATCTTTGTCAGTTGTATCAGAAATAATCTCTGATGCGCTCTTAAGTGAAGCAAGAGGATTCCTTATTTCATGGACTAAATCTGTTGAAAAATTTTCTGTTGCTTTTATTCTATTATTTAATTCTTTTGTCATTTCATCTAAAGATTTTGATAAAACTCCAAGCTCATCATTTCTATTTTTTATGAATTCAATTTTTGTTTCTTTTTTGCTTTTTGATTTTACTATCTTTGTATAATCAACTAAGTTTTTAATAGGCTTAAGAAAATATCTATTGAGCACTATTGAAAAAATCAGAATAACAATTGCAACTAAAATTGCAGTTCGAAGTATAAAATTTTCTCTTTCTTCAATTGCCGCTTTTATATCAAGAGAATTTTCACTAATCGCAATGTAGCCAATATTTCCTGTATTATTCGATACATTTTTTAAAGTTACTAAAATAAACTGGTTATAACTTTCTTCAATATAAGTAAAAGGCTTTCCTATTTCATTTGATAATGCATAATTTTCAACTCTTTTATTTAAATCAAAAACCTCTTTTTTGCTTTTTTCTAATTTTTTACTTTCATTATTAATAGATTGATCATTTAAATTATCCATTTGAATTATTTCAAAAGTTTCTCCAAAAGATCTTGGATCTAAATCTAATGTATCAGTATCCCCAATTAAATTATAATCATTATCAAAGATTATAACTCTATCTAAATTTTGAAATAAAAATCTGGTTGAAAATAAAAAATTTCTTATATCACCCTGATTAAATCCAATATTTAATCTATTAAAATGACCTATTGTATTATTAAGTATTTCGATATGCTTCGACTGTTTGGCTTTAATTAAGTTAGGTTGTACACTATTTAAATATAAAATAGTGATAAGGCCAATTATTATAAAAATTAAAAAATTAATGAATAAAAATTTTCTTAATATTGAAAGATTTTTAATATAATAACTAAACATTAACTAACGTTCCATCTATAGCCACTTCCATAACGAGTTTCTATAGCAGAAAAATTATTATCAACCCTTTTAAATTTTTTTCTAATTCTTTTTATGTGGCTATCGATAGTTCTGTCTTCTATATCAGTATCTTCTCTATAGGCAATATCCATTAGTTGAGATCTTTCCTTAATTATACCAGGCCTTTTTGCTAATTCTTTTACAATTAAAAATTCTGTTGTTGTTAACTTGTCGGGTAATTGTTTGTCATTCCACTCACATTCTAACTGAGAAGGATCTAATCTCAGTTTTCCATGAGAAATAACATTTTTATTTTCGTCAATACTTGCTGAATCTTTTTTTCTTAGTTGAACTCTAATTCTCTCGACCAAAACTTTAATTGAAAATCCCCCAGATTTTTTGATGAAATCATCGGCTCCTAATTTTAAACCCAGAAGTTCATCCACTTCCTCATCTTTAGACGTTAATAGAATTACTGGTAAAGAAGTTTTTTTTCTAAGTTTTCTTAAAAGTTCCTCACCATCCATTTTTGGCATCTTGACATCAATTATTGCCAAATTTGGTGGTGTTCTTGTTATACCTATATAAGCGCTTTCACCATCTAAATATGTTTGAACATTAAATCCCTCTTTTTCTAGAGCGATGCTAATACTAGTTAGAATATTTCTATCGTCATCAACTAATGCAATTGTTTGTTTCATAATGTAATTATAAAAATACTAAATTGTTCTAAATAGGGCAATACAACTTTATTAGTGTAACATGCCCCAATTTTCTCCAGAATTTAAATCTACTAAGAGAGGAACGGCAAACTTATGATGCTCGCTCGACTCAACACCATTCATTACATTTGTGATTATTTTTGACATTTCTTTTACTTTTGAGGATTTAACCTCAAAAATCAATTCATCATGTATTTGAAGTAAAATTTTTATGTTTTCACTTTTAAGATCTAAAAATTTAGAGTTTAATCTAATCATAGCTAGGCGCATTATTTCCGACGCAGAGCCCTGAATTGGTGCATTAATCGCTGCTCTTTCTTGAAAATTTCTTACGTTATAATTTTTGTCATTAATCCCATTTAAATGAGTTCTTCGTCCGAAAATATTATTTACGTACCCACTTTTTCTACAAAATTTAATAGTCTCGTTCATATAATCTTTAATTTCTGGAAACTTTATAAAGTAAGAGTTTAGAAATTCCTGTGCTTCAATATTCGAAACTCCAATCTGTTTGGCCAAACCATACTGGGATATGCCATAAATAATTCCGAAATTTATAGCTTTCGCTTTTCTTCTCATATCTTTATCAATTTCCTTTATTTTTTTATTAAATACTTGGCCTGCAGTTATTGAATGAATATCCTCATTATTTATGAACGCTTTTTTTAACTCTTTTACATCTGCAATCTCAGCTAAAATTCTCATTTCGATTTGATTATAATCTGCTGAAATCAAAGAAAATCCTTTTTCAGCAATAAATGATTTTCTAATTTCTTTACCATCTTCAGTTTTGATTGGAATATTTTGTAAGTTTGGATCACTTGAAGCTAGTCTTCCTGTAGTAGTTGCGGCTAATAAAAAAGAAGTATGTATCCTTTTTGTCTTTGAATTAAGGTGTTCCTGTAAAGAATCTGAGTAAGTGTTTTTTAGTTTAGTTAACTGCCTCCAGTCTAAAATTAATTTGGGAAGCTCATGGCCTTTAAAGGCTAAATCCTCTAAAACGGATGCACTGGTAGCAAAACTTCCTTTTTTAGTTCTTTTGAGTGAAGAAATTTTTAGTTGATTGTATAATATTTCACCTAACTGCTTGGTGGAACCAATATTAAATTCTGTTTTAGTAATATTAAAAATATCTTTTTCCAAGAGATCAATTTTTTTTTTGAATTTATTAGAGAGATTTGCTAAAAAATTATTATCTATTTTAACTCCATTAATTTCCATTTTTGCTAAAATTTCAATCATTGGTTTTTCAAAATTTTCATAAATATTTAATAATTTTTCTGATATTAAATTTTGATGAAAAAGCTTATATAATCTTAAAGTGATATCTGTATCTTCGGCAGCATAATCTTTTGCAGTTATTATATCAACTTCACTAAAATTTAATTGTTTTTTTCCAGTTCCCACAACATCTTTAAAAGAAATATTTTTGTGTTGCAAATGGATTTCTGCAAGAATATCAAGATTATGTCTATTCCTGCCTGCATCTAAAACATATGACATCAACATAGTATCTTCTAATGAATTAATTTTAATTCCTCTTTTGTAAAAAATTATATAATCAAATTTTATATTCTGCCCAATTTTTTTAATACTTTTATCTTCTAAATACGGTTTTAAAATTTTTAAAACTTTAGATGAATCTAAATTCTTTCCAGATTTATGTTTTAATGGAATGTAACCTGAGTGACCAGGTTTGAAGCAAAGAGAAATGCCTACTAAATCTGCTTGATGTGCATCCAGTGAAGTTGTCTCGGTATCAATTGCAAATTCCCCAATATCATCTGCTTCTTCTAACCAATTTTCAATTTCTTTTTCATTTTTAAATAAAAAATACTTATCTTTTGATATTTTTTTATCATCAGAATTTTTTTTTATTTTGTCTTTTTTGTTTTTATCAAAACTAGCTTCGCCATAAGTTGAAATTGCTGAGCTTAAAAGCCTGTTAAATTCCATTTCTCTTAAAAATGAATAAAGCTTATATTTATCTACATCTTTTAAAATTAAATCTTCTAAAGTATCTTTAATAGGGACATCATTCTTTAAGGTTACAAGTTTTTTACTAATTATTGCTTTTTCTTTATTTTCTAAAAGAGTTTCTCGTCTTTTATTTTGTTTGATTGTATGTGCATTTTTTAGAAGTTTCTCAAGTGTACCAAAAGTATTAATTAGCTCGGAAGCAGTCTTTATGCCAATTCCCGGAACTCCTGGAACGTTATCACTACTATCTCCAGCTAAAGATTGAACATCTATAATTTGTTCAGGTTTAACTCCGAACTTTAATTTAATATCTTCAAGACCTAAGAACTTGTTTTTCATTGGATCAAATATTCTTGTATTTTTTCCATGAAGTTGCAAAAGATCCTTGTCAGAAGAAACTATTGTCGCTTTTGCACCAAGCTTATTAATCTGTTCAACATAAGTTGCTATCAAATCATCTGCTTCATAATTTAGTTGCTCAATTGAAGGTAAGTTAAATGCTAAAACTGATTTTCTTATGTAATCAAATTGGGGAATTAAATCATCTGGGGCATCTGATCTATTTGCTTTATAATCAGAATAAATTTCATTTCTAAAATTTTTTCTTGCAGAGTCAAAAATTACCGCAAAATGTGTTGGTCTCTCATGATTATCCTCTGATTTTGCATCCTCTAGTAATTTGAATAACATATTGCAGAAACCACTAACTGCACCAACGGGTAAGCCATCACTTTTTCTAGTAAGAGGAGGGAGTGCATAATACGCTCTAAAGATATAACCTGATCCATCGATTAAATAGAAATGGTCTGTTTTTTTAATTTTTGACATAAAAAGTTAATTTATACTAATTATACTATATATTTTAGGATCAAAGAATTTATTAAGATGTATTTGTAAGATTATTCAAAAACTTGTAATATATTTTCATGGAATTAGTTAAAAAAATAGAATCATCAAATATTTTTAAGAAAATTACATTAATTATATTTGGAACATTGCTTTTAACAATTTCTGCAAAAATTAAAGTTCCCTTTTATCCAGTACCTATGACGATGCAGACTTTTGTGGTTGTTTTAATTGGTATAACATTAGGATGGAAGTTGGGGCTAATTACAATTTTTGTATATTTGTTTGAAGGTGCAATAGGACTTCCAGTTTTTGCTGGTACACCTGAAAAAGGTATTGGGATAAACTACATGATGGGACCAACTGGAGGTTATTTAGTTGGATTTATTATTTCAGTTTTTATTGCGGGCTTTGTAAACTTAAACAAAAATATATTTGTAAAATTTTTACTTATTTCATTGTCTATATTTGCAATATATATAACAGGTGTACCTTGGTTAGCATATTTAGCTGGATGGGAAATAGCGTATGTATGGGGAATAAAAAATTTCTTACTCGCTGAAGTTTTTAAAATTATAATACTTGCTTTATCGACTGAAAAGCTTCTTAAAATAAGAAGTTTTATTTAGGTGATCTTTTAGATAGAATTCTTTGCAATGTTCTTCTGTGCATTTTTAATCTTCTAGCTGTTTCAGAAACATTTCTATTACAAAGTTCAAAAACTCTATGGATGTGTTCCCATTTCACTCTGTCAGCAGACATTGGATTTTCAGGCGGTGATGCTTTTTTATTTGGATCTGCTAACAATGCTTTTTCTACATCTTCAGCATCCGCTGGTTTTGCCAAATAATCAATTGCCCCGTCTTTAACTGCAGCGACTGCTGTTGGAATATTTCCATATCCAGTTAACATTATAACTCTACTGTCTGGCCCTAGTTTTTTAATCTCTTTTACAACCTCAAGTCCATTACCATCGCCTAATCTAAGATCAACTACTGCGAATCCTGGACATGATTGTTTTACTGATTCTATGCCTTTTTTTACACTCTCAGCTTGTGAGACCTGAAAACCTTTCTTTTCCATTGCCCTAGCCAATCTTTCTCTAAATGGACTATCATCATCAACAAGAAGCAAGTTTTTATTGCTAAAATCAGTAATTTTTTTCATTTCTATTGTCATATTAAAGATCACTATATGGGGTGGATAAAATTAATTTCAAGGGAAGATTTAACTTTACATTGCTCAATATATCTCATAAATGGTCGATTATTGATAATTCGCATAGCTGATATGCGAATTTTTTTTGTTAAATTTTTTTTGGGGAGCAAGAAATGAAAAAATTTAAATCGGTTGATGAATTAATTAGTCAACTACAACCTGATAAACCAGTTTATTGTATAAGAAAAAAATCTATACAAATTGCATCAAAATTTTTTCAAGATAAATTTCCAGGAAAAATACTCTATGCTGTAAAAACAAATCCAAATAAAGAAGTTTTAAAGACTATTATTAAAAGTGGAATAAAACGATTTGATGTTGCTTCAGTAGAAGAAATTAGAATTATTAAACAATTTGATCAAAACTTACATTGTAGCTATATGCATACAGTGAAAAGTAGAGAAAATATCAAAGAAGCCTATTTTAATTATGGAGTGAAAGATTTTTCATTAGACACAAAGGAAGAGTTAATTAAGATTTTAGAATCTACAAATAATGCAAAAGATTTAAATCTATTTGTTAGAGTGGCTGTATCAAACGAACATGCAGAAATAGATTTATCTAAAAAATTTGGAGCCTTAACATCAGAAGCAATGGGGTTATTTAGACTGGCTAAAATAAATTCTAGAAAAGTTGGTTTAAGTTTCCATGTTGGGTCTCAATGTATGCACCCTATATCATATTCAAAAGGTATATCTGAAATTGGAAATATAATTAAACGAACTAAAATTGTTCCAGATTATATTAATATAGGAGGAGGATTTCCTACCATTTATCCAGATTTAGTACCTCAATCAATGGAAAGCTATTTTCAAGAAATAAGAAATAGTTTAAAAAAACTAAAATTTGATAAAATGCCAGAAATTTTATGTGAACCTGGAAGGGCTATTGTCGCCGAGAGTGGCTCTACAGTTGTAAAAGTGAATTTAAGAAAAAAACAAAAACTTTATATAAATGATGGAACTTATGGAACTCTTTTTGACGCCGGAGTTCCAAACATTGTTTATCCGGCAAGACTCATAACTAATGGAAGAGTAATTTCAAAAAAATTAACATCATTTGATTTCTATGGTCCAACATGTGATAGCATGGATTATATGAAAGGTCCTTTTCTACTTCCAAATAACATTAAGGAAAATGACTATATTGAGTTAGGACAACTTGGTGCATATGGTTTAACATTTAGAACTCAATTTAATGGTTTTTTCTCTGATGAAATATATGAGGTTGATGATAGCCCAATAATGTCATTGTATAATCAAGAGACAACAAATCAGTTTCTTGTTGCATAAATGTCTGAAAAAAAAAATCCAGGTCATAACAGTAAAAAAGAATTTCTTAGCAATCCTATTGAACATATTGACATAACATCCTTTGATTCAAGAAATATTATTTCATCGATGGAAAAAATGTCATTTGTTTCTAGAGAAACTGCAAATGCAGCTAAAATTTATAATGAAATGTTAAAAGATAAAGATTGTACAATTTTTCTTACATTGGCTGGATCAACATCAGCTGCTGGATGTATGCATGTTTATAGAGATATGGTTAAATATAATATGGTAGATGCTATTGTTGCTACCGGAGCATCTATAATAGATATGGATTTTTTTGAAGCATTGGGATTTAAACATTATCAAGGTTCACAATTTCAAAATGATGCTGAGTTAAGGGACAACTATATAGATAGAATTTATGACACATATATTGATGAAGATCAGCTTCAGATGTGTGATAAAATAATTGGAGAAATAGCAGATAGTTTAGAGCCTAAAAGTTATACATCTAGAGAATTTATCCAAAAAATGGGACAGTATTTAAAGAAAAATGCTAAGAAAAAAGACTCTTTAATAGAAGTTGCATACGATAACAATGTTCCAATATTTTGTCCAGCATTTACAGATTCAAGTGCAGGATTTGGTTTAGTCATGCACCAAGAAAGAAATCCAAAAAAACATATTACGATTGATTCAATAAGAGAGTTCAGAGAGTTAACAGAAATAAAAATTAGATCAAAAGGTTCAGGTCTATTTATGATTGGTGGAGGTGTTCCAAAAAATTTTATTCAGGATACAGTTATATGTGCTGAGTTATTAGGTAAAAATGTTGATATGCATAAATATGCTGTTCAAATTACAGTTGCAGATTCTAGAGATGGAGCGTGCAGCAGTTCTACTCTGAAAGAGGCAAGCTCTTGGGGTAAAGTAGATGTAACAAAAGAACAAATGGTTTTTGCTGAAGCAACTAGTGTTCTTCCACTAATTGCTAGTGATGCTTATCACAATGCTGAATGGAAAAATCGAGAAAGAAAAAATTATTCGAAAATTTTTAGGTATTAATTTGAATTATTTAACTAATAAACAAGGTTTTTTAGGAATTGATAATAAGTTCAATTTTAGAGAAAAAGCTGTTGTTGTACCTTTTGGATTAGAAAAAACTGTAAGTTATGGTGGTGGCACAAAATATGGACCTAGGGAAATAATAAAAGCTTCTCATCAAGTTGAATTATATGATGAGGAACTAGAGTGTGAGCCTTTTAAAAAAATTGGTATAAAAACATTAAAACCATTTAAAATTAATAAAAATATTAATAAAGCAATAAATCAAATAGCTGAGATAAATAAAAAAATTTTAGATAATAAGTTATTTCCTATTACTCTAGGTGGTGAACACTCTATTACACCGGGTTGTATAAAACCCTTTGCTAAAAAATACAAAAAACTAACTCTTTTACATTTTGATGCTCATGCTGATTTAAGAGAAAGTTATGCTGGTGAAAAATTTTCCCACGCCTCAGCTATTAGAAGATGTATAGATTATAAAAATATATCTGTTGTATCTTTTGGTATTAGAAATATTTCAGCAGAAGAAATTCCAATTTTAAAAAAGAACAATAAAAGAATAAGTATTTATTGGGCAAAAGATAAAAAAAAGTGGGATTTGAAACAATTTAAAAAACAAATTAAAAATAAAGATGTTTACATTACTTTTGATGTTGATGGATTAGACTCTAGCATTATGCCAGCAACAGGAACTCCAGAACCGGGTGGAATATTTTGGGAAGAAGCATTAGAAATAATAAAAATTGCATGCAAAAATTCAAGAATTGTTGGTGCAGATGTTAACGAATTAGCTCCAATCAAAGGATTTAATAGTTATAATTTTTTAGTAGCTAAATTAGTTTATAAAATATTATCTTATAAATTTTTATTGAGATAATTTAAACTGGTTTAAAAGTTTTTAATAAAATTCTAAATGGAACTAACATTAGAAGAGCTACAAAAAATTTTACAGCTAAATCTCCAAGTGCTAGAGTAAACCAAGGTATTCCAGTTGCATAAAATGCTATTGAGAAAAACAAAAATGTATCAATTACTGAACCATTAATTGAGGATGCCAAAGGTGGTATAATCCAATACTTATTTCTAAGTTTATCAAATACATAGACATCTAATCTTTGAGATATAATAAATGCTGTACCAGAAGCAATCGCAATTCTAATTGAAATTAAATCTGAAAAATTTGTAGAGAAAAAAAGTGTAAACGAAATTCCAATAAAAAATCCCAAGTAAACAATTTTTTTTGCTACCTCTTTGCCAAAAGATCTATTTGCAAGATCTGTAATTAAAAAAGCTACAGGATAAGTGAATGCACCATATGTCAATAATTCAGATAGACCATAATATTTAACAGGAAATTGTACTAAATAATTTGAAGTAAGTACAATTAGTCCCATTAATATTGATAACAATAAAATGGTTTTATTCATCAATATTTAATTATACAAAAATTAAGCGCTATTAGCTAAAAGAATTTTTTTAATTTTTTTAAGTCTAGGAGATAGGTTTTTTTGTTTTGCCGTTATTAAAAATTGATCAAAACTCCCTTTTTTATCCACTGTTCTCATTCCAGCATTTGAAACAGTTAACTTTAACGATTTTTTTAAAGACTCACTTTTAAATCTAACTTTTTTTAAATTTGGTAAAAATCTTCTTTTGGTTTTGTTGTTAGCATGACTAACATTATGACCTTTTAAAGGTATTTTACCAGTGAGTTCACATTTTTTAGACATAATAATTTTGAGATATATATTTCAGCTACACTTTTCAGTCAAGTTTATAATTACTTAGATCCTATTATTTCTTCAATGTTTTTTACACCATCAGAACTTAAAAAATCATTTAATTCATCAGAAATTTTATTCACTATATTGGGTCCCTTGTAAACCATACCTGTATATAATTGAATATAACTTGCTCCGGAAATAAATTTTTCATATGCACTTTTACCTGAGTCAACCCCTCCTACTCCTATTATCTTAATTTTATTATTAAATATTTTAAAAAATTCTTTTATCAATAAATTCGATTTTTGTTCTATCGGTTTTCCTGATAAGCCTCCTTTTTCAAATTTATTAACATTTTTTAAGTTTTCCCTTGTTCCATCTGATGTATTTGAGATGATTACAAATTTTACTTTATTTTTTAAAAGTATATCTCCAATAACATCTAGGTCTTTATTTCGTATATCTGGTGCAATTTTAACTGCAATATTTATATTAGAATTTATTTTTTTTTTTTCTTCATTTAGAATATTTAATAATTCCTCTAGATCTTTTGGATTGTGAAAACTTCTTAAGTTTTCAGTGTTTGGTGACGAAATATTTATTGTAATATAATCCCCTAAATGATTTAAGGTTTTAAAACACTTTATATAATCCTCTATCATATTTTTTGTATCTTTATTTGGTCCAATATTAATTCCTAATAACCCTGTTGGAGTATTGCTATTTATATTATGTGAAGCTTTTTCTGACCCGATATTGTTAAAACCAAGCCTATTTATTAATGCTTCATCCTCTTCTAATCTAAATACTCTTGGTTTAGGATTTCCATATTGAGGTTCTGGAGTAATAGTTCCGACTTCGACAAATCCAAACCCTAACTTAAACAAAGGGTTATATATCTCTGCATTTTTGTCAAAACCAGCTGCTATACCTATGGGATTTGGGATTTCTTTTTCTAAAAACTTAACTCTTAGAGATTCATAATTTTTAACTTTTACTGGTAATAATTTTGTTTTTAATGCCTTAATAGCTAGATCATGAGCTGTTTCAGGGTCAAATTTAAAAATTAATGATCTAATTTTTTCAAACATTATTAATTTTTTCTGAGATAAGTTCTTTTGTTTCTTTAATACCAAAAAAACTTATAAAAAAACCCATTCTTGGACCATTTTCATCTCCAAAAACAACTTCATAAATTAATTTGAACCAATCCCTTAGATTATCATTATAACCATTCTCTTTTCCAACAGAATAAATTTTTGTTTGTATTTCCTCAGGTAACATTTTGTCATTACAATCTGCCAATGTTTTTATTAATGCTTCTAACGCTTTTTTTTCGTTATTGTTTGGTTTTTTATATTTTTTATTCTCTTTAATAACTTCATTAAAAAATTTAATCGAATATTCAATCAGCCTATCAAAAATTGGGAAATTTTCCTCTTTAATAGTTGGTTTATATTTTTTAACAAACTTCCAAAGTAAATCTTTAGAATCTGCATTACTAGTTTCAACTAAATTTAAGAGCATCGAAAAAGTCATTATCATTTCTTCCTTAGGAACCTTTCCATTATGTACATGCCAAACAGGATTTAAAATTAATTGTTTTTCATTTTGTTTTTTTGATTTATCAATTAAATCTAAATATTCGTCTACAGCTTTAGGTACTACTTCTTTGTAAAGTTTTTTAGCTCTTTTAGGATTTTGATACATAAATAAAGATAAACTTTCAGGCGATGCAAATTCTAACCATTGGTCAATGGTTATTCCATTACCTTTTGATTTTGAAATTTTTTCTCCTTTTTCGTCTAAAAATAATTCGTATGCAAATCCAGAGGGATTTCTTTTCCCTAATAAATTTATAATTTTTGTAGAAAGAATTGCACTTTCAATTAAATCTTTTCCATACATTTCAAAATCCACATCCAGCGCATACCACCTCATTGCCCAATCAACTTTCCATTGTAATTTACATTCTCCATTTAAAATACTTTTCTCTAATTTTTCACCATTATTATCAAAAACAATTTTTGATTTACTTTCGTCAATTTCAATTACTGGTATTTCCAAAACTTTTCCAGTATCTGGACAAATTGGCAGAAATGGTGAATAAGTTTTTTGTCTTTCCTTTCCCAATGTCGGAATAATTATATCCATTATTCCCTTATAATTTTGTAGAACTAATTTAAGTGTATCGTTAAACTGACCTGAGGAATAAAGACTAGTTGAGCTTTTAAAGGTATATTTAAATCCGAATTCATTCAGAAAATTTTTCAACTTTTCATTATTATGTTCACCAAAACTACTAAACTTTTTAAATGGGTCAGGAACTTTTGTAAGCGGTTTATTTAAACTTTTTTCTAATAAATCTTTATTTGGTACATTGTCTGGAACTTTTCTTAAACCGTCCATATCATCTGAAAACGTAATAATTTCTTTTGGAATATCAGTTAACATGTTTAGTGCATTGACAACCATCGATGTTCTGGCAACTTCTCCAAAAGTACCGATATGTGGTAATCCACTTGGTCCATAACCTGTTTGTAAAATAATTTTATTTTTTTTTTCTATATATTGCTTTCTCTCTTTAAGGATTTTTTTGGCCTCAACAAATGGCCAAGCATTTGTATTATCAATAATTGTTTTATTTATCGATTGCTTCATGTTTTATTGATATTTTAACAGTTTTATTGATTGTTAAAATGTTGAAATTTATTTACCATAAAATATTGTCCAAGCAAAATGTACAATTATAAAACTGTTTTTTATACACTTGGCACTCTTCAGATAATTTTAGGGGTATTTATGCTAATACCTGTCATAATTCAGTTGATTTATAGCGAAATAGATTCGGGTTTTGTGTCAGCATCAATTATAACAATAATTTTTGGTGTATTATTCTTTTTATCTAATTTAGATCACAATAAAAACATTGATCTTCCACAAGCATTTATATTGACTGCCCTTTCGTGGCTTTCAATCGCAATATTTGGCTCTTTGCCATTTATTTTCTCAGAACTGAATTTGAGTTTTACAGATGCTTTTTTTGAGAGCATGTCAGGAATAACTACAACTGGATCAACAATTCTCACAGACATTGATAGTGCTCCTAAAGCAATTCTTTTATGGAGAGCTATACTTCAATGGCTTGGTGGTATTGGTATTATTTTAATGGCAATAACTTTAATGCCTATAATGAATATTGGAGGTATGCAATTATTTAAAATTTCCTCAAATGACAGTAGCGAAAAAATACTTCCAAAGTCTAAGGAAGTTTCATTTAGATTAATAATTATTTATTCTTTGTTAACTTTTGCTTGTGCTGTTTTTTATAAATTATTTGGTATGAATTATTTTGATAGTTTAACTCATTCTATGACAACAATAGCAACTGGGGGTTTTTCAAATTATAATGAGTCAATAGGCTATTTTAACAATGCATTAATAGAAATTAATGCTACCGTATTTATAATTTTAGGCAGTATACCATTTATAGCTTATATAAAGTACCTTAATGGAGATAAAAAAATCTTCTACAGAGATTCTCAAATTAGCTTTTTTATTAAAACAATTATTTTTTCTATAATTATAATTTTTGCTTTTTTAATGATAAAAAATTATGAGTCAGAATCTTTCATACTGAGACAGGTGGTATTTAATGTTGTTTCAATTCTGACTGGCACAGGATATGTAACGGCAAATTATAGTGACTGGGGTAGTTTTCCATTGATTTTTTTTTTAGTACTAATGTTTATTGGTGGTTGTGCGGGTTCAACAGCTTGTGGACTTAAAATATTTAGAATTCATATTCTTTACAAGTTTTTTGTTATGCAATTGAAAAAATATATTTTTCCAAGAGGCATCTTTGTTTTAAAGTATGATGAAAATGTATTAAATGAAAAATTTATATCATCAATTATTTCATTTGTTTTTCTATATATAGTTATTTTTTTTACTATAACAGTGCTTTTATCAATTAGTGGATTGGACTTTATAACTGCAGTTTCAGGTGCCGCAACGTCTATATCAAATGTAGGACCTGGGTTAGGTGGCATGATAGGTCCGAATGGAAACTTTTCTTTATTACCAGACTTTTCTAAATGGGTTTTAAGTGCTGGCATGATTTTGGGTAGACTAGAACTATTTGCTATAATAGTATTATTTATTCCATCATTTTGGAGAAGATATTAATGTTTAAAAAAAAATTAAGTTGGTCAGATTCAATATTAATCTACAAAGATATAAGAATGTTAAGAATATTACTTTTGGGAGCGATAAGTGGATTTCCCTGGGTATTGATAGCTAGTAGCTTAAGTTTATGGTTAAAAGAAGAAGGTTTAAGCAGATCTACAATAGGTTGGGCAGGTTTGATATTTGGTGTTTATGCTTTTAATTATTTGTGGGCACCAATAATAGATAGAATACAAATTCCTTTTTTAACAAGAAAGCTAGGCCATAGAAGAGGTTGGATAGTTTTAATGCAGATCACAATATTAATCAGTTTGTTTGTTTGGAGTTTAATCAATCCAACACAAAATTTAGCATTATTGATCGGTGTGGGTTTAATTATTGCAATAGCATCTGCAACTCAAGATATAACTGTGGATGCTTTAAGAATTGAGCAAATTAATGCAAACGAAGGAAAAGCTATGGCAGCAGGAGCAGCTATGGCAGTGGTTGGATGGTGGACAGGATATAAATTGGGTGGTGTGATTGCGCTATTTACTGCTGAATATTTCGAAAATTTAGGAATTGAAGATTATTGGCAAACTACTTTTTTAGTTTTAGGAGCTGTTGTTATTTTAATGAATATTGCGTTAATGTTTGTTCACGAACCAATTAAAACTGACAGACAATCTAAACAAAGACAAACTGATAAAATGATACAAAGTAAGCTTGGTTCGAACAACCCTATCACAGCCTTTATTGCATATATTACTGGAACAATTGGTGGACCAATAATAAGTTTTTTTAAAAAGAATGGTTTTTCAATTGCTATTGGTATTTTAGGTTTTGTTTTTTTATTTAAAATTGGAGAGGCATTCCTTGGAAGAATGTCGATTGTATTTTATAAAGAAGTAGGATTTTCCAAAGGTGAAATAGCAATTTACTCCAAGACATTGGGTTGGATTACAACTGTTGTATTTACGCTGATCGGTGGAATATTTGCTATGAGAGCGGGGACGATTAAAACAATGTTCGTGGCTGGAGGGTTTATGGCAGCAACAAATCTTTTATTCGCTGCCCTTGCATGGTCGGGAAAATCAGAATGGTTATTTGCGATTGCTGTAATTGCTGATGATATATCAGCTGCATTTGCTACAGTTGCATTTGTAGCATTTATATCGCTGCTAGTTGATCGAACTTATACTGCAACGCAATATGCACTTCTTGCATCGATTGGTACTGCCGGAAGAACTACTCTGGCTTCATCCTCTGGCGCATTAGTAGATTGGTTAAATGGAGACTGGGGTACATTTTTTATTATAACAACATTAATGGTAATTCCATCATTAATATGTTTATGGTTTATAAGGAAAAAAATTAAAATTGGTGAAAAATAATTTCTACAACAAATCACTAATTATTAATGTATTAGAAAAACCTAATAAAAATTCTAGTATAACCTCACAAATTATATATGGTGAAAAATTTAAAGTACTGTCTAAAAATAAAAATTATTATAAAGTAAAAAATTTTTATGATGGTTATATCGGATATATAAATAAAAAAGTAAAATTAAATAAATTGTTTATACCAACACATAAAATTAAAACTCTTAAATCACCAATTTATATTGGTACAGATAATAATAAAAAAAGATCGTCAAATAAATTTTTGCCGTTTGGAAGTAAATTGCAAATAATTAGGAAAAATAAGAGTTTTGCAATGTTTGAAAAAAACCAATGGGTAAAATTTAATGACATATGTTTAATTTCGAATAAAGAAAAAAATTATATTAAAATTTTAAAATTATTCATTAATTGTCCATATAAATGGGGTGGAAAAACTTTTGATGGTATTGATTGCTCAGCGCTTCTTCAAGTTTATTACAATTATAATAATAAATTTTTTCCCCGAGATACAAAAGATCAGATAAATCAAAAAAAAAAATCAAAATCTATAAACAAATTTAAAAAGGGAGACATAATTTTTTGGAAAGGACATGTTGCTGTATGTCTCAATTCAAAAAATTTGATTCATGCGTATGGGCCAAGGAAAAAAGTGGTCATTATGCCAATCAAAAAAACAATAAAAAAAATTGAAAGAACAGCTAAATTAGAAATAAAAAAAGTATTTAAGATTTAGTTTTCTCTACCAAAATCTGGTTTACTAATATCTTGTTTTAATAACAAGATTTGTTCTCTTACTTTTTTTGATTTTTTAAGCTTGTCTAGCAACAAAGAATTTCTTTTTTTTTTAATATCCATTTTAAAATTTTTTAAATTTTTAATAAATAAATCAATTATTTTAGACATATTTTCACTATTATTAAAAAATATATCTCTCCACATGATTTCATTGGACGCCGCTATTCGTGAAAAATCTCTCAAGCCACCTGCGCTGTATTTAATTATATTTTTTTTGTGAGCTTTTTGAAAATCTTGAGCAGTTTTAATTAAATTATATGCGACCAAGTGTGGAAGATGACTTGTAACTGAAAAAATTTTATCATGATCTTGTTCTTGCATAAATAAAACTTTGGAACCTAATTTTTTCCAAAACCTACGTAATTTATTTTCTAATGTTTTATTTTTCTTACTTTTAATTAAAATACACCATTTATTTTTAAATAAATTTTTACTACCATATTTTGGTCCGCTAGCCTCAGATCCTGATATGGGATGACTCATTATCCAATTTAAATTTTTCGATAGTTCTTGTTTAACTAATTTTGCAACATTTACTCTAGTTGATCCGACGTCAGTAATTAATGCTGTATCATTTAAATTATTATTTAATTTATAAATTATTTTTTGATATTCACTCATGGGAGTTGAAATGATAACTAGATCCATAATCTTTATTTTTTTATCAAGTTTTTTTATTAAAATAATTTTTTTGTTGATTTTTTTTATTTGGTTTAAGTATTTAGAATTTTTCTCAAATACATAAATCGTTTTACATAGTTTTTGAGCAATGGCTCCTCTCAGAATTGAAGACCCAATCATGCCGCATCCAATGATCAGTATATTTTTAAACATTTTTAAAAATTTTATTTACAACTTTAAGTAGATACTTGTTTTCTGATGAATTTCCAATACTTAATCTTAAACAATTTTTAATTTTGTACTCATCCATGCCTCTAACAATAATTCTATTGTTAAAAAGTTTTTTCATGAACAAGTTAGATGAAATTTTACAGTTTTTAAAATCTAACAATAAAAAATTACAAACAGTCTCATTTGTAGATATATTGTAGTTTGAAAGAGTTTTTTTAATTCTATTTCCCCAGAAAGTGTTATGTATTACTGATCTTTTGACAAATCCTTTGTCTGCAATAGCTTTGGTTGCACAATTTTCTGCAAGCAAATTTACATTAAAGGGTGGTTTAATTTTATAAAGAGCTTTTATAATTGTTTTATCTCCATATCCCCATCCGATTCTCAAAGAGGCCAGGCCATAAAGCTTCGAGAATGTTCTAAGAATAAATACATTTTTCGATCTCTTAAATAAGTCTAAACCTGTAACATAATCTTTTTTCAAGTTATATTCATGGTACGCGTCATCAATTACTAGTAGAATTTTTTTTGTTTAATTTTTTTCTTAACAAAATCAATTCTGACTTATTTAAATAAGTGCCTGTTGGATTATTTGGATTTGCAATAAAAACTATTTTTGTTTTTTTGGTTACTTTTTTAAGAATATTTTCAATTGATATTTTAAATTTGATTTCTTTAGAAAATAAAACTTTTGCACCAACTATTTTCGAGTAAATTCTGTACATTAAAAAGCTATACTCTGGTAAAATAACCTCATCATTTTTATTCAAATATAATTGACAAATCATTTGTATGATTTCGTCAGAACCAGCTCCACATATAATTTTATCAAAATCACACTTCACTTCTCTAGAAATCGCTCTTCTTAATGCATTAGATTTACTATCTGGATATCTGTGTAAAAATATATTTTTTTTTTTAAGAATTTTTTTTACACCTTTGCTCACCCCTAACGAAGACTCATTTGCTGATAATTTAATATATTTTTTTTTCTTATTAACTCCTGATTTTCCAGGCTTATATGATTTAATGTTTATATTTTTAAATTTTGGAACATTCATTTTTAAAGCTTATATTCAAATAAAAAATATTTAACAGGAATATATTTTTATGTTTGACATGTAAATTTGTATTTAGTAATAATTCTTTGCGCTGATTTATCTGAATTGCGAGCGCGATAAAAAAACCGCTAAAATTGTTTTTTTCCTCACAATTCATAAATTAAAGAAAATATGAATAAATTTGATAACATAAAAAAACTAATTGTGAAGGACCAGCTTAAGCTTGATTGTGGTCAAACTATATCTGACTTTCCTATAGCTTATGAGACCTATGGTAAGTTAAATTCAAAAAAAGATAATGCAATTTTAGTGTTTCATGCTTTGACAGGTGATCAATTTGTAACAGGTATAAATCCAATAACAAAAAAAGACGGTTGGTGGAATTATGCCCTTGGAAAAGGTAAGGCAATTGATACAGATAAATATTTTATAATTTGTGCAAATGTTTTAGGCGGTTGTATGGGATCTTTTGGGCCCAGCAGTATAAATTTAAATACTGGAAAACCTTATGGAAATGATTTTCCAGTAATTACGATTAACGATATGGTTAATGCACAATATTTTTTACTTAAACATTATGAAATAGAAAAATTATTTTGTGTAACTGGTGGATCAATGGGTGGAATGCAAGTTTTGCAATTTGTTGCTAACTACCCTAATGCTTCTCAAACAGCAATACCAATAGCTTGTACTTCTAATCATTCTGCACAAAATATCGGATTAAACGAACTTGGGAGACAAGCTATCATGGCAGATGCGAATTGGCAAAATGGAAAGTATGGAGAAACAAATTTGTCACCAAATAAAGGTTTGTCAGTTGCGAGAATGGCTGCACATATAACCTATTTATCCAAGGATGCTCTTCAAGAGAAATTTGGCAGAAATTTACAAGAGAGAGATGATTTAAAGTTCAGCTTCGATGCTGATTTTCAAATTGAAAGTTATTTAAGACACCAAGGATCAGTTTTTGTAGATAGGTTCGATGCCAATAGCTATCTTTATATAACTAGAGCGATGGATTATTTTGATTTAAATAAAAAGTTCGGAGGCAATCTATCTAAAGCTTTTGAAAAGAGTAAAACGAAATTCTTTATAATTTCATTTACTTCAGACTGGCTATACCCATCATCTGAAAATAGAGAGATTGTTATTGCGCTAAATTCGATTGGTGCAGATGTTGGTTATGTTGAAATTAATTCTGATAAAGGTCATGACTCATTTTTATTAGATGTTCCAGATTTCCTTAAAGCGTTAAGTAACTTTTTAAATAAATCATATGAAAGATTAAATGAAAAAAGAATTTAGGATAATTGCAGATTTAATTGAAAAAAATTCAAGAGTACTAGATGTTGGATGTGGGGATGGAGAACTGATGAGTTTTGTACTAAATAATATTAGTAATGATATCAGGGGTATAGAAATTTCAAAAAGCAATGTTCAAAAATGTATATCTAAAGGTTTAACTGTAATCGAAGGTGATGCTGAAAAGGATTTGTTTCAGTTTCCAGACTCGTCTTATGACTTTGTAGTCTTAAGTCAAACATTGCAAGCTTTTCTTAACCCAGAAAAAGTTTTGGATGAATTATTAAGAGTGGGCAGAAAAGCTATTGTAACTATACCTAATTTTGGACATTGGAGAGTTCGATTAAATCTTCTTTTTAAGGGTACTATGCCAATAACAAAAACTTTGCCACACAAATGGCATAATACTCCTAATCTACATATGTGCACAATTAAAGATTTCTCTAATTTTTGTGAAGATAAAAAAATAAACTTCATAAAGTCACTAGCTTTAAACAAAGAAAGAGTTTTAAATATCTCAAAAAGTAATTTGGAAACAAGAAATTTATTTTCTGATCTAGGAATATTTTTAATTCAAAAGTAAATGAAAATCTTAATAATTAAATGCTTAAATGATAATTACTCTTATATTATTTTTAATCCAAAAACGTTATTGGCAGCAGTTATAGACCCAAGCGAGGCTAATCCTATAATAAATGAAATTGAAAAAAATAATTTAAAATTAAAATATATTTTAAATACTCACCACCATTATGATCATGTAGGTGGAAATTCAAGATTAAAAGAGAAATATAAATGTAAAGTTGCTGGTTTTGAAAAAGATAAAGATAGGATTCCAGAAATTGATATTAATTTAAAAGATGAACAGAAATGGAAAAATGAATTATTTGAATGTGAAATATTACATATTCCTGGACATACATCTGGACATATATGTATTTATATTAAGGAAATAAATGCTCTATTTACAGGGGATACTTTATTCTCATTGGGTTGTGGAAGAATATTTGAAGGATCATATGCTGAAATGTTTAATTCATTAAATAAGTTAAAAAACTTTCCAAAAAATACTGAGATATATTGTGGACATGAATACACTGAAAATAATTCTAATTTTTGTTTAAGTATTGACTCCAAAAATTTAAAGCTAATTAATAAAATTAATCAAATAAAAAATAATATTAAAAATAATAAACCTACGATTCCTTCAACCCTTAAGGATGAGCTTGAATGTAATATTTTTTTAAGAACTGACAATCTAGAGATTCAAAAACTATTAGGTATAAATTCAGATGATCCAATCAAAACCTTTACAAAATTGAGAGATTTAAAGGATAATTTTTAGCTTATATAACTTGACTATATAAGTTCTCGATTTATATTGCGGAAAAAATTTAATTATGACATTTGCAGTATTTCAAACAGGTGGTAAGCAATATAAGGTGAAGGCCAGTGATATCCTTAAAATCGAAAGATTAAAGGATGTTAAAGATAAAATAGAATTTAATGATGTTTTAGCTTATGGAGATGATAACAATCTAGAAGTTGGAGCACCTTTTGTTAAAGGTGCAAAAATTGAAGCGCAATTAGTTAAAAATGGAAAAAATAGAACAGTTCTAGTTTTTAAGAAAAGAAGAAGACAAAACTCAAGAAGAAAAAATGGTCATAGACAACAATATTCACTAATTAAAATTAATAAAATTTTTAACAAAGATGGAAGCATTTTTGCTGAAGCATCTGAAATGAAAGAAAAAACGAAATAAGTTATGGCTACAAAAAAAGCAGGTGGATCATCACGAAATGGAAGAGACAGTGCCGGTAGAAGGCTTGGAGTAAAAAAATATGGTGGGGAGCTTGTAAATCCTGGTAATATTATTGTAAGACAAAGAGGAACTAAAATTTTTCCAGGAGAACACGTTGGAATGGGTAAAGACCATTCTATATTCTCACTAATAAAAGGGAAAGTTGAGTTTAAAAAATCTAAATCAGATAGAACTTTCGTTTCAGTAAAACCCAATTAATTTACTTACAACTAAATTCTAGTAAAAAGGTTGTATTATGAAATTCCTTGATCAGGTAAAGATATTTATTAAAGCAGGCGATGGAGGATCTGGTTCTCCAAGTTTCAGGAGAGAGAAATTTATTGAATTTGGAGGTCCTGATGGAGGCGATGGGGGTAAAGGTGGTTCCATAATTTTAAAATCAGAAAGAAATTTAAACACACTTATTGATTACAGATATCAGCAGCACTTCAAAGCAAAAAGAGGAGAGGATGGCAAAGGTCAAAATAAAACAGGACGTGGCGGAAATGATTTAATTTTAAAGGTTCCAATAGGCACACAAGTTTTTGAAGAGGATAACAAAACTCTAGTATTTGATTTTAAAAAAGAGCACGAAGAATACATTGCTGCGATTGGTGGAAAAGGTGGCTTAGGTAACACTAGATTTAAATCCTCAACAAATAGGGCTCCAAGAAAATTCACTAAAGGCTCTAAGGGTGAAGAATTTTGGATGTGGTTACAATTAAAAACAATTGCTGATATAGGAATTATAGGCCTTCCAAATGCAGGCAAGTCTACTCTTCTTTCAGTTATAACAAGTGCAAATCCAAAAATTGCAAACTACAAATTTACCACTCTTAATCCAAACTTAGGAGTGGCTGTTTATGACGATAAAGAAATAACTTTAGCAGATATCCCTGGAT
>QCGH01000011.1 GCA_003280005.1 Pelagibacteraceae bacterium AG-365-D07 | reverse complement strand
TAAATTGATGTTGTTGTAAAAGGATTTCCCCCAACTAGTAATGGATGCATACTTAACATTCTTCTCAATTTCTCGTTTTTAATAAATGAGGAAACTAAAGAATATACAGATTTATAACTTTTTAATTTTAATAATGCTGGTAATTGCTGCATCATTACAAAGGGTTTATTAAATGGCACATCAGAAAGCTCAGTAAAACCTTTATCAAAAATTTTTTTTGTAAAATTGACTAATTTTAGGTATCCCTCAACATCTTGCTTATTAATTTTTTTAATTTGATTTTGCATTTCAGTTTCATTTCCAGAATAATTAAATCTAGATTTATCTTCGAATACAAATTGGTACCAAGTTTTAAGTGGTTGTAATTTTATGTAGTCTTTTGGATCTTTTTTAAATAATTCAAATAACTCATTAATTAGATATGGGGCAGTTATGACTGTAGGTCCAGCATCATAAGTGAAACCGTTTTTTTTGAATACTCTAGCTCTTCCACCAAGGTCATTATGCTTTTCAATTAAAGTAACATTATGACCTTTTGCTTTTAAACGAAGCGCAGCTGCGATACCTCCAAACCCAGAACCTATTATTATTGAATTCATAATATATAAATTTAACCTATATAAGTTAAATTTTAAGAATTAATTTTTTTTATTTCTGCTTTAGTTTCTTCTAGATTTTTATCAAAAAGATTGTCGAGTTTTGATTTATCGACCGATGTGGAGATGATTTTTTTAACCGACTCTAGTGCTACCTTGATTGATGTATTTTTTATATCTCTAATAGCGTTTTCCTTCATTTGATTTATTTTTTGTTGAGTCACATTTTTCTTTATTTCAGATGAATTATGGAATTTTTCATTCATTTCTAACACAAGTCTTTCGCTGTCATCCTTCGCTTGTTTTAAAATTTTATTTACCTCTCTATCTGCAGTGTCTAATTTCTTTTGTGCCGTGTCGAGCATATTTTTTGTTTCTGCTCTAAGTTTTTCACTTTCGTCGATTTCTTTTTTGATACCACCAATCATGTTAGCCAATATATCGTTTATTTTTCTTGGAACTTTTAAATAAATCAAAGCCCCAAAAAAAATAAAGAATGATACAGCTACCCAAAATGTTGCGTCAAAAGTCATAAAGTTTTATTTTTATTAGCAATATCAGTTACTATCGCTGTAATACTACTATTATTTACATTTGTACCGATTAATTGATTAATTAAATCAGTAGAAGTTTCAATTGCAATCTTATTTATTTTTTCAGGAGATTTCTTTTTAAGCTCTTCAATTTCAGCTTCAACAATTTTTACCTCTTTATCGATTTCTTCCTCAAGCTCTTGTTTTTTTTTATTAATATCGTCTAATAATTTTTTTCTAGCTTCATTAAATAGATTTTTTGCATCAATTTTTGATTTCAAAATAATATTATCAAACTCTTTTAATTTAGCCTCACTCTCATTTTTCTGTTTTTCAGCTAGCTCTAAATTATCTAAAACCTGAGATTTTCTTGTTTCAAGATTTTCACTAATTTTAGGCAAAATTAATTTAGATAAAACCAAATACAGAATCCCGAAGGTTATGATTAACCAAAATATTTGTGAAAACCAAAACTCCGGATCGAGTTGTGGCATACCGCCACTTTCTGCCGCTTGTATAAAATTTATAGATAAAAAATATACAGCTAGAGTCCTAAACAATATTTTTTTTAACATTAATTAAAATGCAAATAAAATAATTAATGCAACAACCAATCCAAATAAGCCTGTCGCTTCTGCCAATGCAAAACCTAACAAAAGATTTGGAAATTGTTTCTGAGCCGCTGAGGGATTTCTCATAGCTCCAGATAGGTAATTACCAAAAATAATTCCTATCCCAACTCCTGCGCCTGCTAGAGCGATAGCCGCTAAGCCTGCTCCAATCATTTTTGCTGCTTCTAGTTCCATTATATCCTCCTATAAATTTAATGGTGTAAATTTAATGCATCATTCAAATAGATGCATGTTAGAATTGCAAATACATATGCTTGTAGAAATGCTACTAAGATTTCCAAGCCTGTAAGTGCAACTGAAAAGCTAAGTGGAAGCCATCCTCCCACTATTCCTAAGCTTACAACAAAGCTTCCGAATACTTTCATCATTGTATGTCCCGCCATCATATTGGCAAACAGTCTAACAGATAGACTAATAGGTCTACTTAGATAGGAAATAATTTCTATTATTACTATCAATGGTAATAAGACCATAGGTACGCCGCTTGGAACAAATAATTTAAGATATCCAAGACCATGCTTAATAAACCCAATAATTGTTACTCCAATAAATATAAATGCCGCTAGTACAAAAGTTACAATTATATGACTAGTTACTGTAAAAGTGTAAGGTATCATTCCCAACATATTGCAGAATAAAACGAACATAAAAAGCGAGAAAATAAATGAAAAATACGGTTTTGCTTTTGATCCTGCCGTATCACTAATCATTTTAGATATAAATGAATAACTTAATTCACCGAGTAACTGTAATTTTGTAGGTATTATTGAATTTTTTTTTGCACCAAAATTAAAAATTAGAAGAATAGCAATTGTGCTAATAACCATAAACAAACTAGCGTTTGTGAAGGAAATGTCTATTTCACCAACTTTAATCTCAGGCCCAATTCTGTAAACATTGAATTGAGTCATTGGGTTTGCTGCCATTTTTATTTAATCTTTCTGCATTTTTTTTGCTGATCTGATAACATTGATAATACCTGCTGCCACACCAATAAAAAAAAATATTATTATTAACCACGGTTTAGTATCAAACCAATTGTCTAAAATAAACCCTATAATTGTGGCCACTAATACCGCAGATACGAGTTCTGTACTAAGCTGAAAAGCCTTACCAAAGCTTGATTTTTGATCATTATTCTCTGGCGGGTTTCTCTTTTTAAACTTCGATTTTGCAATTTTTAAGCGAGTTTTTAAGTCGTTGGACATTTACGCGACTAAACTTTCAGCTTTTTGTAAATCTACTGAAACTAGCTGACTAATACCTTTTTCTGGCATCGTAACTCCATAAAGCCTATCCATCTTAGACATAGTTAAAGCATGATGCGTTACAATAATAAATTTTGTAGTTGTTATCCTTGTTAATTCGTCTAACAAATTACAAAACCTGGTCACGTTAGCATCATCCAAAGGTGCATCTACTTCATCGAGCACACATATAGGTGCTGGATTTGTTAAAAATACAGCAAATATTAAAGACAGCGCAGTTAAGGCTTGTTCGCCACCAGATAGTAATGTGATTGACTGAAGTCTTTTACCTGGAGGACTAACCAACAATTCCAGCCCAGCGTCTAACGGATCATCTGAATCAACAAGTTCTAATTTTGCACTTCCGCCATTAAAAAGCTTAGTATAAACTTCATTAAATTTACGACTTACTTTATCAAACGCTTCTAGAAGTCTTTCTCTTCCTTTTCGGTTTAATTCATTAATACTTTCCTTAAGTTTATTAATAGCTGTTACAATGTCTTCTCTATCTTTTTCCATTTTAATGATTTCATCTTTGTACTTGCCTGTTTCTTCATCTGCTCTTAAATTAACAGAACCCAAATTGTCTCTATCTCTTTTCTTTTTGTCTAATAATTCTTCTTGAGTAACTGTATCAGGAAATTCATCTTCTTTTTCTAAATTTGAATATTCTAAAAGATTTTCTTCTCTCATATTCAATTCGTTTTCAACTCGTTCTATTAAATCGTTTTTCCTTTTATTTAATCCAACTATAGTTGCATTTGAGCTTGCTCTTTTCTCTCTTACACTAATTGAACTTTCTTTGATTTCGTTTAATTGAGTTTTGTTTTCCTCTAGTTGTTGTTCTAATATATTTATTTTATTTTGATTATTTTCTTTGTCATTTTCTGAGATTCTTAAGTTTTCAGAAATCTGGCCTTTTTTTTCAGCATTTATATTAGGTTGTTTTTCTAGATCTAATAATTTTTTATTTAATTTTTCCTTTCTATCAGCTAACTGAACTATCATTTTTTCTGAATTTGTTAATAGGTTTTTCCAACTATCAATTTCAGTATCAATGTTATTAATACGCTCCTTTCGTTTTGTAGATTCATCTTTGATGCTTTGGTTTTTACTATAGGTTATAGTATATTCATGTTGCAATTTTTTTATTAAATCATTTCTTGAATTTATTTTCGTAATACCGTCTTTGTCATTTTCATCAGAGATTTTTTGAATAACAAAGGATAAATTAACGTTAATATTATTTAAATTTTCTCTAGCCCGTTGAAACTCATTCTTATCAATGCAGTCGATAGTTTCATTTAAAGTTGTTCTAATTTCTTCAAGAGAATTTTTATACTCTATTGCTTTTCCTAAACTTAAAGAATTTAACAAGCCCTCAATCTTTTCTTGTTCATTTTTTAAATTACTTTTAGCGATTTCCAAATCTTGATCAGATTTTTTTTCAGTTTCGTAATATTTTGAGTCTATATCAACTAATTTATCTTTCTCATCATTTAATCTTTTTTGATTTGAATTAGCATCAATTACTATACTTTTTTCTCTATCTTCATCTTCATCAATTGTTTTCAATGATAATTTAGTCGTTTCTATCTCCTTGGTCATCCTTTCAGTTTCTTCATCCAAATTTTGTAGTTCCAAATTTAATCTTTGTATTCTAGAAATGATTTCTAAATTATTATCTCTTATTGGACGTAGGTCATTATCTAATTTTTTAATTGAGTTCTCCAAGTCTAAAATTTTACTGTTGAACAATGAAAATTCTTTTTCTGCATCTGAATTTATTTCATTTTCAACCTTAATTTCATTTTCTATTTCTCTAATTTTTAAGAAATATAAGCCAGCCTCTACTTTTTTAATTTCATCAGATATATTTTTGTATTTAGTTGCCTCTTCAGCTTGTTTTTCCAAGCTGGTCAGTTGTTTTTCAAGTTGTCTTCTTAATTCATCTGCTCTTTTCAAATTATTTTCCGCAGCATTTAGCCTTAACTCAGCCTCATGTCTTCTTACATGTAGTCCAGAAATGCCAGCTGCCTCCTCTAGAATAGCTCTTCTATCTTGAGGTTTAGCTGTAACCAGAGATCCAATTCTTCCTTGGCTGATTATAGAAGGAGAGTGAGCCCCAGTTGAAAGATCTGCAAAAAACATTTGAGCATCTTTTGCTCTTACCTCTTTATCGTTTACAAAAAACCTTGAACCTTTATCTCTTTCAATTTTCCTTCTAATTTCTATCTCTTCCATTTCTTTGAATTGAAATGAACCCGATTTTTCAGGATTAGAGATATTGATACTAACTTCAGCAATATTTTTAGATGGTTTATTAGATGTTCCTGAAAAAATTACATCTTCCATTCCAGATCCCCTCATGCTTTTTGCAGATGTTTCTCCCATACACCATCTTAAAGACTCAACTATATTAGATTTACCACATCCGTTAGGTCCGACGATACCAGTCAAACCTTTTTCAATTAAAAAGGTCGCTTTTTCTGAAAATGATTTAAATCCATTTAATTGGATTTTTTTAAACTCCATGAATAACTTATAACAGTTTTTCTAAAGTTTTTTGTAAATTTTTATAAGTTAATGGTTTTTCAAACTTTTCACCATTGATAATAATAGTTGGAGTAGCGCTCACGTTGTATTTTTTAACTCCCTCGATTCGATCCTCTAAAACAAAATCCTCGATAATTTTGTTGTTAATACATTTGTTGTAATCTACTCCAAAGTTTTGACTTACTAGTATATTTTCTAAATTAATATTTAATTCTTCAATAGTATTTCCTTTCACCCACTCACTTTGATTATTATAAAGAAAATGTAAAATTTCTTTACCTTTGTCAGTACTGCACTGAGCTACTTTAGCAGCATTAAATGCAGCTAAATCTAATGGAAAGTTTCGGTATTCTAACTTAACTAAACCCTTATCAATAAAGTTTTTCTTTAGTTTTGGATAAATATCTTTATGAAAATCAGCACAATGCGAGCAAGTTAATGACTCATAGGCTAATATTGTTATCTTTGAATCTTTATTACCTTCGTAAATTCTTTTTACTATACTTTCGGCACTTACATTAGTAGCGCTCAAGAGTAATAGTGATATTATAATTAAAATTTTTTTCATCTTTTTTTATAAACTCTACTTAGTTCGGAAAGCGAAATTTTTATCTTCTCATTTTTAATACCAGAAATTTGTTTTTTATATTTATTTTTTGTCACATTATCTAAGCTTTGTTTTTCAATAAATTTTTCACTTATTTCCTCAAAAGATACTAACTTTATACTCTTAACCGCTTCAAATCCAAAAAAAGAATTTATTTTCTCAATTACTATATTTTTAGAATATTCAAAATTGACCTCATTTCCCCTTTTTACCATCACTGTAAGACAGCTAGATTGAAGTTTATTCTCATTTTTATAAGATTTTGGAAAACTTATATTAAACAAATCATTTCCAACAAAATTTCTCCAATTATCCAATGTTTCCGAATAAATCTGACCTTTTTTATTAATAATTTTTTTAATCTTTGAAGGCAAAATGTCTTTAAATGATCTAAGACCTTGTATAAATTTTCTGTTATTCCTATTATAATTCTTTGAATTCATATGCAAAATTCCAACATATCAAATAAAATTTTAAAATGGTATGATAATAATAAACGAAATCTGCCTTGGAGAAAAAAAACATCAATCAAAAATAGAGAGTATTTTACTTTGGTAAGCGAGTTTATGCTTCAACAAACACAAGTAAAAACTGTGATTCCTTATTTTGAAAACTTTATAAAAAATTTTCCCAATTTAAAATCATTAGCTAAATCAAGTGATCAAAAAGTTTTAAAACATTGGGAAGGACTAGGGTATTACTCTAGAGCAAGAAATTTAAAAAAAACTGCAATTAAATTATTAAATGAGTTTAAAGGTGAGCTACCGAAAGATATTGATAAACTTAAAACTCTCCCAGGAATTGGCGAATATACATCTAGATCAATTCTAGCGATTGCACATAACGAACCCTATATTCCAATGGATGGTAATGTTGAGAGAATAATTAAAAGAGTTTTTTTACTTAAAACAAATGATGAAGTTTCTAAAGAAAACCTTAATAAAAAAAAATCTTTTTTTGGCTTTTCTAAAAGGTCAAGTGATTATGCTCAAGCTATAATGGAGATAGGTGCATTAATTTGCAAACCTTTGTTACCTTCTTGCAGTCATTGTCCACTTGCCAAAAACTGTAAGGCCTTTAGAAAAAAAGATTTTTTAATTAAATCTAAAAGTAAATTTAATAAAATAAAATATTTTGAAGCAAATGTTTACAGGTACAAAAATAAGTATTTGCTTATTAAAAATAAAAAATTTAATTTTTTAAAAAATTTAGTTATTTTTCCGATGAAAGAAATAAACCATAAAAAGTTCAAATATTCAGTCCATAAAAAAATTAACGTAAAAATGTCTAATATGAATATGAAAATTATTATTAACAAAAATAATAAAATTAAAAAGACAAGAGACAGTCTATTTTTAGATAAGTCGAATATTAATAAATATATTTTACCTTCATTTACAAAAAAAATATTTAATTCAGTATCATATTAAAATGAAAAGTATTGCAATTATTGGGGCAGGGATTTCGGGATTATTTCTGGCAAATCTTTTAGAAAAAAATACATCTTTCAATTATAAAATTTTTGAAAAAAAATCTTCATTAGATTTAAGTGATGGCTATGGAATCCAATTATCAGTTAATAGTATTAATCTACTAAATAAAATTGGCTTTCAAAATATAAATGCAAGCGATGTATATTTTCCAAAAAAAGTAAATTTTTTTGATGCTAGAGAGTTAAAAAAGATATGTGATATTGATCTAGCTCAATTTAACTTTGAGAATATTAGGTACACTACATTAAAAAGATCTAAGTTAATTGAATTTTTATTAAGCAATATTCCAAAAGAAAAAATAATTTTTAATTCAGATCTAATCAATATTCATGAACAAGATAAATTGAAGCTATCCTTTAGAGATAATAAAAAAGAGGAATTTGATTATTTAGTTGCAGCAGATGGAGTTTATTCCAGAACAAAAGAACTCTTATTTAAAGAAGAGGGGTTACCAGAATATTTTAATTCAATTGCATTGAGAGGAAATATCCAAAACTTTGAAAATAAGGATATTTCTTTATATCTAGGACCCGATTTTCATTTTGTAATATATCCTGTTAATCAAAATAACGAATTTAATTTTATATCTATAATTAGAAAAGAATTAATTGAAGATGGAATTTCAAATAGAAATTTATTCAATGATAAAACTTTTATAAATAATTTGATAAATCAGATTTCATCAAAATCTGATTTAAATTTAACTAAAATAGTTAAAGAAGTTAAATGCTTTCCAATTTTTATAAGCAAAAAAATTCAAATACCAAAGTACAAAAATATATTTTTAACTGGTGATGCTTTTTTTTCATTTCCACCTTCACTTGCACAAGGAGCGTCGCAATCAATAGAGGCTGCTAATGAGCTTTTTAATGATTTTAAAGACAATTCATCAAATTATTACAAAACTAGAGTTTTAAAAACTAAACTAATAAACTCTAGATCTTCAATCAATCATTTCGCATTTCATCTTACAAATTCAATTAATATTTTTTTTAGAAATCTTTTTTTAAAATATCTTTCCAAAAATAAAAATTTTTTAGAAAATTATTTAGGTAAAATCTATAAAAGCTAAGCTTTTGGTCTTAAACGCTCTCTAAGCTCATCAATAGGCTTTAAACTATTTCCAACTTGATAATGCCAATAGGTCCAACCGTTACAGCTTTCTGCACCCAATATTTGAGCTGCAATTTTATGAATAGATCCTTCATTTTTTTTATGCTTGATACTTCCATCAATCATAACTTTTGCAAAAAACTTCTTTTTCTGGTCATAAATTTCTGTTCCTGGCTTAATTACTCCTAACTCTATCAACGAGCCAAAAGGTATCCTAGGTTTAGACTTATTGTTTTGGACTGTATCTAAATATTCATCTTTAATTACGTTAGTATTTTTAATCCTTCTATGTGCAGCATCAAAATATTTCTTTTCTCTTTCTATTCCAAAATAAGACCGTCCTAATTTTTTGGAAACTACAGCAGTTGTTCCCGATCCTAAAAAAGGATCTAGAACAAAATCATTTTTATTTGAAGATGCTAATAATATTCTATGAATTAAGGCTTCTGGTTTTTGAGTTGAATGAACTTTTATTCCATTATCTTTTAATCTTTCTTTTCCATTACATATTGGAAAATTCCATACGGATCTCATTTGCAAGTCATCATTAAAAGACTTCATTGATTGATAATTAAAAGTATATTTTGATTTTTTGCTTTTTGATGCCCAAATCAATGTTTCATGAGCATTTGTAAACCGAGTACCCTTGAAGTTTGGCATAGGATTATTTTTATTCCAGATTACATCATTTAAAATCCAAAAACCTAGATCCTGAATAATTTTACCAACTCTAAAAATATTATGATAGCTTCCTATAACCCAAATAGACCCATCTTTCTTTAATACTCTTTTGCATTGTTCTAGCCACTCAGAAGTAAATTTATCATAAGTTTTAAAACTTTCGAATTGATCCCACTTATCATTAACTGCTTTAACTTTTGATCTGTCTGGTCTGATCAAACTATTTTGTAATTGCAAATTATAAGGTGGATCTGCAAAAATTAAATCGAATGTTTCATCAGGAATTTTTTTTAATTCTTTTAGACTATCGCCATTAATAAGATTATTATGTAAATTCTTAATTACCATTTTTAAAAAAGTAATTAGACTCTAGTGTGGATTCCACGTCAACCAGAGATTGAAAAAAATGGACTCGACTTGTTATATGATTTACTTTGGACTCAATATGTTGTGGATAGGTCCAAATGTTTTTCGATGATGCTGTGTTATGCCAAATTTTTTAATAGCCTTTAAATGTTGTTTAGTCCCATATCCTGCATTTTTATCCCAAGCATAATTGCTGAATTTTTTTGACATTTTTGTAATAAGTCGATCTCTAGCAACCTTGGCAATTATAGATGCTGCAGAAATTTCAGATATTTTTTGATCTCCTTTAATTACAGACTTTAACTTGTAACCATTAATCTTTGGCAATTTATTTCCATCGATCAGTGTTATTGAAGGTTTAAGTTTAAGTTTTTTAATTGACCTTTTCATGGCCAATAAACTTGCATTTAAAATGTTTAATTTTTCGATTTCCCTTAAAGAAGCTGAACCAATACTCCAAATAGAGTTTTTTTTAATATACTTTTCTAAAATATTTCTTTTTTCTTTACTAAGTTTTTTTGAATCTTTGATCTTTTTTTTATCTACACTTTTTTTAAATATTACAGCCGCAGCAAAGACTGGTCCGATTAAACTTCCTCTTCCGACTTCATCTATTCCAGCTACTATTTTTTTCATTAAAAACTGATTTTCAGCTCATTTATTCTTTTTCTGATCATCTTAAGGTCTTCCCACGAGTATTTTTTTTGGTCAGGTTGCCTCAATAAATAAGCAGGATGAAAAGTTAAAATTATTTTATATGTTTTTTGATTAATAATAACCTCTTTCCATTTTCCTCTCTCTTCAGATATTTTTAAAGTTTGGCCGAATAGAGCTTCCATAGCAGTACTCCCCATCAGTATCAGTATTTTAGGATCTATAATATTTATATGTTCTCTTAAAAAAACTGCATACCTATTAATTTCTGAAAGTTGAGGCTTTCTATTATTTGGAGGCCTATAATTTACAACATTAGTTATATAAACTTTAGATCTTTTAATATTAATTGCCTCAAGCATTTTATTCAGCAGAACTCCCGCATCACCCACAAAAGGTTTACCTATTTCATCTTCTTTTTGTCCCGGCCCTTCACCAACAATCATTATTGGGCTTTGGGGATCACCATCATTAAAAACAATTTGTTTAGAATTTTTTTTCAATTCACAGTTAGAAATATTTTGAATTTTTAATTTCAGATTTTCTAGTAAAGATTGTTTATCTTTTAAACTTGGTTCATAAATAGTTCTTTTAATAGGCTTATTTTCATAAATATAATCTATTTCAAATAATTCCATTATATCTTCAAAATTATTGTTGTTTTGATTTTTTTGTTCTATTTCCATATATTGAAACCATGTATTTCAGAATTTTTAAAATTTTATTTATAATTATAACATTTTTATATCATTCATCATCTTTTTCAAAAACAACTGAAAATCAAGATTTCAACCAGAGATATTTGTCAAGCTACTTTTCGGCTCTAGTTTCACATGAAAATGGCGATGATGAATTAGCTATAAAATATTTTAATTCAACGAAAAGTATTATTAGAAATTATCCTATTTATTTTGATAGATATATTAAAAGTTTAGTACTTGAAAATAATGTTGAAAAAGCAATAAACCAAATAAAATTTTTTAAATCTGAAAACAAAATTAATAACTTTCAAGCTAATTTATTATTAACTATTGATACAATTAAAAAAAATAAGCTTGATAAAGTTAATGACCATCTTTTAGATATGGAGAAAGTATTAGTACCTGGTACATATGAAGAAATTATCTACCAAATCTTAAAATCTTTTAATCAATTATTTCTAAATAAAAAAATTAATGAAATTAAAAATTATGGTAAATTAGGCAAAATCCTTTTAGCTTTTCAATATTGCTATCTTGAGGATGAAAAAACTAATAATTATTTCGCTGATCTTTTAAATTTAGAAAGTGGTGATTATTCAAGATATTTATTTTTTTATTTGTCAAATATAATTAGTGAAAAAAAATATGATACTGCAAAACTTATATCTTTAAAGATAGATCCTATTAATAGTACACTACTGATATCACAATCTAAAAAGTGGATAGAAAAAGAAAATTTTGATAATTTTTCAAATATTTTTTCATGTAAATCAGAAAATGATATTTTGGCAGAACTATTTTTTTTAATTTCAAATTTATATTCATCTCAAGAAGATTATAAAATTTCTAATTTTTATTTAAGTATTTCAAATTATCTAAATCCAAAGTTTAAATTTAATTTATCATTAGCATCAGAAAATTTTTATCTAATGAATAAAGATTTGGCATTGAAAAAAATTATAAAGAATTTTGAAGATAAAGATGGAATTTATTACTGGTATAGAATTAAAAAAGAATTTGAAATTTTAAAAGAAAGTGAAGGAAAAGAGAAATCCTTATCTTATTTAAATTTAAAATTAAAAAATTTAAAATTTAAATCACCAAAAATTTATTTTGATTTAGGAAACATATATAAAGGATTTAAAGAATATCATAAATCAATAAATAATTATAATATTGCCCTCAATGAAATAAATAAAGAGTCTGAATCTTATGCGGATATTCTCTATAGAAGAGGAGGAAGTTATGAAAGACTAAAAGATTTTGAAAAAGCAGATAAAGATTTATTATCATCTCTTAAACTTGTTCCAGATCAACCTTATGTTCTTAATTATTTAGCATACAGTTGGCTAGAGAGAAAAATAAAAATCGATCAATCAATGCAAATGCTTTTGAAAGCCTACGAACAAAAACAATCTGATCCTTATATTATTGACTCCGTAGGATGGGCCTATTATTTAACTGAAGATTATGAGTCAGCAGAAAGATATTTAAAGAAAGCGCTGCTAATAATGCCAGAGGACCCTATTGTTAATGATCATTATGGAGATGTAATGTGGAAATTAGATAAGAAACTTCAGGCAAATTATTATTGGAATGCTGTATTATTATCTGACGAAGCTGAAGATGAATTAAAAGAATCTATAAATAATAAGTTGCTTTTTGGACTTACAAATATGTGATGATTAAAAGAGACTTAATAAAATCTTATGCAAAAATAAATTTATCTTTATATGTTTTGGGAAGATATAAAAATAATTTACATAAGATACAAGGCATTATTTCTTACATAAATTTATATGATAAAATTTATATAAGATCGATAAATAAACCAAAACATATAATTAAATTTTATGGTTCGTTTTCAAATAATTTAAAAAATAATACTATTTCAAAGTTATTGGATATTTTAGATAAAAAAAATTTAATAAAAAAAAAATACAAAATTGAAATAAAAAAAAATATTCCACAACAGTCTGGGTTGGGAGGAGGTTCAATGAATGCCGCATCCGTCCTAGGTTATTTTATTAAAAAGAAAATTGTAAACATTTCTAAAATTGACAAAATTGAGATTTGCAATCAAATTGGGTCGGATGTTCTTTTGGGTCTAGATCGAAAAAATTCAATATTATTAAACAATGAAAAAATAAAAAAATTCAACTCAAAAATTGGTTTATTTGTAGTTTTAATTAAACCAAAAATAGGTTGCTCAACTAAGGAAATATATAAAAGGGTTAAAAAATTCTCAAAAAGAAGAATTCAAATATCAAGCGAAGTCTTTAAACTTAAGTCCCTTAAAAGTGCAAAAAATGATTTAGAGCATCCAGCATTTACTCTTTACCCAAATTTAAGAAAATTAAAGATCTTTTTATCTAATGTTGATCAAGTGGAATTTGTAAGAATGACGGGTTCAGGATCAACAATTGTTGCTTATTTTTCAAACAAAAAATCTGCTATAAATGCGTTAAAATTGGTAAAGAAAAATTTTAAAAATTATTGGAGTATTTTATCAAAAACTATATAAAGCTTTTCTTTTGTGGTATATCACAAACAATCATGGGGCGTAGCCAAGTGGTAAGGCAGCGGTTTTTGGTACCGCCATTCCTAGGTTCGAATCCTAGCGCCCCAGCCAGTTATGATTAAATTTTTAAATTACTTATTTAAATCAAAAAAAAATACATTTAAAGATGAAGCTAACTTTAAACAACTTGCTTCAAATAATGGAATGCAACAGTTGTTTAAATTATTTAGCTCATATTCAGAAAAAGCAGAATTACGTTTTGTAGGAGGCTGTTTAAGAAAGTTAATTTCCCATGAAAGAGTTGACGACATAGATTTATCAACAAATTTAATTCCAAATATTGTAGTTGAAATATTGAAAAAAAATAAAATCAATTATTATGAGACAGGGATAAACTATGGAACAATTACCGCAGTCATAGATAAAAAAAGTTTTGAAATAACTACTCTTAGAAAAGATATAACAACAGACGGAAGACATGCTCAAGTTGAGTATACTCAAGATTGGTTAAAAGATGCATCAAGGAGAGATTTTACAATTAATGCAATTTATTCAGATTTAGATGGAAATTTGTTTGATCCATATAATGGAAAAGGTGATTTAAAAATTGGTTTAATTAAATTTATTGGAGATCCAGCAATAAGAATTAAAGAGGATTATCTAAGAATACTAAGGTATATAAGATTCTTTTTAGAGTATAGCAAAAATCAACATGATAAAAAGATAGTTAAAATTATTAAGCAAAATCTTGGTGGTCTCAAACAAATCTCAAAGGACAGAAAATTACAAGAGCTAAAAAAAATAATTTCTATCAAAAATTTTAATAAAATAAATTCAGATAAAATTTCCAAAGAGTTATTTCTTTTAATTTTTCCAGAACTAAAAAATATTAATAGAATAAATAAATTAGATGATTCTAGCAAAAATATTTTAAAGAGTAAAAATTTTGCATTTATTCTATCTCTTTTGTTAATCGATAAAAGCGAAGACTGTGATTATTTTATTTATAAATATAATTTATCAAATAAAGAAAAAGATAAAATAATTCTTTTAAATTCTATATTTTCTTTAGAACCAAACAAAGACTTTTTTGCTAAAGAAAATTTATTAAAAATTTTACTTAAAAATGGTAAAGAAAATCTAATAGATATTTTAGACTTTAAGATTCTAACTTCTAAAAAAAATAAAGATATTTTGATTGAGCTGAAAAAATATTTTATTGAATTTGAAATCCCAGTTATGCCAATCAAAGCTAAAGATTTAATTGAGAGATTTGACTTAAAAGAAGGAAAATTATTAGGATCAATACTAAGAGAAATTGAAGAGCAGTGGCTGAACAATAACTTTAAAATTTCAAACAATCAAATTGAAGGTATAATAAAGTCTAAACGTATTTAACGTTGGAAACCTCAAAATTTTTTGTACCATTTGGAGTATTAATTTCTACCAAATCACCTTTATTTTTTCCTATCAAACCTTTTCCAATCGGTGACTTAAAATAAATTAATTTTTTTTTTAGGTCTGCCTCATCTTTTCCAACAATTTTATATTCAATTTTTTCATTTGTATCTAAATTTTTCAAATGAACTGTTGACCCAAAAATAACTTTTCCATCATTATTAAATTTAGTAATATCAATTACATTTGCTGTAGCTATACTATTTTCGATTTCTTGAATTCTTCCTTCATTATGGGACTGCTGTTCTTTTGCTGCATGATACTCTGCGTTTTCTTTTAAATCTCCGTGCGATCTTGCCTCCGCAATTGCATTTACTATCTCTGGTCTTTTATTCTCTTTTAAAAATTTTAATTCTTTTTTTAATTTTTCAAGACCATCAATTGTAATTGGTTCTTTTTCCATTTTATTTCCATTTTGCGGTAGGGGGCAAAGACATTAAAATTGCGTCGATATTCCCACCAGTCTGTAAACCAAACTTTGTTCCTCTATCATATAGTAGGTTAAACTCAACATATCTACCCCTTTTAATATATTGAGCTTCTTTATCTCTTTTTGACCATTTAGTTTTATTTTTTTTTAAAATTATTTCGTTAAATATTTTCATAAATTCCAATCCTACATCTTTAACAAAATGAAAATCTTTTTCCCATTGATTTTTTTTATAATCAAAAAAAATGCCACCAATACCTCTTGTTTCTTTTCTATGTGGCAAATAAAAATAATTATCACACCATTTACTATAAATTTTATAATATTTTTTGTTATGTCTATTGCACATATTTTTGAGATTTTTATGAAACCATTTTTTTAGTTTTTCATCTTTAAAACATGGTGTTACATCCATACCTCCTCCAAACCAACCATGCGAGGTATTTATATATCGAGTATTAAAATGCATAGCGGGTACGTGAGGATTTTTCATGTGCATAACAATCGATATACCTGTTGCCCAAAACTTTGAAGATTTTTTTGTGCCTGGAATTTTTCCTTTAATTTCATTTGGGAATTTTCCGTAAACCTCAGAAAAATTTACACCAACTTTATCAAATACTTTTCCATTTTCTAATAGTTTAGACTCTCCACCACCTTCATCTTTATTTAAATTTCTAGTCCATTTTTTACTTTTAAACAAAACTTTATTATTTTCTATTTCTTCAATATTTTTACAAATTATCTCTTGAAGATCTTTAAACCATTGTTTTGCAAGTTCTTGTTTTAGATTTGTTTTCATTTTTCAGTATATTGTTTGTCTTAAACTTTCAGAAATAATTATAGCTGCTGAAGTTGCAAGATTCAAAGATCTTTTATTTTCTATCATAGGTATTTTTATTTTATATTTAATATTTTTATGTAATTTTTCAGGAACACCAGAACTTTCTCTACCGAACAATATTGTATCATCTTTTTTGAATTTAAATTTAATGTAATCCTCTTTTGCCTTAGTGGTTGCCAGAATTACTCTTTTGTTTTTTTTAGCTTTTTCAAAATCCTCATAGCTTTTATAAAATTTTATTGATGACATATCCATATAATCCATCGCTACTCTCTTAAACCTAGGATCAGTTAAAAAAAAACCACAAGGTTCTATGATTTCGAGCTGAACCCCAAGACATGAGCAAGTTCTTATTATTGCAGCAGTATTTTGTGGTATATCTGGCTGATAAAGGGCTATTTTGGGGCATGTATTAGCTGTTTTCTGTGTCATTTCTGCAATAGAAAAATATATATTTATTATTATATGAAATCATGTAATAGCAAAAAATAAAACATTTAAATGTCAGATAAAAAACCTAAAAACAGAAGAGATTTTATATTTACAGCCACAGCTGCTGCTGGGGCCGTTGGAGTGGGAGCCGCAGTGTGGCCACTTGTTGACCAAATGAATCCTGATGCTTCAGTTAAAGCTTTGGCTAGCACAGAAGTAGATATAAGTTCCGTTAAACCTGGACAATCAATTACAGTTGTTTGGAGAGGTAAACCTGTTTTTATTAAAAGAAGAACGCAAGAGGAAATTGATAAAGCGCGATCAGTTTCCTTAGAAGAATTAAAACATCCAGAGAAGGACGAAGATAGAGTAAAAAACCCAGAGTGGTTAGTTATGCTAGGTATATGTACGCACCTAGGATGCGTTCCGTTGTCAGACAAAGGTGAGTATGATGGTTGGTTTTGTCCGTGTCATGGTTCACATTATGATACCTCAGGAAGAATAAGAAAAGGTCCAGCACCTATCAACATGGAAATTCCAGAGTACGTTTTTTTAAATGATAATACGATTAAAATTGGATAATAAAATTATATATGAGCGATAGTCACTACACACCAAAATCAAAAGTTGGAAAATGGTTTAACGATAGATTGCCACTTCTAACTCTTGCAAATCATTTAACAGATTATCCAACTCCAAAAAATTTAAACTATTGGTGGACATTTGGGGGAATTCTTACTTTTTGTTTAATTACCCAAATCGTTACAGGGCTTGTTCTAGCAATGCATTATGTTGCAGACACTAAATTGGCTTTTGCAAGCGTTGAACATATAATGAGAGATGTAAACTACGGATGGTTAATTAGATATGTTCATGCAAATGGAGCATCAATGTTTTTTTTAGCGGTTTATATCCACATTTTTAGATCTTTATTTTATGGTTCATATAAATCTCCAAGAGAAATTATTTGGATAATAGGAATAATTATTTATTTATTAATGATGGCGGCAGCATTCATGGGATATGTCCTACCTTGGGGTCAAATGAGTTATTGGGGCGCAACAGTAATTACCAATTTGTTTAGCGCAATACCTTTTATTGGAGAGGGGATAACCACTTGGTTATGGGGAGGATTCTCAGTTGATAACCCTACGCTAACAAGATTCTACGCATTACATTATTTAATACCGTTTTTAATACTTGGTTTAGTAGTACTACATATTTGGGCATTACATGTACCGGGTAATAATAATCCAGTGGGAATTGAGATAAAAAAACCTTCTAATGATACCGTTCCATTTCATCCATATATTGTAATTAAAGATGCATTTGCTCTATTACTATTTATGATAGTTTTTGCTTTTTTTGTTTTTTATACTCCAAACATTTTAGGACATGCTGATAACTATATTGAAGCCAATCCACTTGTAACTCCAGCACACATAGTTCCAGAATGGTATTTATTACCATTTTATGCGATCTTAAGATCTGTGCCTGATAAACTAATGGGAGTTATAGCAATGTTTTCAGCAATTTTAATTCTTGTAGCTTTACCTTGGTTAGATACTTCCAAGGTTAGATCTGCAGTTTTTAGACCTCTTTATAAACAATTCTATTGGATATTAGTATTAGATGTTTTAGTACTGGGATACGTTGGAGCGATGCCTGCAGAGGGTTTATACTTACTTGTAGCAAGAATTGCGACCGCTTATTACTTTATTCACTTTTTAATTATACTTCCATTTTTAGGATTTATAGAAAAAACCAACCCAGTGCCTTTGTCTATAACCGAACCAGTAGTGGCAGGCGCTGCGATGGCAACCAGAAGTGATGGAGAAAATAAAATTGAAAATAATTTAAAGAGTTTAGGGTGAAAAAATTAATAAGCTTAGTTATATTATTTATTTCAATATTTTCTTTTCAAAATCATTCAATCTCTGCAGAAAAAATAAAATTCCTAGAAACTGATTGGACTTTCAAAGGTCTATTTGGAAAATATGATAGAGGCGCTTTGCAAAGAGGATACCAGGTTTACACTGAGGTTTGTTCAGCTTGTCATTCAATGCAATATTTGAGTTATAGAAACCTTGCTGAGCCAGGTGGCCCTGAGTTTACAGAGCAAGAGGCAAAATTCATAGCTGCAAGTTTTGAGGTTCAAGATGGTCCAAATAGCGAAGGTGAAATGTTTACAAGACCTGCTAAATTATCTGATAAATTTGTAATGCCTTACGACAATGTTGAGGCGGCAAAGGCAGCAAACGGAGGAGCTTATCCACCAGATATGTCGGTACTGGCTAAAGCAAGGAAGGGTGGGGCAGATTATATTTATTCTCTTCTACTTGGATACGATGATCCTCCAGCTAACATCAAATTGGATGATGGGGTGTATTATAATAAATACATGTACGGAAATAAAATTAAAATGTCCGCTCCTCTATCAGATGGTTTAGTCGAATACAGTGATGGAACACAAGCCACAGAAGAACAAATGGCTAAAGATGTAACAACCTTTTTAATGTGGTCAGCTGAACCTCACTTAGAAACTAGGCACAAAACTGGCTTTAGAGTGATCGTATATTTAATCATATTATCAATTCTTGTGTATTTAACTATGAAAAAAATATGGTCACGTGTTGAAACGAAAGTTTAGAACATCTCCATCTCTCACTATATATTCTTTTCCTTCTAATCTCATTTTACCATTATTTTTTGAATTAATCCAACCATCATTTTCTATAAAGTCCTCATAAGAAATTGTTTCTACTTTAATAAAACCTTTTTCAAAATCTGAATGTATTTTTCCTGCAGCTTTAGGAGCTATACAATTCCTACTTATTGTCCAAGCTCTTGATTCCTCTGAACCTGAAGTAAAAAATGTCTCAAGATTTAACAAATTATAACCCTTTTTGGTAAGAGTTTTTATTCCAGCTTCTTCAAGACCCAGCATTTCCATATAATTTTTCTTTTCGTTATCAGCCAGAGAATTAAGTTGATTTTCAATTTCTGCCGAAATTATAATTGTATTTTTTTCTCCATATTTTTCGATAAATTTTTGGGTATATTGATTTCCTGTGATAATACTTTCTTCATCTACGTTACACACATATAAATTTGGCTTTAAAGATAATAATCCACTTAATTCTATTTGATTTTTTTTGTAAAGTTTATGCAATTCATCAATATTTTTGTCATTATTAATATAATCTTGCGCTGCCTCCAATAATTGCATGAGTTCACTTGATAAATTTTTTTTATTTTTTTTATCCAATCTTTTTTGAATAGATTCAAGATCAGCTAGTCTCATTTCAGTTTGTATAATTTCAAGATCTCTAACCGGATCTATATTATTATTTACATTTTGAATATCGTCAGAATCAAAACATCTAATCATATGAATAATTGCATCAACCTCTCTTATATGAGACAAAAATTTATTTCCCAAACCTTCACCTTTTGAAGCTCCTTCCACTAAACCTGCAATATCGACAAATGTTATTGTCGTATATATTTTTTTTTTTGAATTAGAAATGTTTGTTAATTTGTCTAGCCTTTTATCTATTACAGGAACTATTCCCAGATTAGGCTCTATGGTACAAAATGGAAAATTTTCTGCTTGAGCTTTGCTTGAATTAGTTAGAGCATTAAATAAAGTAGATTTACCTACATTAGGAAGTCCAACTATTCCACATTTAAAACCCATAACTAATTGTTTATCTTACTTGAAAATAATTCGAGCTTTTTGTCAATTAATAAGTTTATAAATTCAATTATCCTTTTAGAGATTGTCTCTAGTTGAATTTTTTCATCTTCACTAAAATCTCCAAGAACAAAATCGTTAACTTTTGTTTTTTCTGGTTTTCCAATCCCAATTCTTACTCTTGAATATTCTTTACCAATAAATTTATCTAACGATTTTATTCCATTATGACCTGCATCTGCACCACCAAATTTTGCTTTAATTTTTCCAAATTCGATATCAAGATCATCGTGAAAAACTATAATATCTGATGACTCTATTTTAAAATATTCAATTAGCTCTCTAATACAGGTTCCTGAATTATTCATAAACGTAAGAGGTTTTATAGCGTAAACCTTTCTTTCACCTATATTTCCTGTTGTTAATAAACCTTTAAATTTTGGCTTCTGTTTGGATAGGCCCAAATTTTGGTTAATTGCATCAATAATTTTAAAGCCAATATTATGTCTATTATTTTGACTATCAGGTGTTGGATTGCCTAGACCTACGAATAAGATCATTTTTAAAGATTATTTTTAAGATTATAAAACAAATTATTTTTTCTCTGGAGCTGTTTCTTTTTTATCCTTATCAGCTTCAGGCTTTTTAGCATCATCCGTAGAGGTTGCCTGTTCCCCTTCTTTAGATGCTTCTCCATCTGCAGCTGCTTCTGCACCCTCAGCTGCCTCCTCAGCAGGTTTTTCTGGCTCTTTAACAATTGTTGGAGCTGCAACTGTAGCAATCACAAAATCTCTACCAATAATTGTTGGCTTTACATTTTCTGGGAGTTTTATTGCAGATATTTTTATGCTCGACCCAATATCTAAACCATCTAAGTCAACCACTAGTTCTTTAGGTATACTTTCAGTCGGACATTTCAATTCAACTTTTCTTCTTACTATATTTAAAACACCACCTCTTTTCAAACCTGGCGATTGTTCATGATTAATAAATCTTACTGGAATTTCTAATACAATTTTTCTACCTTTTACCATTCTTAAAAAATCTACATGGATTGGCTCATCAGTCACAACATCATATGAAATTTCTCTTGGAAGAACGTTTACTTCTTTATTATCAATCTTAATTTTTAATACGTTTGATAAAAAATTTTCTTTATCTAACAGTGTTTTTAAGTTTTTTTTTGAAACACTTATGAGTTCATTTTTTTCTTCTCCACCATATAATATCGCAGGCACCATACCTTGCCTTCGTAAAGTATTGTTACTTCCCTTTGTTGCTTGAGACCTTAGATTTGCTTCTAAATTAATCATAAAAACTGTAGCTTTTAGCTTAGGAGATACACATTATCAAGAAGAAAATTACCTAAATAGGTCTGATACAGATGTGGAATTTGATATTCTTTTTATTGCCTCACCAACTAATTGAGAAATTGTTAAAATTTCAATATTTTTTACACTTTTTACCCTATCAGAGTTATCAATTGTATCTGTAATTACCAATCTTTTTATTTTTGAATTCTTAATTTTTTGTACTGCCTTTCCACTTAAAACACCGTGGGTAACATATACATGAACTTCCTTTGCGCCTCTATCTGTTAAAGCATTTGCTGCGTTAACAATTGTTCCTCCCGAGTCAATTATATCATCAACTATAATACATGTTTTGCCCTTTACGTTTCCTATAACATTCATAACTTCTGATTTTCCTGGCGCCGGTCTTCTCTTGTCAATAATAGCTAAACCCGCATGAAGAAATTTACCCAAAGCTCTTGCTCTTTCGGTTCCGCCTACATCAGGCGCAACACATATTAAATTTTTATTTTTTATTTTTTTTCTTACATGACGAGCAAATATTGGAGTAGCAAATAAATTATCAACTGGAATATCAAAAAAACCTTGAATTTGCCCAGCGTGAAGATCAATTGTTACTACTCTATCTGCGCCTGCCTTTGTAATTAAATTAGATACTAACTTAGCTGATATAGAGGTTCTTGGAACAACTTTTCGGTCCTGTCTTGCATAACCAAAATAGGGTATTACTGCAGTTATATTTTTTGCCGATGATCTTTTCAATGCATCTATGCAAAGCAGTAGTTCCATTAAATTATCATTTGCTGGAGAAGAGACAGATTGAATAACAAAAATACTATTTCCTCTGATGTTTTCATTTATTTCAACATAAATTTCACCGTCTGAAAATTTTCTGATACTTGAACGCACAAGTCTATTTTTTAAGTATTTTGATATTTTCAAACTAAGATTTTTGTTTGAATTACCTGTGATTATTTTCATTAATATCCTATTTAAGCATAATTACTGAAATATTTCTACCATAATCAGATTCATTTTTTTTTATAGATCTTCTTGCACTAAAAAAATTATTTTTTTTATCAAAGGTATCTGTTCTTATAACATCAATTTTTAATATTCCAAAACTATTTAATTGATTATAAATGAATTTTGATAAATCAAAATATATTCTCTCTTTTTTTTTTTTAAAGAAAATTGAATTTTTACTACTTTTAGTCAAAAATTTATTCTTAAATTCTTTACCTACTTCATAATTTTTTTGATTAATACACGGGCCAATTGCCACGATAATATCTTTTTTATTTGATCCTAATTTTACTAGCTTTCTTAGAACTTTTATTACTATATTTTTATATGCACCTCTCCAACCTGCATGGACTGCTGCAATTATTTTTTTTTTAGGATCTAAAATTAAAATTGGAGCACAATCTGCAGTAAGTATTCCAATAGGTAAATTTTTAATATTTGTAATCAAAGCATCACCTATCAATTTTCTTTTAGAAATTTTTTTAATGAAATAAAGTTTAGCACTATGTTTTTGATATAATAAAGAAATTTTCTTATTTGATAATAATTTTTTTTTTACATATTCAAGGTTTTTTTTAACATTTTTTTTATTATCTAATGATCCTATGCCGCAATTTAAACTTTTATAGATACCTTGAGAAAATCCATTTTTTTTATTAAAAAAACCATGATTTATTATTCCAGTTTTAAAAAGTTTTTTTGATAAAATCATTTAAATCCAAGTTTTAATCTTTTGTTTTTTTTGTAAAAGCACATTACTTTGAAAAGTTCTCCCATTTGTTTTTTATTAATTAAACGTTCAACTCTATAAAATATATTTGCTTTTTCCAAAAAGCTTTTATTTGCCGATAATATTTCAGCCCTTTTTAAAATACCCATTTTTAACAAAAATTCTCTTTGTGTATTATGATCTAGTTTTAAATTAATAATTTTTGATATTTTTTTTAAAAATGGAATGTTAATCAAATAGCTTATATCAGCACTGCCAACGTCTTCTAATGGACTAATCTTTTTATGGTTTTTAATAGCTTGTAGAGTATCAATCATTTGATTTTTTGAATATGCATAATCTATAAAAAGTAAGCATCCACCTTTGCTTGTAATTATATTATTTAATTTTTTGATTATGTTAATAGCGTCGAACGATATTTCCAAAAATTTTTGATTTTTTGAAATTTTAAAATTTAATTTTTTTTCTATCCTCTTGATATCACAATTTTTTTTAGAGAAGCTATAAATACCACCTTCTTTTTTTACAAATTTTTCGAACCATTTATTATTATATTTAAAAAATTGTTTAATTGGTAAAGCATCTAAGAATTCATTACCTAAGAATATTGTTGGCTTATTTTCTAAATTTTCTAAATTTTTTAACCACTTTATTTTATGACCGATTAATCTTTTCTTTTGAACCTTAATTAACTTTTCACTTTTTTCATAAATTTTAAAATGGCAATTATTGTGAAAATTGCCAAAGTTTTTTGATGATGTAATAATTTGATGCATCATTTCACCATTTCCAGCACCAAGTTCAATAATATTAATTTTTTTATTTTTAAAAAATTTTTCCCAATATGATATTATCCATAAAAAAATCATTTCGGAAAAAATCTTTGATATATTTGGAGCTGTAATATAATCACCGCTTTTTCCAAATGGTATATTTTTCATATAGTATCCTTTTTTTGGATGATAGAGAGCGTTGCTTATGAAAATATCTAATGGAGCTTCAAAATTATTTTTATCAAACATTTTTTTTCGACTGCCATAAAAAGATTCCTATGATTAGAACAATAACACTAATCAGCTGTCCTATTGACAAATTGTATATTAATAATCCAATTTGAGAGTCTGGCTCACGAGAGAATTCGATTATAAATCTAAAAATAGAGTAAAAAATTAAAAATAAACCTGAAATATAACCTTGTTTTTTGTCAACTCTTGAAAATACAAAATTTAATAAAATAAATAATATTAAACCCTCAAATAAAGCTTCATAAAGTTGTGAAGGATGTCTATTCAAATTATCAACTAAAATAAATTTAACTGACCAAAACACATCTGTTTCTCTTCCATAAAGTTCAGAATTAATAAAATTTGACAGCCTGCCGAAAAAAATACCAATTGGTGCAGATAATGCAACAAGATCTAAAAAATAGAGAGAACTTACTTTTCTTTTATTTGAAAATAAATAAGTAGCTATAATTATTCCAACAACTGCTCCATGAAAAGACATTCCACCTTTCCAAATCATTGGTATTTCGAATGGATTATGAAAATAATAATCAAAATTATAAATTACTATATATCCAATTCTACCACCAATAATTATACCTAAAATTAAATAAGTAATATAATCATCAAATAATTGTTTATATGTATCATTTGATATTAATTTTTGTTTGCAGTAAAACCAACCAAAAAAAATTCCAAAAATGTATGACAAAGAATACCATCTTATCTCTAAGCTTAAAATATTGAAAGCCACAGGATTAAAATCATTGATAAACATTAGTAAAAAATACTATAAATTAAACTAAAAAAAATAAATTAGCTATGTCAAAATCAAAATTATTTTTTAACCAATTATCTAAAATATTAGAACAAGGATTGTATAATTATAAAGATTTATCGGATGAATTTGTTTCAATTTTAAAATTAAAAAGAGATGAGATTATTTATAAATTAAAACTTACAAGTCGCGAAGAAACAGATATTTTATTAAAGAGAGTAGAAAATTTAGAAAAAAAAATTGAAAAATTACAAAAGAAAAAAAAAATTAAAAAGGTAAGGAGATAGCTACTTTTAAACCTCCAAGATTTGACTCTCCAATCTCAATTTTTCCACCATGAGATCTTATAATATCCGAAGAGATTGAAAGACCTAGCCCAACACTTGAGCTTTTTTCTGATCTGCTTTTATCAATTTTGTAAAATGGCTTAAATACATTTTCTCTTTCATGAATTGGAATTCCTGGGCCGTTATCATCAACTATTATTAAAATATTTCCTTTTAATTTTTGAAATTTTATCTCAATTTTGTTTGCAAACTTTGTTGAATTTTCAATTATATTATTTAAGCATCTTTGAATTGATAGTTTCCTGCCGTTAAAATTAAAATTTTCACCTCTATTAAATTGTATCATTTTATTATTAAATTTAGATATAATTTCCTCAATTAATTTATTAAATTCAAATTCTTCGGTTTGTTCTTTGCTGCTTTCGCTAGAAAACTGCAAGTACTCATTTAACATTTTTTCCATCTCATCAATATCATTAGAAAATCTTTCGATAAGATTTTTGTCTTTTATGAGAGCTAATTGAAGTTTCATTCTTGTAAGAGGAGTTCTTAAATCGTGGCTAATGCCAGACAGCATCTCCGACCTTTGATTTAAATGTCTTAATATTCTTTTTCTCATTTTTTCAAATTCATATCCTGCCTGTCTAATTTCAGATGCACCAGACGGGACAAATTCCTCAACACTTTCTCCCCTACCAAATTTCTTTGAGGCTTCTGCCAGTTTTTTAATTGGTCTTGTTTGATTTTTTAGAAATATAATTGCAATAGCTATTATTAGTATTGCAGGCAAAGTAATCCACAGTGCAAAAATTCTTACTGAGCTACTAGTCAATCTTTCTCTTGGAATAAAAAATTCAAAATAATCTTCACCATTTTGAATTTTTAAATTAACTGTATTTTTAAACTTTGATGTATCAAACCAATAATTAAAATTTTTTGATTTTAATTCACGTCTTAAGGCACGATCTATAGGACTATACCATTTTTCTTCCATAACATCTGAAAATTTCTTATCTTGAAAATATACTACATCTATCTCTAAATATTCTTCAAAGGTATTTTCAACAAAATTTTTATCTGATCCTTCTCTATTATATGAATCTAAGAAAGTATTAATTTCCCCAACGAGCGCTCTTGTCATACCGATGTTTGTTTTAATCCACAAACTATCAAAAAAAACAACTGATATAGTAATTTGTAAAATAATTACTGGCAATGCTACAATTAGTAGACTTCTATAAAAAAGTTGCTTAGGAAGAATTTTTTTAAAAAAATTACTCAATCCATAAAACATATCCTTCACCTCTTATTGTTTGCAAGTATTGTGGATTTTTAGGATTATCTTCAATTTTCTTTCTTAATCTTGTAATAACTACATCTATAGATCTCTCCTTGTCAATTTTTATCAACCGACCAATGCTTTCTCTTGAAAAGACTTTTCCTGGAGCGTTGAGCATTTTTTCAAAAATTTGCTTTTCTGTATTATTTATCTTTATTTGCTTATTATTTTTTGAGATTAGCATTTTATTAAGGTTAATTTTTACATTACCAAATTCTACCTCTCTTTTATGTTTAATTACATTTGTTTTATTTAAAATATTTCTAATTCTTAAAATCAGCTCTTTCGGCTCAAAAGGTTTAGCCAAATAATCATCAGCGCCTGTTTCTAGACCTTCAATCCTATCAGTAGGCTCTCCTTTTGCTGTTAGCAATATAATTGGTGTATCTAGAAGATTTTTATTTTCTTTAATAAATTCTAAGCCAGATTTTCCAGGCATCATTATATCTAAAATAATCAAATCGAATTTTATAATTTTAGTTTTTTCTATTGCATCATCAGCATTTTTAGCTGTTGAAGTGATAAAGTTATTTTGATCAAGGTATTCCTTCACCAATTCTCTTATACCTTTATCGTCATCTACTACTAATATATGCGATTCAAATTCTTTCATTTGATTTAATTAATTTTTTTAAAACATTATTAAAATCTATAACTTCTTTTGCAGATGAATTTAAAAGTGCATTATATATTCTTTTTTTTTGTTTAGAGAATATCTCCTCAAAAATTTTTTTTCCTTTTTCGTTTAAATAAACATGCTTTACACGAGTATCCTTTTGATCCTTTTTAAAAACTATTAAATCTATTTTTATTAAGTCTCTTAGAATTCTATTTAAACTTTGTTTTGTGATTTTAAGTTTATTTAATAGTTCGCCTATTGTGATACCTTCATATGTAGATAATATATGAAGAACTTTGTTATGGGCTATTCCAAGAGAGTATTTGTCTAAAACTGATTTTGAGTCAGAGAAAGTATCTCTATAGCTTAAAAAAAGCTTCTCTATAAACTCTTTTATTTGCTCATCCTTAAGATAAAGAAGTTCTCTCATAATTATTTATATTGGTAAGTTATATTGACATAATATATATAGAAAGATATTTTTTTATTTTTTTAATGATACCATACGATAAAAGAGACGGTAAAATTTGGTACAACAACGCTTTAGTTGATTGGGGCAATGTAAAACTGCATGTTCTAAACCACGGACTTCATTATGCTAGTTGTGTATTTGAAGGACTAAGGGTTTACGACGGTGAAATTTTTAAATTGGAGGAACATACTTCAAGGTTTTTTTATTCAGCAAAAAGAATGGGTTTTGATATACCTTATAGCGAGGAAGAAATAAATAAAGCCTGTGTTGAAACTGTTAAAGTACAAAAAGTTCAAAACGGATATGTAAGACCAGTCGCATGGAGAGGAAGTGAGATGATGGCAATATCAGCTCAACAAACAAAAATTCATGTTGCAGTAGCAACATGGGAATGGGGCTCGTACTTTGATCCAAATCTAAAATTAAAAGGAATTAAACTTAATATATCAAAATGGAGAAGGCCAGCGCCAAATACTATACCATGGGATACTAAAGCTTCAGGATTATATATGATTTGTACACTTTCAAAACATGAGGCAGAAAAAGATGGATTTACAGATTCTTTAATGCTTGATCATGAGGGACATGTTGCTGAAGCCACTGGTGCAAATATTTTTTTTAAAGATAAGAAGGGAGAATTGCATACTCCTATACCTGATAGTTTTTTAGATGGAATTACAAGAAGAACAGTAATTGGAATTGCAAAATCAAAAAATATAAAAGTTAATGAAAGAAAAATATTACCTGAGGAAATAGCTGATTTTGATGGATGTTTTTTAACTGGAACTGCTGCTGAAGTGACACCAGTATCCCAAATTCAGGATTTCGAATTTAAAGTTTGTAATACTATTATTGATTTATCAGAGAGTTATCAGTTATTAGTAAGAAAAAAAGCTGCAGCTTAAGCTAAGATTTTTTATCCTCAGAAATAGCGTGATCAATTCCTTTTCGGAGATAATCATAGCCGGTATATAAAGTTAGGAATGCAGATAGCCATAGCAAAATTATTCCAATTGTTTGAGCATTATAGTCCTGGAAATTTATTATTTTATTACCAGTTTCTCCAGTTAGAAGAATAGAAATAGCAACCATTTGTAAAACTGTTTTTAGTTTTGCTAAATTTGATACAGGAAGCTTAATCTTTCCTTTAGCCAAAAATTCCCTTAAGCCTGAAATTAAAATTTCTCTAGTTAATATAATTATTGCTGCAACAACTTCATAATTTTTAATAGTATTATCCATAACAAGTAAAATTAAAGCTGTAGCTACAATAATTTTATCAGCGATTGGATCTAATAGCTCACCTAGTTTTGATTCTTCTTTAAACATTCTAGCCAATAAACCATCTAAAAAATCTGTAAAAGATGCAACTAAAAAAAGAAAAAATGGAATTAAATCACCGTAAAATCCTGGCAAATAGTAAGTAACCACAAAAATTGGTACAATTACTATTCTTCCTATAGTTAGATAATTTGGTATTTTTATTTTCATTCGTGAAAAAAATTATATATTTTTTTTGCGACTTTATCTTCCACTCCTTCTACAGACTTAATTTCATCTAAACTAGCTGATTCAACTGCTCTAGCAGAACCAAAATGGTTTAAAAGAGCCCTTTTTCTTATAGATCCGATACCTTCTATTTGATCTAAAAGAGATCTGCTTATTCCTTTTTTCCTTTTTGCTCTATGAGCACTAACCGCGAATCTGTGTGCCTCATCTCTTATTCTTTGAAGAAAAAATAAAGTAGGGTTATTTTTTTCAAATTTAAATTCTTTACCGTTATGAAAAAATGTTTCATTTCCACTATTTCTAAATTTCCCTTTAGCAATAGCAATTATTGGAATATCGTGAAGCCCAAGTTCATTCATCACTTCTCTTGCAATGGAATATTGGCCTTTTCCACCATCAATCAAAACTAGATCAGGCATAGTTAGATAATTGTCTTTTTCCTGAACAGCTCTTTTAAATCTTCTACTTAATACTTCTTTCATCATTCCGTAGTCGTCTTGCTCATTTTCCTTTATTTTAATATTAAATTTCCTATATCTTTTTTTAATAAAACCCTCTTCTCCAAATGTAATTAGGGCTCCAACACTATTAGTTCCTTGAATATGGCTATTGTCATAAACTTCAACTAGATTTATGTTGTTTTCTAAATCAAATTTTTTCACAACTTCTTCAAAAAGCTCTTTATTATTCTGACTTTCATATAGTTTTCTATTTAAACTATCTTTGGCATTCTTAATTGCTTGATTAACTACGTTTAATTTAGATCCTTTCTTCGCAACTGATATATTTATTTGTTTACTCTCTTTTTTTGTGAGAGCTTTTTCAATCAGTTCTTTTTCTTTAATTTCTTCACTGATTATAATTGAACTTGGAACACTTTTATTTTCATAAAACTGTGAGACAAAAGAGTTTAGTATCTCCTTTAGATTTTCATCTGGATCATGTTTTGGAAAAAAAGCTTGATTGCCCCAGTTTTGTTTTGATCTATAAAAAAAAACTTGAATACAAGTTTTGCCTGACTCTTTGTATCCCGCAATTACATCTGCCTCCACAAGATTTGCTTCATTTATTCTTTGTGAGGATTGAATTATATTAAGTGATTTAATTCTGTCTCTTAATATAGCTGCTTTTTCGAAATCTAAGTCTTCACTTGATTTTTCCATTTGAACAGAAAGATTTTTTTGAATTTTTCTGGATTTCCCAGATACAAATTCTATCGCATCTTCTACGGATTTTTTATAGTCATCTTGTTTTGTATATCCAACACATGGTGCAGAACATCTTTTAATTTGATATAATATGCAAGGTCTTTCTCTATTTTTAAAAACAGTATCATCACAAACTCTTAATTGAAATATTTTCTGAATCATTTTAATTGTCCAGTTGGCAGACCCAGCAGATGCAAAGGGTCCAAAAAAAAATCCCTCTCTATTTTTTTTCCCTCTATGCCTTTTAATTTGAGGCCACTTATCTTTATTACCAATAAAAATGAATGGAAAAGACTTATCATCTCTTAATAGAATATTAAATCTTGGTTTATATTTTTTGATTAAATTTGCCTCTAGAAGTAAAGCTTCACTTTCATTTGAAGTAGTAGTTATCTCAAGTTTGGTTGTTTGTGATAACATTCTCTCTGTTCTAATTATATGATTTTTTTCAGAGACATAGCTCTTTAATCTATTAGGAAGATTTTTTGCTTTACCTACATATAAAACTTCATTTTTAGCGTTTAACATGCGATAAACGCCTGGAAGTTTGGGCACTAGAGGTATTTCTTTTTTTAATACTTCTTTACCACTATCAGAGCTTATCATAACTTCTTCTTTTTGAAATTTGAATTCCAACGGATGAACAATCCTTAATGATTTCCAATTTTTCAATTCTGAGACTAATTTTATCAATTCTTTTGTCTTTGAATAATTCATCAAATACATCCTCAGCCAATGTCTCTAGAAAGTTATAGTGTTTATTTTTTACTAATTTTTTAATTAGTTTTACAACTTTTGCATAATTAACGATTGATTTTAAGTCTTTGTCATTTGAAGGTTTTTTATCTTCATAATCAATTTCTAATGAAAATTTTACTTTTTGGGTTTTTTCTTTTTCAAAATCATAATATCCAAGTTTTAAATCAAGAATAAGCTCTTTAATTAAAATTTTTTTTTCGTAATTAAATAAGCTTTTATTCTTATCTATCTTTACAATTTTAAAATTACTTTTTTTCACTCTTTAACGCTCATTATATCTGGTGTTTTCCAATTTAAACTCTGACCACTATCAATAGCAATTATTTGGCCAGTAATAGATCTATTTTTTATAAAAAAGTCAACTGCATTGCATATTTCTTTTACATCCACTTGCTTTTTTAATGGGGTTGCCAAATATTGTTTTTTGAAGTGTTTTTCAGATTGTCTTTTATTTTTAATTGTAGGACCTGGAGCTATACCATTCACCCTAATTTTAGGAGATAGGCTCATGGCGCTAGTTTTTGTTAAAGTATAAAGACCAGTTTTGCTGATAGTATATGAAAAGAAAAAAGGTGTAAGTTTAAAAACTCTTTGATCTATAATATTTATTATATTGTTATTTTCTCCTTTTACATTCTTTGCAAACTCTTTAGATAATAACGCAGGAGATCGCAAATTTGTTCGTAAATGTTTACCCCAATTCTTAGTCGAAAAACTTTCTAATTTATCATTTTCAAATAAAGAGGCGTTATTTATAAGGCAGTCAAAGTATTTGAGCTTTGATTTTGCAAATTTAACAATTTTGTTAACATCAGTTTCTTTACTTAAGTCACCTCTAACTAAATATACTTTTGAGCCATTTTTTTGTAAATCCTTTTTTAAACTTTCAGCTTTTGATTTTGATTTATTATAATGAATTAAAATTTCTTTATTATGGCCTGACAATTTTCTCGCTATTGCGGCTCCAATTCTTGTTGCTCCGCCTGTAATAATTATCTTTCTCGCTTCCACTTTTTATCTCTCTTTTTTGTTACTTTTGTTCCCGGCATCCCCATTGTTGATCTACCTTTAGGATAAAGTTTATTTTTTAAATCATACTGTTTAACCTTGGGATTTAAAGTTATTTCTAACTCTGTACTTTCTAATTTTCTTATTTCGTCTCTAATTTTTGCAGCTTCTTCAAATTCTAGATTTGATGCGGCTTCCTTCATCCTCTTGTTCAACCCTTTTAAGTGTTTTTTTAAATTTCCACCAATGTTAGAACCTTCGCTTATTTTTACGTAATCTTTTTCGTACACACTTTCCAAAATATCTGATATTTCTTTTTTGACCGATTTAGCGTCTATATTATTTTTCTTGTTGTATGTTAATTGAATTTCTCTTCTTCTATTGGTTTCACTAATAGCCTTTTTTATACTTTTGGTTTCTTTATCAGCATAAAGGATTACTTTACCATCAACATTTCTTGCAGCTCTTCCAATTGTTTGAATTAAAGAGGTTTCAGATCTTAGAAAACCCTCTTTGTCTGCATCTAAAATACCTACCAACGCACACTCTGGGATATCTAATCCTTCTCTCAATAAATTAATACCAACTAAAACATCAAATACACCCATTCTTAAATCTCTCATTATTTCAATTCTTTCTAAGGTATCGATGTCTGAGTGAAGATATCTAACTTTAATTCCATTTTCATGAAGATACTCCGTTAAATCTTCAGCCATTTTTTTTGTTAAAGTTGTTACTAATACTCTATTGTTGTCTTTAACTACTTCTTTACATTCATGCATTAGGTCATCAACTTGATTCTTTGCAGGTCTTATTTCTACATTTGGATCAATCAAACCTGTTGGTCTTATAACTTGATCAATATGTTTTCCTTTGGTTTGGTCTAGTTCCCATGGCCCAGGTGTCGCTGATACAAATATAGTTTGAGTTCTCATTGCATCCCATTCTTCAAATTTAAGTGGACGATTATCCATACAAGATGGAAGTCTAAATCCATATTCAGCTAAAGTACTTTTCCTTGATCTATCTCCTTTGAACATTCCATTTAATTGTGGAACAGTTACGTGACTTTCATCAACAAATACTAATGTGTTATCTGGAAAATATTCAAACAGGGTAGGAGGTGGCTCTCCAGGTTTTCTACCAGACAAAAATCTAGAGTAATTTTCAATACCTGCACATGACCCCGTTGCCTCTATCATCTCCAAATCAAATTTAGTTCTTTCCTCTAATCTTTGTGCTTCAAGTAGTTTATTTTCTTCTTTGAATTTTTTTAAAGTAATTTCCAATTCTTTTCTTATTTTAAGAATTGCCTGTTCAATAGTTGGTTTGGGAGTAATGTAATGACTGTTTGCGTAGATCTTAATCAAATTTAAAGGTCTTACAGTATCGCCTGTTAAAGGATCAAACTCTTCAATATTTTCCAATTTTTCCCCAAATAGTGAAAGTCTCCAAGCCCTATCCTCCAAGTGACTAGGAAATATTTCCAAATATTCACCTCTTGCTCTAAATGTTCCTCTGTAAAAATTTTGATCATTTCTCTTATATTGTAATGCAACTAACGATCTAATTATTTGCTCTCTATCATATTCATAGTTTTTTTTTAATGTTAAGGTCATCTTGCTGTATGCTTCAACAGAACCTAAACCATAAATACAAGATACACTTGCAACTATAACAACATCGTCTCTTTCTAAAAGGGATCTTGTTGCAGAGTGCCTCATTCGATCAATTTGTTCGTTAATCGATGCTTCTTTTTCTATATAAGTGTCTGATCTAGGAACATAAGCTTCAGGAGTATAGTAATCATAATAAGATACAAAATATTCAACTGCATTTTCTGGAAAAAAAGTTTTCATCTCTCCATAAAGTTGAGCAGCTAAAGTTTTGTTGGGTGCAAGGATTAATGCAGGTCTATTAGTTTCTTCTATGACTTTAGCCATTGTGAAAGTTTTACCTGATCCAGTAACTCCAAGGAGAACCTGATTGAATTCACCTTTTTTTGCTGAACCAACTAGTTTTTTGATAGCATCGGGCTGATCTCCTGCAGGCTTAAAGTCCGTAATAAGTTTAAATTTCTTTCCACCTTCAAGTTTTCCAGCAACTTGAGGATTTCTACTCTGAATTTCTGTAATTAAGTCTTGATAAGTATTTTCCATAAAGTAAAGAAGGTAATAAATTAAATATTAATTTCAATGAGCATAATATCAGATAGTTTAAAGAGAATTAAACCATCTCCAACCATTGCTGTTACACAAAAAGCAAGAGAATTGCGAGCCGCAGGAAGAGATGTAATTGGTTTGGGTGCAGGAGAGCCAGATTTTGATACTCCAGACAATATTAAAGAAGCAGCAATTAAAGCAATTAAAGATGGGGATACTAAATATACTGCAGTGGATGGAACTCCGGCTTTAAAACAAGCAATTGTAGATAAATTTAAAAGAGAAAATAATTTAAACTATACAACTGATCAAATCACAGTTGGAGCAGGTGGAAAGCACGTAATTTATAATTTAATGATGGCTACACTTAACAAAGGAGATGAAGTTATTATTCCAGCTCCTTATTGGGTTTCATATCCAGATATAGTTTTACTGACAGGAGCTACACCAGTAGTTATCGAGTGTTCTGAGGAACAAGGTTTTAAACTGACAGCAAAAGATCTAGAGGCGACTATAACAAATAATACTAAGTGGGTAATTCTAAACTCCCCTTCTAATCCAACAGGTGCTTGTTATTCAGAGCAAGAAATTAAAAATTTAGCTCATGTTTTAAAGAGAAAACCACATGTACATATATTAAGTGACGATATTTATGAGCACATTACTTATGAAGGTTTCAAATTTTTTACTATTGCAGAAATACCTGAATTAAAAAATAAAGTTGTTACCATGAATGGAGTGAGCAAATCTTATGCCATGACCGGATGGAGAATAGGTTATGCTGCAGGAGACAAAGATGTAATTAAAGCTATTGCAAAAATTCAATCTCAATCAACAACAAACCCATCATCAATTAGCCAAGCTGCTGCAGTTGAAGCTTTAAATGGAACACAAGAATTTATTCCAATAAGATCGCTGGCATTTCAAGAGAGAAGAGACTTTGTTGTTAATTCTTTAAATGCAATTGATGGTATTAGTTGCCTAAAACCAGATGGTGCTTTTTATGTTTTTCCAAGTTGCAAAGGATTAATTGGAAAAAAAGATAAGAGTGGAAAAAAATTAGAAAACGATACAGATTTTGTTCAATCTCTTTTAGAAAACAATAATGTTGCAGTTGTTCAGGGATCCGCTTTTGGATTAGATGGCTTCTTTAGAATTTCATACGCAACATCTATGGAGAATTTAGAAAAAGCGATGAGCAGAATAAAAGAGTTTTGCGAAAGCTTAAGCTAAAAAGTGAAAACTGCATTAATTTTTGGATCATCAGGGTTAGTTGGTAAAAATTTATTGAATCAAGTTATAAACAATTCAAATTATTCTAAAATTAAAATTTTTGTCAGATCCTCTCCTGATATTTCTGATCGAAAAATTGAGATTATAAATACAGATTTTAAGAATTTAGAAATAATCAAAAATTTAATAACCGGAGATGATTGTTTTTTTTGCATTGGAACAACTAAAAAAAACTCTCCAGATAAAAAAGAATACAGAAGAATTGAGCTTGATCTTCCAAAACAAATTGCTCAAATTAGCAAATCTAATAATGTTAAATCTTTTATATTTGTCTCCTCAGGTTTTGCCGATCCAAAAAATTCTGGAGATTATCTAAAATTTAAAGGATTAGTTGAGGAAGAAATTAAAAGTTTAAATTTTGAGAAAATTGGAATTTTGAGACCATCATTTTTATTGGGAAAAAGAAAAGAAAAGAGATTAGGTGAAAAAATTGGAATTTCCATATTTAAATTTTTATCACCTTTATTTGTTGGTCCAATTAAGAAAATGAAACCAATTCACTCAGAAAAAGTTGCTAAAGCAATGATACAAATTGCAAATGAAAACATCCAACAAATAATTTTCGAGTCTAATGAAATTTCAGATTTAGTGAGATAGAAATTTTTCAGCTTCTAGTGCTGCCATACAGCCCATTCCTGCAGCAGTAACGGCTTGTCTAAATATTTTATCTTTAACATCCCCAGCTGCAAAAACCCCTGGTACATTAGTTTCTGTAGAGTCTGCTTTAGTCACAAGGTAGCCTTCTTTATCCATTTCAAGCTGATTTTTAAATAATTCAGTAGCCGGATCATGACCAATTGCAATAAAAAGACCATCTAATTTTAATTCTTTGGTTTCATTGGTTTTGACATTTTTTATTTTTAGACCAGTTACATTTTTAGGATCTTTATCGCCAATTACTTCTTCAACTACACTGTCCCAAATAATTTCTATTTTTTTATTATCCATTAATTTTTTTTGAAGCATTTTCTCTGCTCTTAATGAATCTCGTCTATGTATTAATTTAACTTTTGATGCAAATTTAGTTAGAAACATTGCTTCTTCTACAGCTGCGTTACCTCCACCAACAACAGCAACTGTTTTATCTTTGAAGAAAAATCCGTCACATGTTGCGCACGCAGATACTCCAAAGCCTCTAAAATTTTGTTCAGAGTCTAGTTGTAACCATCTAGCCTGAGCACCTGTAGAAATAATTATTGAGTCAGCAGAATATAATTGTCCACTATCTCCAATTGCTTCAAAAGGAGTTTTTTTTAAATTCACTGATTTAATATGATCTTGTATCATTTCAGTTCCAACAGCTTCAGCCTGACCTTTCATCTGATCCATTAGCCAAGGTCCTTGAATTACTTCAGAAAATCCTGGGTAATTTTCTACATCTGTTGTTGTTGTTAATTGTCCACCAGGTTGAATTCCATGAACTAAAATAGGTTTTAACATAGCTCTAGCAGCATAAACTGCTGCTGTGTAACCAGCAGGTCCAGATCCAATTATTAACACTTTTGTATGTTTAGTTGAATTTTGTGTCATACGATGTCTATATAGTAATTAATGAATAAATTAAAAGGGTTATTATTAACTGAGGGATTGCATGGAATGATAAGTCAGGTTGAGGGCTTAGCAAAAGCACTTGATTTGGATTATTTTCACGAGAAAGTTGAACTGAATAGTCCTTGGAATTTAGTTCCTCCTTCACTAACTCCAAAAAAAAATTTTATTTTCAAAAATCAAGTAAATAAAGAATATGATGTTATTATTTCTTGTGGAAGAAAAAGTGTAATACCATCTATCGTACTTAAAAAAAATTCAAAAAAAAAAATAGTAAATATTCACATTCAAAATCCAAAAATTTCTCTTGAAAATTTTGATATTGTTGTGGCCCCAGATCATGACAGTTTAAGTGGGTCAAATGTTCTAATCTCGAAAGGTGCCATTCATTATCTAACATTAGATGAAATTGATAAAGCTAGAAGTTATCTCGCAAACAGAATAGAAAAACAAAAAGAAGTTGTAACTTTAATTTTAGGTGGGCCTACAAAATATTACAACTATGATAACGAAAGTATGATACAAATCTTTTCGAAGATCAATAAACAAATTCTTGAAAAGAATATCCAATTAATAGTAATTCCCTCAAATCGAACTCCAGAAAAAATCATTCAATTTGCAAAAGAGTATTTTAATAAAAATCGTTTAATAGTAGACAATGTAGATAAACAAGCATATCTATCAAGTTTAGCATTAGCCAAGTATATAATTGTTACATGTGATTCGAGCTCTATGATTTCTGAAGCCGCTCTTACCGGAAAACCTATTTATGTCGCAATGATTCCTTCAATGAAGAATGATAAAAGATTTAAAAAATTTAGAGATCTACTAGAAAGCATGAATATAATTAGAAAATTAGAAGATGATTTAGATACTTGGAACTATGAAAAATTAGATGAAACAAATAGAATAGCAAAACAAATAAAGGAAAAATTATTTTAATGTCATTTCTTAATTCAATTAATAATAATTCAAAAAAATTTACTGATCCTTTTGATCATTGGGAGCTGAATAAACCTTTAACAGAGGAACAAATTAACGAAATTATTAATGCAGACATAGCAAATCCATCAGAGCATAACTTAAACTATGATGGAACCAGAGCTATAGATGGTGGTGAAGGAATTTTCAGGCAGGGAATCGCAGACGGCGGGCAAGCTTTAAAATTTAGATGTTTCGTAACAAATGAAAATACTAACAATTTTCCACATTTAACAAAATTCATAAATGAGCTTCAAAGTAAAGAAACTACAGCAAAAGTTTCCGAGTTAACCGGAAAAGATTTATCCAATTCTTTTGTAAGAGTAGAGGTTATTTGTGATCGACAAGGTTTTTGGTTAAAGCCTCACTGCGATATTAAAGAAAAATTAATGTCATGTTTGTTATTTGTAAATAAGCACAACGAAAGTGAAGATTTAGGAACTGATTTTTATGATAGTAACCTAAAAAAAGTAAAAACACTTCCTTATAAAGATAATTATGGTTACTTTTTCACTAGCGGACCTAATACATGGCATGGAATGGAAAAGAAAGAAATTAAGAAGGAAAGAAGATGTCTTCAAGTAAACTATGTATCTTTTAAAACTGATTGGAAGGTCGATTAATTAGCCGAATTCAAAAGTCTGAATAAAGATGCAATAATCCCGTGACCAGATAATTCAATCGCTATAATAATTATTACAAATAGAATTATTTTTTTGTTCATTTAATTAAAATAAATAATATCAACACCACCCAAAAGAAACCATAATAGTAGTATATATACTTTTTAGCAAACATTCTCGGTACACTTTGAGTTTCTTTAAAATTTTTCTTTTTTTGTTTCATGCTAAATATTATGTTTTAACAGTTATTTTGTCCCCAACATTTATTGTCCCAGAGGAAAGAATTTCGCATCTTAAACCACCTCTTCTTAAAAACTCTTTTATAATATTACTTTTATCAAGTCTTTGTTGTAGATCTTTACACGGCCTACACAAATCATTTACCTTTAATTTTATATTGCCCACTTGAATTGTTTTACCAACTAAATCATTTAGTTTAATATTTTTTGTGACTATATTTCTTCTAAATTCTAAATATGTAAATTTTGTATTAAAAGTATGATTGTAATAATCAATATTTTCACATTCTATAAGAGTAATTTGTTCTCTATCTCCGTTGAAATCATGAAAATATCTATCACCAACAATACCCTTAGAGGCAACTACTTCGATGCTTTCTTTTTTTTCTATTTCTTGATTATTTTTTTCAGTAATTCCAATTTCATAGACGACTGACATTAATTATCCTGTAGTGATTTTACTGTTAGTTTTTTTGTTTTAAGGGATTTAATTGCGTCTAAAAAAGCATAGGCAGTTGACATATTTGTACAATATGGAACTTTATTAATAAGTGTTGCCCTTCTAATAGCTCTTGCATCACTAACTCTATGTTTTTTGTCTCCTCCGCCAGTATTAATTACCAAAGATATTTTATTCGAATTTAATACATCAACTATATTTGAACCACCTGAGCTTAATTTATTTATTGTTTTACATTTCATTCCATTTTCTTTGATTGTATCAGAAGTACCTTTTGTACCTGATAAAGAAAATCCAAGTTTAGATAATCTTTGTGCTATTCCAACAATTTCTTGTTTATGAGTATCTTTTACCGACAAAAATGCCAATCCACTTGTTGGTAAAGAGTTGGAGGCTGCAATTTGGCTTTTTGCAATAGCCATTCCAAAGTCATCATCAAAACCCATTACTTCACCAGTTGATTTCATTTCAGGGCCAAGCAAAACATCGCTGTCTGGAAATTTATTAAATGGAAATACTGCCTCTTTGACAGCAAATCTTTTATTAGTTTTATATTTTAGTTTATATTTTGACAAATTTTCACCAGCCATAATTCTTGATGCAATTTTAGCTAAAGAAATTCCATTTGCTTTTGAAACAAATGGCACTGTTCTGCTTGCTCTTGGGTTTACTTCTATAACAAAAACTTCATCCTTTTTTATAGCAAATTGAATATTTAAAAATCCCTTAACTTTTAAAGCTAATGCAAGTTTTCTAGTTTGTATTTTTAACTCTTTTAGTATCCCTTTTTTAATGGAAACAGGAGGAAGGCAGCAAGCAGAGTCTCCAGAATGAATTCCGGCCTCTTCTATATGTTGCATAATTCCTGCGATATAAACATCTTTGCCATCAGATATTGCATCAACATCTACTTCCATTGCATTATTTATAAATTTATCAATCAGTATTGGATTATTCTCAGAGGCTTTAAATGCTTCATTTATGAATTCTTTAAGCTGACTTTTGTCATGAACTATTTCCATCGCTCTTCCACCTAGTACATACGAAGGTCTTACAACTACTGGAAGACCAATATTTTCAGCTATTTTAATTGCTTGATCAAATTTGTATGCAATGCCACTTTCCGCTTGTTTTAAATTTAATTTTATTAATAAATCTCTAAATTGATCTCTGTCTTCAGCTAAATCAATAGAGGCATATTGAGTTCCTAAGATTGGTAATTTGTTTTCATGTAAAAATTTTGCAAGCTTGATAGGTGTTTGCCCACCAAATTGAGCTATTACTCCAATGAGATTTCCTTTTGATTGTTCTTTTAAAATTATATTATGAACATATTCCTCAATTAATGGTTCAAAATACAATCTATCACTCGTATCATAATCTGTTGAAACAGTTTCAGGATTACAATTTACCATTATTGTCTCAAAACCTACTTCCTTAAGTGAAAAACTTGCTTGGCAACAACAGTAATCAAACTCAATACCTTGGCCAATTCTATTAGGTCCACCCCCAAGAATTATAATTTTTTTCTTATTGCTAGGATCTGCCTCACATTCTGTGTTTAAGGTGTGATTTCTCTGATAAGTCGAATACATATATGGCGTGAAAGATTTGAACTCAGCAGCGCAAGTATCAACTTTTTTAAATACTGGGAAGACTTTAAGCGCAACTCTTTTTGATCTGACAACTTTTTCTTTTAATCCAGTAATTTTAGATAATTTCTTATCAGAAAACCCTATAGATTTAATTCTATTAAATTCCCCAAAAGTCTTGGGAAGACCTTTTTTGCTTATATTTATTTCCTCATTAACAAGCTCTTTGATTTGATTTAAAAACCAAGGATCAACTTTTGATAGTTTATATATTTTATCTAAACTTATTTTTTTTCTAAATGCTTCTGCAATTAAAAGAAGTTTATTTGGTACATTAATCTTTAATTGTTTTAAAATGTCATTTTTAGAATAATTGAAAATATTATCTAATCCGGACAATCCAGTTTCAAGAGAAACCAGAGCTTTTTGGAATGATTCTTTGAAATTTCTTCCAATTGCCATTGCTTCACCAACAGATCTCATGGACGTGCCTAAAATAGCTTTTGTGTCTGAGAATTTTTCAAAAGTAAATCTAGGTATTTTTGTTACAACATAATCAATTGTTGGCTCAAATGAGGCTGGTGTTGTTTTTGTAATTTCATTTTTTAATTCGTCCAAAGTATACCCAACTGCCAATTTTGCAGCAACTTTAGCAATCGGAAAACCAGTTGCCTTAGATGCTAATGCTGAAGATCTTGAAACTCTTGGGTTCATTTCAATTATTACCATTCTTCCATTTTTTGGATTAATGGCGAACTGAACATTTGAACCGCCTGTCTCTACACCAATTTTTCTTAGACATGCAATAGATGCGTTTCTCATTACTTGGTATTCTTTATCTGTTAAAGTCAGAGCTGGAGCTATTGTAACCGAGTCCCCTGTATGAGTTCCCATTGGATCTATATTTTCAATCGAACAAATTATTATACAATTATCTTTTTTGTCTCTAACAACTTCCATTTCAAATTCTTTCCATCCATCAAGACACTCTTCAACAAGAACTTGGTTTTGTAATGACTCATGCATTCCCTCTTTAACAATTTTAAAAAAATCTTTTTTAGTTCTAGCTATTCCACCGCCTAGGCCTCCTAGAGTGAAGGACGGTCGTATTATTGCTGGCAATCCAATTTTTTTTAATGTTT
>QCGH01000010.1 GCA_003280005.1 Pelagibacteraceae bacterium AG-365-D07 | reverse complement strand
TATTTCAATTTTATTTTGATTTTCTGTGGAATCCCAACGATCAACAGAACCTAATATATCATAAAAATAATTAACATATTTCTTCATATTTTTATTGATTGATACATCGCCATATCCAATTTCTCTAATAGATAACTCAATTTGATTGAAGATTAAATCGTGTATTTCTTGTAATTTTTTTTTTGAACTGTTTCCTTTATAGGCTTTAAAAAAAAATGATAGATGCAATAGCAAGAATGTCAATCTATCTGAAAAACTATCGTTTTCTTTTAGATTGCTATATAATGATTTATTTCTAGTTAATTTAACTAAATTATTGTAAATACAAATATATTCTTTTTTCATATGTATAAGTTAATTATTATATTTTTTATATTTATATCAGCCTGCTCAAATAACAAGGTTGTAAATAGCCATGGATTGAAGGAATTAAGTAAAAAATACAATAAAATAGAAATATCTAAATCAAATAAAAACGATGTAATAAATATAATAGGCAAACCATCGTCTGTAAGTCTTTTTGATGAAAACTTATGGTTTTTTATTGAAAGAGAAAATGTGAATCAATCAGTTTTTAAATTAGGTAAATCTAAAATTCAAAAAAATGATGTTATAGAAATTGTTTTCAATGACTATGGTATTGTAAAAACAAAAAAAATATATGATCTAAATGATATGAATGATCTAAAAATAATCAAAGAATCAACAAACAAAAGCTATGGAACCAATTCTCCAATTGGTAAGTTTCTTAAAAGCATGGAACAAAAGCTTAATTCACCAAAAAATAGAAGATAAAGTTTTAAATCTATCCAGCAATAACAGCTAATAAAAGCAATGCAACAATGTTAGTAATTTTAATCATTGGATTTACTGCTGGACCCGCTGTATCTTTATACGGATCGCCAACGGTATCTCCAGTTACAGCGGCTTTATGAGCATCTGATCCTTTTCCTCCAAAATTTCCATCCTCAATATACTTTTTAGCATTATCCCAAGCTCCACCACCTGCGGTCATAGAGATTGCCACAAATAATCCAGTTATGATAACACCTAACAACATTGCTCCTACTGAAGCTAATGCTGCAACCTGACCTCCAATTGAATAAATAACAAAGTATAAAACTATTGGAGATAAAACTGGCAATAAAGAAGGTATAATCATTTCTTTAATTGCAGCTATAGTTAACAAATCAACCAACTTAGCATAATCAGGTTTTTGTTTTCTTTTCATTATACCAGGAAATTTTTTAAATTGTCTTCTAACTTCTATTACCACTGCACCCCCTGCTCTACCTACAGCTTGCATTCCCATAGAACCAAATAGATAAGGCAACATTCCTCCAACTAATAAACCGACAACAACAAACGGATTTGATAAATCAAAAGTCACAACAATTCCCTCAAGGTTTGAACCTGCAATTTTTGAAAAATGCTTGATATCCTCTGTATATGCAGCAAACAATACCAATGCTCCTAATCCAGCAGATCCTATTGCATATCCTTTTGTAACTGCCTTAGTTGTATTTCCGACTGCATCTAATGCATCGGTTGTTTTTCTAACATTATTTGGCAATTTAGACATTTCCGCAATACCTCCAGCATTATCCGTAACAGGACCATATGCATCTAAAGCAACTACCATTCCTGCTAATGCCAACATTGATGTTACAGCTATAGCAATACCAAAAAGACCGGCAATATAATTCGTAACCAGAATTCCTGAAACAATTATTAGTGCCGGAACAGCAGTAGCCTCTAAAGAAACTGCTAAACCTTGAATTACATTAGTGCCATGACCAGTGGTGGATGATAATGCTACACTTTTTACTGGTCTATAACCTGTTCCAGTATAATATTCAGTGATCCATATAATTAAACCAGTTATAACTAAACCTATTACACCACAGTAATATAGGCTTAATCCGGTGAATTGATTTGTGCCTATATTATAGGTATTTTCTAAACCTAATACATAGTCAGTTATTGGATACAAAATAATTAATGAGGTAATAGCTGTTACTACAAATCCTTTGTATAAAGCTGTCATTATATTTTTAGATTTTCCCAATTTAACAAAATACGTACCTAATATAGATGTAAGGATACAAGCACCACCTATTGTCAAAGGATAAATCATCATATTTAAATCACCAACAAAAAAAATTGAGGACAAAACCATTGTTGCAACAATAGTTACTGCATAAGTTTCAAACAAGTCAGCCGCCATACCAGCACAATCACCAACGTTATCTCCAACATTGTCAGCAATTACGGCAGGATTTCTAGGATCATCTTCAGGAATACCAGCCTCAACTTTTCCAACAAGGTCTGCTCCAACATCAGCACCTTTAGTAAAAATACCACCTCCTAATCTTGCAAAAATAGAGATTAGAGATGCGCCAAAGCCTAATGCGACCAATGCATTTACAATTTCTCTTTCATCTATATTAAATGATAATAATAAATAATAATAAACAGCTATAGATAATAAGGCAAGTCCAGCAACTAACATTCCAGTAACTGCACCGGATTTAAAAGCAACATCTAATCCTGCATTTAACCCTTTTCTAGATGCCTCTGCAGTTCTAACATTTGCTTGAACAGAAACTAACATTCCAACATATCCAGCAATTCCTGACAAGGTTGCTCCAATCAAATAACCTAAGCCAACTAATAGACTAAATGCATAACTTATAATTAAAAGTACAACAACGCCAACAATAGCAATTGTTTTATATTGCCTATTTAAATATGCCTTAGCACCTATTTGAATTGCTGATGCTATTTCCTGCATCTTTGCATTGCCTGGGCTTGAGTTTAAAATATTTTTACCTGTAATAAATCCATAAAAAATTGATAATAGTCCTGCTAGGATAGTGTAACCTAAAATTGTTTCTGCGTTCATAATTGTTTAACCTTGTTAGCTTATATGTTAATATTTTAAAAATCGGACATTACAAAAAAAATTCTAAAACGCAATAAATAACTTAGCTAAAATTATGAATATATCCTTGATAATTATGAATTTTTTTTAATTTATTGTCAAATTGCATATAATTGGAACTGCCAATTTGAATACAGCCTATTCTAGTAACTTTTTGATTCCATTTTTTAGAACTTTTAGAAATAATATCTCTATATTTTTTTTTTGCAGTAAATAGTATTTGATAATCATCACCACTAAATAAATGATTATTTGGAAAAATCTTTTTTTTTTGTAGCAAGGCTTCAAAATATGTCGATTTAGGTAATTTATTATAATTAATTACAAAACTGAATTTTTTATCACCAATTAATTTGACAAGATCAATTAATAATCCATCTGAGACATCCATTGAGGAGTTAGCAAATTTATTTAAATCTTTATGAAAACCAAAAGGCAAACTAGGTTTAAAATATCGGTTTATAAAATATTTTTTAATTTTAGGGGTTGTTTTAAATTTATTTTTTAAAATATACAAACCTACAGAGGACTCTCCAATATTGCCTGTAATATAAATATCATCATTGTTAAGGCAACTACCTCTTTTAATTATTTTATTTGAGTAACTTAATGAACAAACAGTAAAGGAAGATTTTGAAGAATAAGTTGTATCGCCACCAATTAAAAAAAAATTATATTTTTTTTGCTCTTCTTTAATTGAGGTTATTATTAAATTAATATTTCGATTATTAAAATTTTTTTTAGATCCTGAAAAAGAAATTAATATATATTTTGGATCTATTCCTTTGCAAATTATGTCAGATATAGATGATCTAATTACTTTTTTTATTAAAAGATCTGGATTTTTAAAATTCAAATAATGTATATTTTCGTTGTAAGTATCAATTGTACCTACTAGAGATTTTTTTTTATCAAAAAAAACATCATCATTAAGTTTTAAAGCAAACGGGTTCTTAATATTTTTTTTTAAGCTTTTAATTATTTTTAGCTCGTTCATTTTGAATTTTTTTTGATAGATTATCTAGAATTGCGTTTAAATATTTAGTTTGTGAATTATTTAAAAAAAAGTTTGAAACATTTAAATATTCCTTAATAATTATTTTTTTAGATAAACTAGGCTTAAACATTAATTCAAAAATTGCACATTGTATAATAATTTTAAAAATATCATCTAAGTTTTTTAAATTAAAATTATTTTCTAAATTTTTTATTTCTTGGTTTATAATATCGGATCTTTCAATTGTTCCAAGAACTACATCTTTAATAAACTTTTTGAACCTATGTTTTTCGAAAATAATTTTTTGATCATTATTAACCACTTGACCATAAACTTTTTGAATGATTAAAACTCTTGGATTCTTTGCTGGTGTAAAATTTAATTTCATTTGTTTTTTAAAATTGAAATAACTCCTAAAGCAACTTCTCTTCCCTTATTTTTTTTTGATAGTGATGCTCTAAATTTAGCTTGTTTTAAATTTTTACAAGTAAGTACTCCAAAACCTACTGGTTTTTTAAATTTAATACTTAAATCCATTAATCCATTAGTTACAGCTTGTGATATAAAATAATAGTGATCTGTCTGACCCTTTATAATGCAACCTAATGCTATAAATGCGTGAAATTTTTTTATATTTTGGGATATTGTAATAGGTATTTCAAAGGCTCCAGATACTTTTTTAATCATTATTTTTTTATATCCATTTTTTTTAAGTTCTTTAATGGAACCTTTAAGTAAATTGTCTGATATTTCTTTATAATAATCTGAAACAACTATGCAAATTTTCATATAATCTCTTGCTTGGTAATTGATAAATTATAACCTTCTAAACCTATAACCTTCTTTCTTGATTTTGTAACTAAAATCATTTTCTTAACCTGTAAATTTTTTAGAATTTGGGCACCAAGTCCATAATTTCTGATTAATTTATCTTTACCTTTTTTATAATATTTTTTATTTTGATAATCTTTCAAAGTTGCTGAAACTGATTTCAAATTAGGGTCTTTTATAAAAACAAGAATACAACTTTTAAACTTTTTAAAATACGCAACTGTTTGATTAAAAGAATTTGGAATTTTGTTTCCTAAAAGATAATTCTGAACAATATTTGATGATATTACCCTAACCCTTGGTATAATATTTCTATTCAGTTTACCTTTGATTAAAGCAAAATGTTCGGAACCATCAATAATATTTTCAAAAATTTTTATTTTAAATTTTTGATCTCCTAAAATTATGTCTGAGGATTTTTTTAGCTTAATAAAATTTTCTTTTTTTAATCTATATGCAATCAAGTCTTCAATTTTCCCGATTGAGAGTTTGTGTCTTCTTGCAAAATTAATTAGATCATCACGTTTTGCCATAGATCCATCTTCATTCATAATTTCACAAATTACAGCCGATGGATTTTTATTTGCTAATTTTGATATGTCAACTGAAGCTTCAGTGTGACCTGCTCTTATTAATACACCTCCATCTTTAGCCACAATTGGAAATACATGGCCTGGAGAAACAATATCTTTTTTAGAAACATTTGGTTTCGTAGCAACTTTAATCGTAGTTGCTCTGTCTTTTGCAGAAATTCCAGTTGAAATTCCTTTTTTTGCCTCAATTGATACTGTAAATGCAGTCTGATTTCTAGACTCATTTTTTGGTGACATATAATTTAAATTAAGTTTTTTTGCTTGATAAGAATCTAATGCAAGACAAATCAGTCCTCTACCATGTTTTGCCATAAAATTAATTTTTTCTGCATTAACGTCTTTTGCTGAAAAAATTAAATCACCTTCATTTTCTCTATTTTCGTCATCAACCAAAATGTACATTTTGCCTTTTTTTGCATCTGATATAATGGTTTCAATAGTATTGAATTTTAGTTTAGTCATGAAATATAGTTTTTTACATATTTTGACAAAATATCAAATTCAATATTTACAACAGTATTAATTTTTATATTTGACAAATTAGTTAATTTCAAAGTATGAGGTATAAGCCAAACTTGAAATCCTTTTTTTGTAATTTTTGATATTGTTAATGATACACCATTTATCAAAATAGAAGCTTTCTCTATTAGAACTTTTTTATATTTTTTATTTACTTCAAATTCTAAAACCCTCGATGAGCCTTTTTTAGATATACTTACTATTTTTGAAGTAGTATCGATATGGCCCTGGCATATATGTCCGGAAATATCTTGACCGTATTTTAAAGGTAGTTCTAAATTTATAGAATCCCCTACTTTAAGATATTTAAATTTGGATCTATTAATAGTTTCATTTAAAAGATAAAATTCTAATATCCCTTTTTTTACTGATACTAGAGTTAAGCACACGCCATCACATGCAATTGACATGCCAATATTTTTTTTTGTCAGCGGCAATTTAGAAAAAATAAATAATGATTTACCTTTATTTGTAACTAAAATTTTTTTTACTTTGCCATTATTAAAAATTATACCGTTAAACATATATTAGAAATAGTGTATTAATTGATCTTCTTCCAGATAAGTTTCATTTAATTTATAATATTTAAATTTGCTTAATAAGCTTGATTTTATGTGCTCCATTTTCATTAAACCCTTATTTTTTAACTTTTTAGAAGATATAAATAAATAAAACTCATTAAAGTAATTATTATTTAATAATGAACGAGTTAATGATTTTCCTCCTTCAACTAAAATACTAGAAACTTCATTATTATATAAATTTTTTAAAATAAAATTAAAGTCAAGATTCTTTTTGTTTAATGGAACTTTGACTAGTTTTATCTTTTTTGATTTCAAATATTTAATTTTTTTATTGTTGGCAGTATTATAAAATAAAAACGTTTTATTATTTTTTGCGTTATTAATTATATATGAATTTTTCTTTATATCTAACTTTCTATCAATTATAGCAACGAATGGAGATTTATTTTCCAAACCTTCAATTCTGCAATTTAGCTTTGGGTTGTCTTGATTAATGGTTTTTGATGTTGTTAAAATACAATTAACCCTACTTCTTAATATATGAGCTGTTTTTAATGAAAATCTGTTTGTGATGTAAAAATTTTTTTTATCTTTTAGATAATAATCTTTTGATACTGCGAGTTTGCCAAATAAATATGGTTTATGATTTTTTTTTGAATAGAAGTAAGATTTATAAATAAGTTTGCTATTTTTTTTTAATAAGTTTTTTTTGACTTTAATTTTACTTGACTTTAAAATATTCAATGACTTTCCTGATGTTCGTGGATCTAAATCATTTATAGAATAGACTACTCTTTTTAATTTAGAACTGATAATTTTATTTACACAAGGGGGCGTTTTTCCATAATGCGAGCAAGGTTCGAGTGATACATAAATTGTTGAATTTTTTTTATTTTTTTTAGATAATTTATTTAATGAAATAACTTCTGCATGAGGTCTACCTGAAAAATCGGTAGTGCCAAACGAAATAACTTCATTGTTCTTTACAATAACTGCGCCCACAGAAGGATTTGGACCTGTATATCCTAATGAATTTTTAGCTAAATTATTAGCAAGACTGATGAAATAATTATCTTTTTTTATAGACATCTATTCTGTCTACGAAAGTTACAAAATCTTTCTCTTCTCTAAAATTTCTATAAACTGAAGCAAAGCGAACATAGGCTACAGGATCAAGATTTTTTAAAGCATCCATTACCATTGTGCCTATAGTGTTTGATGAGATTTCATTTTGTCCCAGCTCCTCTAATGATCTAGATATTTTGGTAATAAACTTCTCTATAGTATCGGTGTCTATTGGTCGTTTTTTTAAAGCTATATAAATAGATTTGGAAAGTTTATCTCTATCAAAGGGGGATTTTCTTCCATTTTTTTTTATTACCATTATTTCTCTATACTGAATCCTTTCAAACGTTGTAAATCTTTCACCGCAGCTACATAATCTTCTTCTTCTTATTGCAGTACCATCTTCTGTTGGTCGAGAGTCTACAACCGATGTCTCCCCTTTTTTTTCACATGGACAAATCATTTATTTCCTTAAGTTTTTATAAATCGGAAATTTTGAACACAATTCAATTACTTCTTCTTGTACTTCTTTTTCAATTTTAGAATTATTTTCAGGATTTTCAGAAAGGCCTTTAATGGTTTTTGTAATTAAATTACCAACTTTTCTAAATTCTTCTAATCCAAAACCTCTTGTTGTTGCGGCTTGTGTGCCTAGTCTGATACCTGATGTTACCATAGGGCTCTCTGTATCAAATGGTATACCATTTTTGTTACATGTTATATTTGCTCTATCTAAACTTTCTGCTGCTAAATTTCCTTTGACATTAAATGGTCTTAGATCAACTAACATAAGATGAGTATCTGTACCTCCTGAATAAATTTTAAAACCATTGTTTATTAAAGTTTCACTTAAAATTTTTGCATTTGATAAAACAGTTTTTATGTAAGTTTGAAATTCTGGTTTTAAAGCTTCTAGGAAACCTACTGCTTTAGCAGCAATAATGTGCATCAATGGTCCACCTTGGTATCCTGGAAATACAGCCGTATTTATTTTTTTAGCAAGATCTTCGTGATTTGTTAAAATAATCCCACCTCTTGCACTTCTAAATACTTTATGAGTGGTTGAAGTAACAACATGTGCATAATCAACTGGATTTGGATAACCTTTTCCAGCAACTAATCCAGAAAAATGTGCCATATCAACCATAAGGTAGGCTCCTACTTTGTCTGCTATTTCTCTAAATCTTTTAAAATCGATTACTCTTGAATAAGCACTTCCACCTGCAATTATTAATTTTGGTTTATGTTCTAACGCAAGTTTCTCGACGTTGTCATAATCAATTAATTCAGATTTTTTATCTACATCATAACCAATTGCATTAAACCATTTACCTGACATAGCTATTTTTAAACCATGAGTAATATGACCACCTGAATTTAAACTCATACCCATAAATGTATCTCCAGGATTTAGAATTGCTAAAAATACTGCGCCATTTGCTTGTGCTCCAGAATGTGGTTGTGAATTTGCAAATTTGCAATTAAATAATTTTTTCAACCTTTCATTTGCTAAATTTTCTGCGACGTCTACGTAAGCACATCCATTATAATATCTTTTTCCAGAATAACCTTCAGCATATTTATTTGTTAAAACAGAACCTTGAGCTTCAAGAACGGCTTGTGAAACTATATTTTCTGATGCAATTAGTTCAATATGACTTTGCTGTCTTTTTAATTCGTCATTTATAGCTTTGTGTATATCTGGATCAATATCTAAAAGGCTCTTTTCAAAGAAATCCTGATACTGATTATTTATATAATTTCTCTCTTTTGACATTTAAATTTTCCTAATTCTTTTTTTGTGTCTACCACCTTCAAACTTAGTTTTCAAAAAAATATTTAAATATTTTAATGCATTTTTCTTTGAAATCAGTCTTGACCCTAATGTAATAACATTTGCATCATTATGCAATCGAGATAATTTTGTTGATTTTACATTATAGCACAATGCGGCACGTATATTTTTATGTTTATTTGCTGCCATAATCATACCTTGTCCGGATCCACATACTAAAACCCCAATAGTATATTTTTTAGATTTGATTATTTTAGATAATTTATGTGCAAAATCTGGATAATCTACTTTATCTTGATTTGTGGTTCCAACATCTTTTACTAAATAATTTTTTTTTAGTAAAAACTTCTTTAAAAGTTCTTTTAAAGAGTATCCAGCGTGATCAGAGGCTAAAACTATTTTTTTCAATTAAATTTATAATCTAGTACACACGCAACAAGATGAACTCTATTTTCTTCTCCACCATTAAATGCATTGTGATACTTTGTGTTGTTTGTAATCCATACAGATCCATCTGCTGGCATGTGTTTAGCAATATGGTCTATCACCATAATTGCCCCGGGATTTGTATAAATAGGTATGTGCAATCTTGGCTCTGGATCCCTATGCCAACTTAGAGTTGATCTTGGTTCTTTAAGAAGCAATCTAACTCTACCTAATTTAAATTTTTTTGAAAGTTGATCGTAAACTTCTTTAAAATAAGTTTTTTTATATTCATCTATAAATTCTGTATATTTGCTTTCATCAATTTTAGTGTCTCTAACTACTTCTTTTCCTGATGAATCTGGCTTTGTCCAAAAAACACCTCTTATATTATTTCCCTTTATTGAATTAGGGTCTCCTGGAATCTGATTAAGTGAAATTCCTGAGAAATGAGGTATACCTAGGCTAGCATCAAAACCTTTGATCTTTAAAACCTCATTACAAGCATTTCTTAATTCAGAAATGTTAAAAGAAATATCTTGTTTTTGAAAATCGTTAAAGTTTAGTAGCATAAAATTTTAATAGCTCAAAAATTATTATAGTATATATAACTTTTGTCGCATAATTAAATATATAAATAATATGATAACAGGCAAATATCCATCGTTAAGACTAAGGAGAAATAGAAAATATAGTTGGACAAGAAGATTGGTTAGAGAAAACGAATTATCATCTAGTGATTTGATACTACCTATATTTCTAGAAGAAGGTAAAAATAAAAAAATTGAAATATCTACTATGCCAGGAGTATTCAGATATTCGGTAGATATGATCACCAAAGTTATTGATAAAGCACTCAAAAACAAAATACCAATGATTGCTTTTTTTCCTAATATACATTTAAGTAAAAAAAATAAATTTGGAACAGAAGCTTTAAACGAAAATAATCTTGTATGTAAAGCACTAAGAATAGCTAAAAAGAAATATAAAAATGAAATAGGTTTAATGACTGATGTAGCTTTAGACCCATATACATCTCATGGACATGATGGAATAATTAAAAAAAATTATGTATTAAATGACGAAACTATAAAAATTTTAGTTGATCAATCGATATTACAAGCGCAAATGGGATCAGATATTATAGCGCCATCTGATATGATGGATGGAAGAATTGGGTTAATAAGAAAGGCTCTTGATAAAAATAATTTTAAGAACGTGCAATTATTATCATATGCTGTCAAATATGCTTCAAATTTTTATGGACCATTTAGGGATGCTGTTGGATCTAAAACAAGATTAAAAGGTGATAAAAAAAACTATCAAATGGATTTTTCAAACTCTGATGAAGCTTTAAGAGAAGTTGCACTAGATATCAAAGAAGGCGCAGATATAGTTATGGTAAAACCAGGTATGCCTTATCTTGATATCATTTCAAACATTAAAAATAAATTTAAAATACCAATTTTTGCGTATCAAGTGTCAGGGGAGTATTCTTTAATAAAATCAGGTATACAAAAAAAAATTATTAATGATGATGCTATTATTGAAAGTTTAATTTCTTTCAAACGAGCTGGTGCTAATGCAATTATAACGTATTTTGCAAATGAAATTGCAAAAAAATTAGATTAAATTAATTTAATAAATTCTGTTCTAGAGGAGGGATAATTAATGTTGTTTGGAATTAGAACTGATTTGTTTAAAAAATCTCCTACAATTTTTAATCCATCAAGAAGTTGTTTATTATTAATTTTTTCATAATTATGATTTAATAAAAAAACAGGTATTTCTCTTTCTCCATCAAAAGTTTCAATATATGAAGAGTTATTTTTTAATTGAGTATTATCAACATAATCATTAAAATTTATATCATAACCTACTAACTTAATTATTTCCAACTCCCAAAAAATAAAGTTTTTAATCCAATCATTTTTGTTAAGTAGATCAAATAAATTAAATAATTTTGCGTATATCTTTTTGTTAGATTGATTTTCAACTGTAAGAAGTTTTACAAGATTCAAAGAATATATAATACAGTTTAACTTTATTTTGTCGTCTAAATAATAAGGAGTAAATATTTTTTCAATTTCTACTTTAAAGTAGCCTGCTCTATTTTGGTTTTTTGAAGTAAATTGAATATTAAATAGATTTCCAATCAATAGAAAATTTTTAATTTTTGTTGAAGTTGCTCCAAAAATAAGACCTGTTACTTTACCATGATTTTCACTGAAAAATTCAGCAATTACAGAATTTTCATTATATTTATTTTTACTTATCAAAAATCCCTTATCTTCAAATTTCATTTTTGTTTTTCTAAAATATTTAATAATTTATAAGCAGCAGCTTGTTGGGCTAATTTTTTTGATGCTCCCTCGGCTTCTACAAAAGTCGTATCTTTAGTTTTAACAGCTACTTTAAATTTAGGTTTATGCTTTGGTCCAGTATCTGAAATAAATTTATATATTGGTAAAATTTTAAATTTTTTTAATGAATATTCTTGTAGTTTTGTTTTTGAGTCGACTATGGTAATATTTTTATCATTAATATGATCTACCCAATTTTTTAGAATGAATTTCTCAACAAAATCGAAACCTTTATCCAGATATATAGCACCTATTAATGCTTCGCAAGAATCAGAAACAATTTTTTTTTCTATTATTTGGTTCTTTAATCTTAGATTCCCAATTTTTATATATTTATCCAATTTAAGTTGTTGTCCTACTTCAAAACATTTATTTTTATTCACAAGTGATGCTAGCTTTTTATCTAAGATACCCTCTTTTTCGTTGGGAAATATTTCTAATAATTTTTTAGAAATACAAAGTCCTAAAACCCTATCACCTAAAAATTCTAACTTTTCATAATTCGAATTTTTGTCAGCACTTTTATGTGTGATTGCTTTAATATAAAGTTCTAAATTATTTATTTTAAAACCTAAATTTTGTTCCAGTTTACTAATGTTTTTTTTCATTAATTAATCCTTTTAAAAAATCTTTCATATCTTATTATATTTGGCCATTTCCAAATTTGAAAAATACTACCTTTTTTTATATTTGTAGAAAAAAATAAAATTTGAGCTTTTCCAACAAGATTATTTCTGTGAACATAGCCAACCTCTGATAAATATCTGCTATCTTTTGAACAATCTCTATTATCACCTAAGAAAAAATAGTGGTCCTTAGGAACCTTGTACTTATCTGAATTTTGAAATGAAATATCATTTCGATAAGAAACAATGTAAGATTTATTATTAGGAAGCTTTTCTTGAAACGTTGAAACGTTAATTTGTTGATTGCCACAATATAATTTTTCTTGGTTATTTATTAATGTCCTTATAACTTGATTATTATTTATATATAACTCACCATTTATAAATTGTATCGTGTCTCCAGGTAGTCCGATTAATCTTTTGATATAGTCGGTTCTGTTGTCAGATGGTGTCTTAAATACTATAATATCTCCCCTATTTGCCTCACTTTCAAAGATTCTATTATTAATTATTGGAGGACTAAATGGAAATGAATGTTTGCTGTACCCATAAGAATATTTTGTTACAAACAATCTATCACCAACTAAAAGATTAAGTTCCATAGATGAAGATGGGATATAAAAGGGTTGAATTAATAAGGATCTAATAATAATTGCAATAATCAAGGCATAAATTAGAGTTTTAAAATTATCAATTATTGTACTTTTTTTTATCATTTTTTTTCAATTATTACATATGCTATTGAGTATTTTTTTTCATCAGAAATTGATAGGTTGGTTTTAAATGATTTTACCTTGAATTTTTTATTTAAATATGAGGTTGACAATTTATTAAGATTTATTGAGGGTTTTCCATTTTTGTCATTGTTAATTTCTATATCTTTAAAGTTAAGAAATTTAGAAATACCAAGTCCTGCAGCCTTAGAAAATGCTTCTTTAGCGGCAAATCTTTTTGAATAATAATTCAATTTATTCTTCAATTTTATAGATTTTTTTTGTTCAATATTTGTAAAAACTCTTTTTAGAAATTTCTTGTTTTTTATAAGTTTTTTTAATCTATCATTGTTAACTATATCTACACCTATACCAATTATTGACATTATTTACTTTTTTAAAATTTTTATAAACTTTTTAATTACTTTTTTTAAACCATGCTGAATTGACTCGCCAATTATAAAATGTCCAATATTATATTCAGTTATTTGTTTAATTTGATTAAGAGTTTTAGTGGTCTTATAATCAAGCCCATGACCTGCATGAACTTTTAAATTTAATGACTTAGCAAAAATTGCACATTTTTTTATTTTTACAAATTCTTTTTTAAAGTTTTTTTTAGCTTTGATCAAGTTTGAAATTTTGCCCGTATGTATTTCTACACAATCAGATCCTATTTCATAAGCCATTTTTATATCGTTAATTGATGGATTAATGAATAAACTGGTTCTTATTTTTGAGTTATTTAATTTTTGTACTGCATGCTTTATTTTTTTTTTATTTTTTTTTAAATTTAAACCTCCTTCTGTAGTTATTTCTTGTCTTTTTTCTGGCACAAGGCAGACATAATTGGGTTTATACTTCAGTGCAATCTTAAGCATTTTAGAATTAGCAGCTATTTCAAGATTTAAAGGAATTCTTTTTATTGAGGAAATAATTTTTAAATCATTATCGTTTATATGTCTTCTATCTTCTCTTAAATGAATAGTAATAGAATTAGCTCCAAATTTAATAGCATTTTTTGCTGCTGTTGAGGGATTAGGATGTTTTTCCCCTCTAGCATTTCTTACAGTGGCTACATGATCTATGTTAACACCAAGATTTATCATTTTATCCTTCTACTACCAGGTGATGTAACAGGAATTTTTTTTAAAGACTCGGGAATATTTTTTTTATTATATGTTGGAATATTTAATTTTACTTGAGAAACAATTTTTTTATTAATTTTTAATTGTTTTTTATTAGATCTATCAATTATGCATGCAAAGCCCACTAAATTTGAATTAGATTTTTTTATTAATTTAACACACTCTAAACTTGATTTGCCGGTTGTGATTACATCTTCAACTATCAATACTTTTGACTTAGGTTTAATTTTAAACCCTCTTCTTAACTTAAAAATACCGTTTACTCTTTCACAAAAAATTGTTTCTAGTTTTAAAATTCTACCAATTTCATAGCCTATAACTATTCCACCCATTGCAGGAGCTAAAATTATATCTATTTTTTTAAATTTTTTTTTAATTTTTGAAGCCAATGATTTGCAAAGTTTCTCAGCTTTTTTTGGAAAACTTAAAAGTTTAGCACATTGAACATATTTGGGTGAATGTAAGCCAGAAGAAAGGATAAAATGCCCCTCTTTTAATGCTTCAGTTTTTTTTAAAACCGCTAAAGAGTTTTTTAAAGAAAGCATATTTTTTGTTTTTATGTCTAATAATTTTGAAATTTAATTCTTTTTGTTTTAGCTCACTGATTAAATTTGTAAAGTTTTTCAAGTCATTAATTATTAAATTAAATCTAAAGTTTATAGTATTTTTTGTTTTTTCAACCATTTCCACGTTTGAAATATTCATTTTATTTTGGCCTATAAGAGTTGTGACATCTCCTAATTGACCAGGTTTATCAGGTAACGATAACCATAGTGTAGTATTATATTGTTTTACCTTTTGCGGTTTTTTATTTTCTCTATATTGCCAATATCTCCTAATAGCCGCTCTTGCCTTTCCTGTTTTTGTAGTACTAATCCAATGTAAAGACGGAGAAACTTTTTTAGATGTTATAATTTTAACAACATCACCGTTTCTTAACACTGATTGAATTGGGCTATCTTTACCGTTTATTTCACATCCAATAGCAGTATCTCCAACTTGAGTATGAACTGCATATGCAAAATCTATTGGGGTAGCATCTTTAGGTAATTTTATAACCGATCCTTTTGGTGTGAAGCAAAATACATTATCTTGAAACATTTGTAGTTTTGTATATTCATAAAAATCCTCAGGATTTTCATTTTTATCTAATATTTCAACTAAATCAGCCAACCAGTCATATTCCTTCCAGGTTAAAGAGTTTATTTTTTCAGATGATTTATATTGCCAATGAGATGCGATACCTCTTTGAGCAAATTCGTGCATCGACATTGTTCTTAATTGGATTTCGATAGGTCTTTTATTTGGTCCAATTATTGATGTATGAATTGATTGATAATTATTTATTTTTGGTGAGGAAATATAATCTTTAAACCTACCTGGTATACAATTATAATTAGAGTGAAATATACCAAGTGCTTTATAGCAATCTTCAATACTATTAAGAATAATTCTAAAACCCATTATATCTGTTATCTGTTCTAAGGATGTACGTTTTTTTTGAATTTTTCTCCAAATAGAAAAAGTAGTTTTCTCTCTTCCAAAAATTTTACTTTCTAGATTATTTTTAATTAAAAGTTTTTGAAAATCCTCTGATAAATTTTTAAAGTTTAGTAAATTATTTTCTTTTATTTCATTAAGTCTATCCTTAATCATTTTTTTTGCTTTAAAATTAAGAACTCCAAATGATAGATCTTCCAGTTCATCTCTAATTCTGTTCATACCCATTCTATCTGCTAGTGGTGCATAAATTTCCATAGTTTCTTTTGCTATTCGCTCCTTTTTATCAAAATTACTTATCGCATCGATAGTCCTCATATTATGAAGTCTATCGGCAAGCTTAACAAGTAAAACTCTTATATCTTTTGATGTAGCTAAAATTAATTTTCGAAAATTTTCAGCTTTTGTTGAAGTGTTTGCTTGGTTTTCAAGAACGCTAATTTTAGTTACTCCATCAACCAAATCCGCAACTTCAGTGCCAAACTCTTCTACAATTGTATTATAAGTGGCATGAGTATCTTCAATTGTATCATGAAGCAATCCAGTAGCAATTGTTGCGCTATCAAGTTTTAATTCTGTCAAAATATCGGCTACAGCAACTGGGTGAATAACATACGGATCACCTGAATGTCTTTTTTGATCAGCGTGAGCTTTTACTGCAAATTCATAAGCCTTTGTTAAAGTTTTTGGGTTTAAAAATTTGTTATAAACTTTTATTTTATTTATTAAATCATCTGATTTTAACATTGATACATTATATCATTAAATCTATACAATTCTAATGCCAGAAAAGCCACTGTTGCTAAATTGATTGATTATACTGCTAATATTTGCTTTTGTTTTAGGATGTATCCACGTTTTATTTACCTCAAAAAGAGGGAAAATTACAAAGTTTCTGCTATTCATTCTGGGGTGTGGCACTTCAATTAAATGATTATTTATACGTTTTTTTGCAATCAAACCTTTAAAATCAATAATATCAATATCGCATACTCTAGGATAATTTCTTAAAGCATTTTTCCTTCCAATTTTTTTTTCAATACTTTTAATTGTAAGAAAAAGATCAATTAAGGATAAATTTGTATTAATTTTAATAATTATATTTAAAAATTTTGGAAATCTTTTATTTGGCCAAGATGGAGTTTCATAGAAACTCGAGCTTTCTTCAATGTAAACATTATTTTTTATTAATAAATTTTTCGCCGCTTCAATATTAGATAATTTATTACCTAAATTTGATCCAATGCCTAAATAACTTGATTTAGCTTGTTTTTCTAAAATATCTTGATTTATCACGGTTCCAATCTCTTGTTTTTTTTGTCTGACGTTTGTCAAAGTTTTTTTTACCCTTTCCTACTGCAATTTCTATTTTTGCCTTGCCTTTTTTAAAATACATTTTCGTAGGTACCAACGTAAGACCATCTTGGTTCATTTTACCAATTAATTTACTTATCTCACGTTTATTTAATAATAATTTTCTTTCAGCATAAGGATTGTGGTTAATATAACTTGCTTCCTTATAAATAGGTATGTGCGAATTAATTAAATATATTTCCCCATGTTTTTCAATCCCATAAGAATCTGCAATGCTAACTTTACCGTTTCTTACTGATTTAATTTCTGAACCTCTAAGAACGATCCCGGCTTCGAAAAAATCAATTAAAAAATAATTGAAGCTTGCTTTTCTATTCAAACAAATGATTTTTAAACCATTGTTTTTTTTTATATTCATTAATTAAATAAGTTGGGCTTTTTTTGATATATCTTCTAAAATTTTTTTTGTTTCATTCGTACAAGTAACTAACGGTAATCTAACAGCGTCATCGCAAAGTCCCATTAATTTAGCAACATATTTTACTGGCGATGGATTACTTTCTATAAATAAATTTTTATGGATTGGTTGAAGGATTTCATCGAGTCTTTCTGCTTCTTTAAAATCATTTGGATTTTTTGATTTAGAAAATTTTTGAAAGTCAGAACACATTTTTGGCGCTATATTAGCAGTAACACTTATAGTTCCAACACCGCCTCTTTTATTAAATTCAAATGCGTTATCATCGTTACCAGTTAATTGAATAAACTCTTCTCCCATTTTTATTTTTTGTTGATCCACTCTATCTAGATCTCCAGTTGCATCTTTAACTCCAACTATATTTTTCAATTCAAAGAGTCTTGCCATAGTATCAACGGACATATCAATTACAGATCTAGAAGGAATATTGTAAATAATTATCGGAATGCCGCAGTTATCGTTTATCGCTTTGTAGTGTTGATATAAACCTTCCTGAGTTGGCTTGTTATAATAAGGAGTTACTATTAGGGCAGCATCTGCGCCAGCCTTTTCAGCATGTTTAGTTAATGAAATTGCCTCCTCTGTAGAATTAGATCCAGTACCTGCAATTACAGGAATTCTGCCGTTTGACTCTTTAATACATAATTCTATTAACTTTTGGTGTTCATCGTGGGACAAAGTTGGAGACTCTCCTGTTGTACCTACCGGCACAAGACCGTTAGTACCATTTTCAAGATGAAAATTGATTATTTTGATGTATTTTTCCTCATCCACTTTATTATTTATGAATGGCGTTATTAATGCAACATTTGAACCTTTAAACATAAATCCTTATAACATAAATTGCAGATTCATTATAAATTTATGAACCTAAAAATAGTAAAATTAATATTAATTAATCTCATAGTTGTAAACTACTTTAATTGTGTTTTGGCTTCAGAGTTAATTCTTCCAAAAAATAAACCTCAAATAGAAAAGTACGATATTGAGCTAAACGAAATTAATTTTCTATTACCCAAAAAAAAGCCAATTATTGCTAATATAGAAGAGCCAAAAATTGAAGAAAAAGTCATTAATAAGGTAGAGACAAAGGTCGCTGGTGTATTATTGCCATTACCAAAACCTGTAATAGTCACAAAAATTAAACCTCCAAAAAAATCAAAATTTTATTCTGAAAAAGATGTCATTAGAGCAAAAAGAGCAATTAAATTGATGGAGCAGTCTAAATGGTATGATGCTCTAAAGGAGGCATGGAAAGCTAAAGATAAATCAATTTATAAATTTATACAGTGGAAGCACTTATTAACAACTGGAAATAAAGCAACATATAATGAATATGGCAATTTTATAAAAAAAAATTCGAACTTTCCAAGAATAAGCCGAATTAAATATTTAGCTGAACACAAATTAGCATCGGATAAAGTTTCCGGTAATCAAATAATTAATTTGTTTACTGAAACTGAACCTTTGAGCGGCTACGGAAAAATGATGCTTGGTGAAAGTCTAATTAAAGTTGGACAAGTTGAAAAAGGAGTTTCATTAATAAAATCGGGATGGATTACAGCTGACTTAACCAAAGGTGATTTAATACATTTTCGAAAGCGTTTTAAAAAATACCTAAATGCTAATGACTATATTAAAAGGGCTGACCATCTTGCGTGGGAAGGAAAAAACTGGGATTTAAGAAGAATGTTAAGATATTTGCCAAAAGACGAGGAACTTTTATATACAGCTAGACAATTATTAATGAGTAAATCCTATGGTGTTGATCAAGCAATAAGTAAGGTACCAAATAAATATAAAAACGATGCGGGATTAAACTACGATAGATTAAAATGGAGAAGAAAGAGAGGTAGAGTAGATAGTTCGGTTGAAATTTTAACTTCAATTAAAAATACTAAAAAATATCTTGTTAGACCTGATAAATGGTGGAAAGAAAGAGAAATAATTTCAAGATCTCTTATTTACAAAAAGAAATATGAATTAGCTTACAAGATATCTAGCAAACATGCTTTAGCAGAAGGCCCAGAATATGCCGAGGCTGAATGGATGAGCGGTTGGATAGCGCTAAGTTTTTTAAACGATCCAGTTTTGGCAAAAGATCATTTTTTAAATTTTAATAATAATGTCTCATATCCAATTAGTTTATCAAGAGGGGCCTATTGGTTAGGCAAGACATATGAAAAACTTGGTAATAAAGAAAAATCAGACGAATGGTTTAAAGAAGGTTCTAAATATTTAACAACTTATTATGGTCAATTATCTCACATGAAAATTTATCCAAATAAATTATTTGAACTAGAGGATTTAATAGAAGTTAATAAAAATACTATAGAAAAATTTAATTCAAATGAATTAGTTAAGATTATTTATTTACTTGATGAATTGGATAAAGACAAACATGCCAAGCATATTTTGAGACATATTGCCTTAGATAATGTTAATGAAGGAACAGAAATACTCGCTGCTAAACTAGCTACAGAAATTGGTAGATATGATTTCGCAATTCAGGTCTCAAAAATTGCATCTTATGCGCATAGATTTCATAATAAATATAATTATCCAATTATAAGTACACCAAAATATATTAACGGCAGAAAAATTCCTGAAACTGCATTTATTTTATCTATTATAAGACAAGAAAGCGAATTTGATCTTAGCGCTAATAGTTGGGCAGGCGCAAAAGGTTTGATGCAGTTAATGCCATACACCGCAAAAGTTGTTGCTAAACAAGCTAAGCTTCCATATTCAAAATCTAGATTAACTACCGATCCAGAGTATAATATTAATCTTGGTTCGCATTATATAGCTGGGTTAATTTTAGAATATGATGGTGCCTACCCTTTCGCAATAGCCGCATATAATGCTGGACCTAAAAGAGTCAGATATTGGAAAAAAATAAATAAAAATCCACAAAAAAATCAAATTGATTATGTTGATTGGATTGAACTTATAAGATTTGAAGAAACTAGAAATTACGTACAAAGAGTTTTAGAAAACTATAATGTTTACCGTTATATCTTGGAACAAAAACCAATAAAGTTAAAGAATTTCTTTAAAAACGATCCATTATATTGAGAAAAAGCCAAAGTTAATTTTAGATATGTCTTTTGAAATTAGGTGTTTAATTAAACTAATGAAGTATATTGGTAGTTAACCAGCTATATTTATAATTATTAAAGCTATATCATTGAATATTAAGTTATATTCGAGTAATTTTCAGCATATGATAAATAATCAATATATTGACTGGAAAATAGATAAAAAGTTAAAACAAAATTTTGAATACAAAGGAAATAATAAATTAGCTAAGGTATTATCAAATAAAGGTTACAAGCAAATCGAGAAAAATTATACCAATATAGGAAAAAAAGAAATAATAAAAATTTTAAATCATTCCAAAATATTTAAAAAGAAAGTTAAAGGCTATGGAATTGATTTGGGTGGTGGACCAGGTATAATTTCATCAACTATAGCGTTATCTAAAAAAGTAAAAAAAATTTATTGTTGTGAGATGGTTGAAAATGCAGTCCGATACTGTCAACCAATAGTTAAAAAAAAAATATTGAAAAAAAATACTAAAAAGGTTGTCTCGGTTGTGGGCGACTTTAATAAAATAAAGTTAAAAGACAATACGATCGATTTTGCAATTATATGGGATAGCTTGCATCATTCTTTAAACCCAATTAGAACTCTAAAAGAAATTAAAAGAGTTTTAAAAAAAAATAGTTTTTTATTTGTGGTTGATAGAGCTCATAATAATGAAACAAAAAATTTTGAGATTAAAAAAATGTTAGACCACGTTTATGATAAAAATTTTAAAAAAAATAATTTTTTTCCAATAAATAAAAAGATAACTCGAAGGATGAATGGTGAAAATGAATACCGTTTTAGAGATCTTAAAAATTTTTTCAATAAATCTGGTTTTAAAATATCTGAACTCAAGATTTTATGTTCGAACAAACAAATGCGAAAAAATGACATAGGACTTAAGGAAATCTACATTAATTTTGATATGAGTGGTTTTTTTAAACGTAAAGTTATCTATGCTCTAAAAAAATAATGCAATATAATGGCGGAAGGAGAGGGATTCGAACCCTCGGTACGCCTTTTCAAACGTACGGCGGTTTAGCAAACCGCTGGTTTAAACCAACTCACCCATCCTTCCTTAAGTAGTGTGTAACTTGAAATCATTGAATATTCAATATTTATCAAGTAATTATGAGAAAAATATGAAAAATAATTATTCAATATTTTCGCTATTAAAGAATTCTCTGTCTTATCATGAGAACTGGCATCAAGCATGGAGAGATCCCGAACCAAAAAAAGAATATGATGCCATTATTATTGGAGGTGGCGGACATGGATTAGCTACTGCTTTTTACCTAGCTAAAAAACACAATATGAAAAATATTGCTGTTGTTGAAAAAGGTTGGATTGGTGGTGGAAATACTGGTCGTAATACAACTATTATAAGATCAAATTATCTTTGGGACGCAAGTGCAGGTTTATATGATCATGCGCTTAAATTATGGGAAAACTTATCACAAGAAATTAATTACAATGTGATGTTTAGTCAAAGAGGAGTTATGAATCTCGCACATAACCTTCAAGATGTAAGAGATTTAAAAAGAAGAACTCACGCAAATAGATTAAATGGAATTGATGCAGTGTGGCTAACTACTGAGGAAGTTAAAAAATTTTGTCCAATTATAAATACATCTCCTGATATTAGATACCCTGTTTTGGGAGGCACACTTCAACGAAGAGCTGGAACTGCTAGACACGATGCTGTTGCTTGGGGATATGCTAGAGCCGCAGATGCTATGGGTGTAGATATAATTCAAAATTGTGAGGTAAAAGGAATTAAAAGATACGGTGATACTGTTGAAGGTATAGATACAACCAAAGGATTTATTAAAACAAAAAAAATTGGTGTTGTTGCCGCTGGACATTCAAGTGTAATAGCGAACATGGCTGGTATTAGGTTGCCACTTGAAAGTAAACCGCTTCAAGCATTAGTTTCTGAACCTGTAAAACCAATTATAGATACCGTTGTAATGTCTAATGCTGTTCATGCTTATGTAAGTCAATCAGATAAGGGTGAATTAGTCATTGGCGCAGGAACAGATGCATATGTTTCTTATACTCAAAGGGGTAGTCATGATGTCGTGGAAGGGACTTTAAAAGCAATTTTAGAACTTTATCCAATTTTCAGTAGAATGAAAATGTTAAGACAATGGGGAGGAATTGTTGATATTTGCCCTGATGCGAGTCCAATTATTAGTAAAACAAATATTAAAGGTTTATATTTTAATTGTGGTTGGGGCACTGGAGGCTTTAAAGCTACTCCTGGTTCAGGAGATTTATTTGCTCATACTATTGCGAATGATGAACCACATAAATTAAATGCCTCTTTCAACATAAATAGATTTGTAAGTGGTGATCTCGTAGATGAACACGGCGCAGCTGCAGTAGCACACTAATGTTTATTATAACTTGTCCATTTTGTGGTGAAAGAGATCAAAGTGAATTTTCCGCAGGCGGAGAGGCACATATAGTTAGGCCTAAACAACCTACCGAATTAAGTGATGATGAATGGGCAGATTTTTTATTTATGAGAAAAAATATTAAAGGTGTTCAATTTGAGAGGTGGAACCATGCTCATGGTTGTAGAAAATGGTTCAATGTAATCAGAGATACATCAAATGATAAAATACATGCTGTATATAAGATGGGAGAGAAACCCCCTACTAAATAACTTATGTCAGAAAATTTTAGATCATTAGAAACAAAATTCTTAGATAAAACTAATAGGATATCTTTTAAATATAATGGTAAAAAATATTATGGCTATAAAGGTGATACGTTAGCCTCTGCTCTTTTATCTAATGGAATCCACTTAATTGGAAGAAGTTTTAAATATCACCGTCCAAGAGGAATAATGACCTGCGGGTCAGAAGAGCCTAACGCAATAGTACAAATAGGTGGAACTGGTTCTTTTACTGAGCCAAATGTAAGAGCCACAGAGCAAGAAATATATGAAGGTTTAGAAGCATCAAGTCAAAATTGTTGGCCAAGTGTAGAGTTTGATGTTGGAGGTATAAATAATTTTATTTCACCTGTTATTCCAGCAGGATTCTATTACAAAACATTTATGTGGCCAAAAAAACTTTGGTACAGTCTGTATGAACCAGCAATAAGAATGTCCGCAGGTTTGGGCAAATCCCCCACTCAGCCTGATCCAGAATTATACGATCATAATCATTTACATTGCGATGTCCTAGTTGTTGGAGGTGGTATTTCTGGAATAATTGCAGCAAGTATTTCTTCAGATAATGGAAATAATACAGTTTTAATTGATGATAAAAACTCACTTGGTGGTTCAACAATTTTTCAAGATGATGAAAATTTTAAAATCAATGATGAAATATCTTCTGTTTGGTTAAATAATCAAATTAAAAAAATAAAAAATAAGAAAAATTTAATAATCAAACACAGAACCAGTTTAGCCGCTTACCATAGTTATAATTATTTGTTAGCGAGAGAAAATTTAGCTGACCATAAATCTTTAAATGAAAGATCAAATAAATTACGGCAAAGATTATGGAAAATAAGAGCTAAAAAAGTAATTCTTGCAACAGGAGCTATAGAAAGACCTTTGATATTTAATAATAATGACAGACCAGGAGTAATGTTAGCTAATTCTGTTAAAAAATATATCGATTATTTTGGCGTAAGGTGTGGAAATAAAAATATAATTTTTACAAATAATGATTCCGCATACGAAACTGCAATATCTTTAAATAAAAAGGGCATAAATGTTTCTATTGTAGATATAAGAAATAACTCTTCATCAATATTAGTAAAAAATGCAAAAGATGCAGGTATAAAAATTTATTGGAACCACACTGTTGTAAACACTGCAGGTTATCGTAGAATTAAGTCTATTCAAATAATGAAAATGTCTGAAGATGGCACTAATGTTATTGATAGTAAAATAAATTTAGTTTGTGATAATTTATCTATAAGTGGTGGTTGGACACCTATGGTACACTTATTTACTCAATCAGGAGGTAAGTTAAAATTTAGGGATTCTGATCAAGTTTTTCTACCAAACGTTACAACATCTGATCAAATTAGTATTGGTTCTTGTAATGGAGATTTTGAGTTAGATGATGTTATTAAAAACACAATTTCAGAGTGTAAAAATTTTTTATCGTTATCTTTAACAGATTTTGATCTTCTAAAAGTTAATTGTCCCAAACAAAAAGAAAGTAAAAATATATGGTTACTACCTAATGATAAGCCATTAGGTAAAACAAAACCGTTTTTAGATTTTCAAAATGACTCAACTGCTAAAGATATAAAACTTGCAATGAGAGAAGGTTTTAGATCTATAGAACATGTCAAAAGATATACAACAACCGGCATGGGAACAGATCAAGGAAAACTTGCAAATATGCACGCGCTAGGAATCATTTCCGAAACTGCAGGTGTTAAAATGGGAACCTTGGGGACTACTACTTTTAGACCACCATATACACCATTAACTTTTGGAACAATTGTAGGAAGAAATGTAGGAACCTTTTTTGATATAGCTAGAAAAACACCTATGCATGCATGGCATGAAAATCGTAAAGCTAAATTTGAAAATGTAGGACAATGGAAAAGAGCCTGGTATTATCCTATGGATGATGAAAGTATACATCAAGCAGTGCAACGTGAAAGTAAAGCCGCTAGAGAAAGCGCAGGAATATTAGATGCTTCTACACTTGGTAAAATTGATATTAAAGGAACTGATGCATCTGAATTTTTAAATAGGGTTTATACAAATGCTTGGTCAAAACTCGGTATAGGTAAATGTAGATATGGCCTAATGCTAAATGAAGATGGAATGGTTTATGATGATGGTGTAACTACAAGATTGGATGAAAATCATTATGTGATGACAACTACAACTGGTGGTGCCGCAAATGTTCTTTCAAAATTAGAAGATTACTTGCAAACTGAGTGGCCAGAATTAGATGTTTGGCTAACATCTGTAACTGATCAATATGCAACTGCAAGTGTGTGCGGACCTAATTCAAAAAATATTTTAAAGAAATTATTTCCAAAGGTTGAATTCAATGATGAAAATTTTCCACATATGTCGTTTAAAAATGCTGAATTGGATGGGATAAATTGTAGAATAATGAGGATAAGTTTTACTGGAGAACACAGCTATGAAATAAATATTGAATCTAAGTATGGTAAATCATTGTGGGAAAAATGTATGGATGAAGGAAAAGAGTTTAACATTACACCATATGGAACAGAAACAATGCACTTATTAAGAGCTGAAAAGGGTTTTATAATTGTTGGTCAAGATACAGATGGAACAATGACACCTATAGATCTTCAAATGGACTGGATAGTAAGTAAAAAAAAATATGATTTTATTGGAAAAAGATCATTATACAGAAGTGATACTATGCGTGAAGATAGAAAACAGTTAGTAGGATTATTAACAGATAACCCAAATGAAGTTTTAGAAGAAGGAGCTCAAATAGTACAAGATGAAAAAAAACAACCAATAGAAATGCTTGGCCATGTAACATCAAGTTATTTTAGTCCAAATTTAAATAAATCAATAGCTTTAGCAGTTATTAAAAACGGTAAGAAGCTTAAAGGTCAAAAACTTCTTGTACCAATGAAAGATAAAACCATAAAAGTTACTGTTTCTGATTATATATTTTTTGATAGTAAAAATGAGAGATTAAATGCTTAATATTAATTACCCAAAAATTGAAAAAAAAGAGTTTCCAAATTTACAATTAAACTTGGTGGAACCAATTATTAAGTTAAATCTAAGAGGAAAAAGTAGAGAATTTTTTACAAAAATTGGAAAAATTTTATCTATTATGTTGCCTACGGAGGCAAATTCCAGCGCAACTATTAAAAATATTAGCGCATTATGGCTAAGCCCTGATGAATGGATGGTTTATGGTAGAGACATTGATAAAAATCTAAAACTGTCTTTAGACTCTGAAATATCAAAGCTAAACTTGGGTTCCGTCACTGATGTAAGTGATCAATGGGTATTAATAAATTTAAAAGGCAAAAATGTTTTTGAAGTTCTATCAAAAGGTTCACCATTTGACTTTAATAAATTTAAAAACACAAATAATGTCGTAGTTCAAACTCTATTAAATCATATTGATGTTATTCTTCATCACAATGATACAAATAATGTAAACTTATTTGTGAGAAAATCCTTTTCAGAACATCTTTGGCTATGGATTAACGATAGCTCGAGTTTCTTGTAATTTTGATCTCAAATAATTAAAAGTGAATAAAAAATAAGTAATAGAAAATATCCAATTAATTACAACCCAGATCCAAAAGAACTGCTCAAATGAAGCATTATACAAAGATGCAAAGTAAAAAACTAAAACGGGGTTTAAAACGTTTCTAAAAAAATTAGATATCATTGCGTATTCTGACTTTTTTAAAGCCATAAAACATCCATTAGATAAAAAGAAGATTGGATAGGCTGTTAAAACAAAAGCTGAAATTTGAAGATATTTGCCACCATATTCTATTACAGTTTGATCGTTAGAAAATAAACTTGTTATATGATTAGAAAAAATAAAAATTAATAATGAACATGCAATCATTATCATTAAGGAATATTGTATAGCGCCAATATATGTTTCTTTAACTCTATCTAGATTTTTTGCACCAAAATTTTGAGCTATAATAGTTATAATTGCAGTATTAATTCCTAATATTGGAAGTAAAACGACCTGTTCGATTCTAGTGCCAGCTCCATAACCAGCGGTAGCATATTCTCCGAATATTCCTACGTAGGTGAAAATAATTCCTGCTGCAATCGAATATCCACATATAGAAACTATTATAGGCATAGACTGAAAAAATATATTTCTAAAATAATACAACTTGGGTAATAAATATTCTCTTGTAATTTTTTTTACACGACTGTTCTTTAAAACTTTAAATAAAATTATGGTAAAAGAAACAAACTGTGCAACTAAAGTTGATATAGCAATTCCTTTGACTCCAAAAGCAGGAATAAACATAAAACCAAAAATCAATATAGGATTTAAAATTATATTTATTAAAAAAGATAAAATTAAGACATTTCTATAGGTTTTTGTATCTCCTTCTGCATGAAGTAAAGAATTTATTGCAACAACTAATATAAAGATTATTGAGCCATAAAAAATAATATCAGTATACTGTAAACCCAAGCTTGTTACATATTCACTAGAACCCATTAAAATAAATATTTTTTCAGAATAATTGAGACCTAAAAAAGTGATTATTATCGAAATTATTATTGCAAAATATACAACGTGTGAAAAATAAAATAATGAATTTTTTTCATTTTTTTCTCCAATGCTGTTTCCTATTAATGAAGTCCCTGCAACTGTTACTCCAATTGATGTTGCAATAATTATAAAATAAACAGGGAAAGATTTGCTTAAAGCTGAAAGGGCTTCTGGAGAGATTTTTCCAGCAAAAAAGGTATCAACAACATTATAAAGAGTTTGAAATAATGTTCCTACTACTGCTGGAATTGCAAGTCTCCTAATTAATTTTTTTATATTATCAGTAAGAATGTTCATTTTATTTTTTTTCTCTAAATTTGAAATTTATTTTAGAATTTACAATTTGATTGTGACGCATAGTAAATCTTTTTATTTGATCATTTGATAATGTGTCATAACACTTAGGACAAGAAAGGCCTATTTTATATTTAAAGGATTTCATTTCTTTAGCAGATATAGGCATTCTACATCCATTACATATCCCATAAGTTCCAGGTGTGGCATCTTTTTTTATAGTCACTCTATTATCAAAAACGAAGCATTCACCTTTCCATTTGCTATTTTTGGGTTTTATTTTGTTAAAATAATTAATAATTCCTCCCTTAAGCATATAAATATTTTTAAATCCATTTTTATAAAGATAATTGGATGCCTTTTCACATCTAATTCCACCTGTACAAAACATACCAATGTGTTCATCTTTTTTAATTGTAGAAAGATAATTTTTAAATTCTCTAAATTTATTTGTATTAGGATTAATTGCTTTTCTAAAAGTACCAACTTTGTACTCAAAAGGCTTTCTAGCATCAATTATTTTTGAGTTCTCAAGTTCAAGAAACTTGTTCCATTGTAATGGCGTAAGATATTTTTTTTTTAAATTTTTTTTAAAATTGTATTTTTCATTTATGGGAACTACCTCAGTCTTAATTTTAATTTTTAATTTTAAAAAAGGTATAAACTTAGATTTTGTTATATTTTGAATATCAAATTTAGAAATATTTAAATTTTTAAGAATTATTTTTTTTATAATATTAATATTAGTTGTAGTGCCTGCAAGGGTCCCATTAATACCTTCGGGAGAAAGTATAATTAAACCTTTAATAGATAAGAAGTTAATTTTCTTGAACAATAAATTTTTAAGAATTTTTAATTTTTTAATTTCTTGTAATTTATAAAAAGATAAGACTGTAATCATTTATTTCCAGCAAATATAAAAACCATCACCAATTGGAAGAATATATTTGTTAATTTTAGATTTTTTTACATGTAGATTAAACATTTTAATTTTATTAGTTAATTTATCTTTGGAATTAACATTTATTACTTGACCTTTCCAAAGTATATTATCTACAACTAATAGGCCATTTTTATTCAATAATTTTAAAGATTTGTCAAAATAGCTAATATAATTTTCTTTATCTGCATCAATCAAAATTAAATCATATTTTTTTTTATTTTTAATTAGTTTTATTAAAGCGTCGTTACCATTTGATACTTCTGTTTTAATTTTATTTAAAACTTTTGCCTTTTTAAAAAAACTTTTAGCAATCATATTTTTTTCTTTATCTTTATCTATAGTAAGGATTTTTCCATTTTTATTTAGAGATAGTGCCATTGATAAAGTGCTGTAACCTGTAAAAGTTCCAACTTCTAAACAATTATTAATATTTCTTGATTTAATAAGAAATTGTAAGAAACTAGCTTGCAATATAGATATTTGGAGTCTTTTAATATGACCTAAATTTTCGTTATATTTAATTAATTCTTTCTGAATAGGATGTAAATTACTTGTGTGAGTGAATATATAATCGATCAATTTTTGATCGATATTAATATTTTTATCCATTAAGTTTATCTTTTAAAATTTTATTGATCATTTGAGGATTACCCTTTCCTTTGCTTTCTTTCATTACCTGACCAACAAAAAAACCAAATAATTTATCTTTTCCACTTTTGTATTCATTCACCTTATCTTCATTAGAGTTTAGTACTTTTTGAATTAAATCTTCTAATGCCTTTGGATCGCTTTCTTGTTTTAATCCTTTTTCCTCCACAATAATATTTGGGTCTTTGTCTTCTTTAGACATTATTTCAAATATTGTTTTTGCAATTTTTCCTGAAATTGTTCCATTAGAAATTAAATTAATTAATTTTGACAAATTTTCAGGGCTTATTGGGCTTTCAGCAATTTCAAGATTATTTTCGTTTAAGAGCGCGAATAATTCACCAGTTATCCAATTTGCTGACAATTTTACATCTGATTTTTCAATTACTTTTTCAAAAAATTTTGATGTATCTAAATCTGAAACTAAGATTGTTGCCTCATAAGGACTTAATTTAAATTTTTCAATAAATCTATTCTTTTTTTGATCTGGAAGTTCGGGTATTTCTTTTTTTATATTTTCGATAAATTGATCATCAAATTCTAGCGGTAAAAGATCAGGATCAGGAAAATATCTATAATCGTGAGCATCTTCTTTTGATCTCATAGGCCTGGTTTTATTTTTTTTTGTGTCAAATAATCTTGTTTCTTGATCAACTGCATTACCCTCTTCTAAAAGTTCGGCTTGTCTATTTGCTTCATATTCAATAGCCATTTGCATAAATTTAATAGAATTTACATTTTTAATTTCACAACGTGTACCTAGCTTGTCTGAACCTACTTTTCTTACTGATACATTTACATCGGCTCTGAGTGAACCCTCTTGCATATTTCCATCGCAAGTACCTAAATATCTCATTATTGATCTTAATTTTTTGATATATAAGTTCACTTCCTCAGGTGATCTAAGATCAGGTTTGCTCACTATTTCCATTAATGCTACACCAGATCTGTTTAGATCTACTAATGTACTTGTTGGATCTATGTCATGAATGCTTTTTCCTGCATCTTGTTCAAGGTGAAGTCTTTCTATTCCAATTGTTTTAGGCCCAGATGGTAAATCTAAAACTACAGTACCCTCACCGACAATCGGATCTTTATATTGTGAGATTTGATAACCTTGTGGAAGATCTGCGTAAAAATAATTTTTTCGATCAAATATAGATTTCTTATTAATTTTTGCATTTAGACCAATGCCTGTTTTAACTGCTTGTCTTACACAAAACTCATTGATAACTGGCAGCATTCCAGGAAATGCTGCGTCAACCAGACTTACTTGAGTGTTAGGCTCAGATCCAAATTTTGTTGCCGATGTAGAAAATAATTTTGAATCTGAGAGCACTTGAGCATGAACTTCTAAACCAATAATAACTTCATATTTGTTACCATTTTTCTCAATTAAGTATTGATCTTTACTCACTTAATCCACCAATCGTTAGTTTTTAATTTAAAATTTATTTTTTCTTCCATCGAATATGCAATATCTAATATTCCTTGCTCATCGAATGGTTTTCCAATTATTTGTAATCCTAGAGGATAATTGTTTTTATCTAATCCTGCTGGAATAGAAATCCCTGGTAAACCAGCTAAATTTACAGGAACTGTAAAAATATCGTTTAAATACATTGAAACTGGATCATCTTTTTTATCTCCAATTTTAAATGCTGAACTTGGCGTTGATGGAGTCAATATTGCATCTACCTTATTAAAAGCATTATCAAAATCATTTTTAATAAGTTTTCTTACCTTTTGAGCCTTTAGATAATAAGCATCATAATATCCTGATGATAGTACATAAGTGCCAATCATAATTCTTCTTTTTACTTCATCACCAAAACCTTGTGACCTTGTTTTTTCGTACATATCAATTAAATTTTCACCGTCGGCTCTAAATCCATATTTAACTCCGTCATATCTTGCTAAATTAGATGATGCTTCTGCTGGAGCAACAATATAATAAGCAGGCAGAGCATAATTTGTGTGAGGTAAAGAAATATCTATAATTTCTGCACCACAATCTTTTAAATAATTTTTGCCTTTTTCCCAAAGTTTTTCAATTTCGGAAGTCATTCCGTCAACTCTATACTCTTTAGGTATTCCAATTTTTTTTCCTTTGATATTTATATTTAAGTTAGATGAATAATTTGGACGTTTAAAATTAATTGAAGTTGAGTCTTTTGGATCGAAAGAACTCATAACTTCTAACATCAATGCGCAATCTTTTACATCTCTAGTCATTGGTCCTGCCTGATCCAATGAGGAAGCAAAGGCAACTATTCCATATCTTGAGCAACTTCCATAAGTAGGTTTTAAACCAACTATGCCTGTAAAAGATGCAGGTTGTCTTATTGATCCACCGGTATCAGTTCCAATTGTTGCTGGTGTAAGTTTTGCTGCTAAAGCTGAAGCTGATCCCCCGGACGAACCTCCAGGAACTAGATTATCATCAATTGGACTAATAACATTTCCAAAATGACTAGTTTCATTTGAAGAACCCATTGCAAACTCATCACAATTTAATTTACCTATTAAAATTGCTCCTTCATTCCAAAGATTTTCAGTAACTGTAGATTCATAACTTGGTATGAAATTTTCTAAAATCTTACTACTGGCTGTTGTTTTTACATTTTTTGTGCAAAATAGATCTTTTACTGCTAACGGGATTCCTGGGAGTTTTTTTTTAAAATCAGGTTTAGTATCAAATTTTTCAGAACTTTTAAGTGCTCTATCAAAAGTCTCTTCTACATATGCATTTAGTTTTTTTGATTGTTTTGATCTATCTATGTAAGTAGATGTTATTTCTTTTGATGAAATTTCTTTAGACTTAACTTTATTTACAAGATCGCTAAGAGTTAAGTCTATTAAATTTGCCATTATTCTACTACCTTTGGTACTACAAAATAATCTTTATTATCTTTAGGTGAATTTTTTAGAACATCTTCTCTAATATTTTTAGATACTATTTGGTCTTTTCTAAATCTTAAAGTCGTTTCAGCAATTGATGTTAATGGATCAACATTATCGGTGTTTAACTGATTAAGTTGCTCAATCCATTTAAAAATAGAATTAAGATCTTTCTCTAATTTCTTGGCTTTTTGATCATCAATTGAAATTCTTGATAATTTAGATATGTGTTTTACAGTTTTAAGATCTATACTCATATGATAATTAATTTTATGGCAAATTATCATTATATTTAGAAAATACAATATGATCACAATTGATGAATTAAAGGTTCAATTAGACAATAAATCCAGATTATTAGGAATTGATATGGGTACCAAAAGAATTGGTGTTTCAATATGTGACGAAAATAGAAAAATCGCAACACCATATGAAACTATTCAATTTACAAATTTAAATAATCTTATTTCTAGATTTAAAGAAGTAATTTTAGAAAATAACATAAAAGGTATTATTTTTGGGTTACCATTAAATATGGATGGTACAGAAGGACCTTCGGCTCAATCAGTTAAAGATAAAATTAAGTTAATAAGAAAAGAAATCATTATTCCGATAGTTTTATGGGATGAAAGACTTTCAACAGTTGGTTCATTCAATCTATCAAGCAAATTGGATATAAATGTATCAAAAAGAGTGAAAAATATAGATCAAAATTCAGCTACTTTCATATTGCAAGGTGTCTTGGATTTTTTAAGCAAATAACACTTGATTATATGAAACAATATAGCTATAGAGTTAGCTTTAATGGCCACTTACACAAACAAAGCTATTAAAATTTTTCAAAAACATCTCCTAGGTATTCAAGATTTAAAAGTTTCTGAAATTAAGTTTATCTTAAATGAGGCTCAACAATTTATAGAACTTAACAGAAGTAAGAATAAAAAATTAGATCTCCTTAAAGGTAAAACTCAAATCAATCTATTTTTTGAACCTTCTACAAGAACACAAAGTTCTTTTGAGTTAGCGGGAAAAAGATTGGGTGCCGATGTAATGTCAATGAATATTACAAATTCTGCAATTAAAAAAGGGGAAACCCTAATTGATACAGCAATGACTTTAAATGCTATGCATCCAGATATAATTGTAATTAGACATCAAGATTCTGGAGCTTGCAACCTATTATCACAAAAAGTTAATTGTGCAGTTTTAAACGCTGGTGATGGAAGAAGAGAACATCCAACGCAAGCCTTGTTAGATGCTTTAACTATAATAAATAGAAAAAAAAATATTGAAGGATTAAAAATTGCTATATGTGGAGATATACTTCATTCAAGAGTTGCTAGATCAAATATATATTTATTAACCATGTTGGGAGCAGAAGTAAATATAATAGGTCCATCAAATTTATTACCAAAAGATTTAGATAAATTTGGGGTTAATCTTTTTACTGATATGAAAAAAGGAGTTAAAGATTGTGATATAGTAATGATGCTAAGACTTCAGAATGAGAGAATGTCAAGTTCTTACTTATCATCAAATAGAGAATATTATGAATATTATGGATTATCACCAGACAAACTTGAATATGCAAAACCAGACGCATTAATTATGCACCCGGGCCCAATGAATAGGGGAATTGAAATAGATACAATGCTAGCTGATGATATTAATAAAAGTGTTATCAAAGAACAAGTTGAATTAGGAGTTGCCGTTAGAATGGCATGTTTAAAAATTTTTTGTAGCTAATGATAAATAAAAAAAAATACTTTCTAAATGCCAATATAGTTGATCCATGTAATTCAGTTAATGAAATTGGCGGATTAATTATTGATGAAAACGGTAAAATTGAAGCTTCTGGAAAAAGAGTAAATAAGAATAACATACCAAGTAGAGAAAAATATATTGATCTTAGTGGTAAACATATCTTTCCAGGAATTGTAGATATGAGAGTTTTTGGAGGTGAGCCTGGTTTTGAATATAAGGAAAATTATAGATCATTAAGTGAAGCTGCTTTGGCTGGTGGTGTAACATCGGTAGTTACTATGCCAAATACTAAACCTATAATTGATAGTGTTTCAATAGTTGATTTTATTCAAAGAAGAGGAAGAGATAAATCTAAAATTAATATATTTCCTACAGCAACATTAACTAAAGATGCCGCAGGAACTAATATGTGTGAGTTTGGATTGTTAAAAAATAAAGGTATAGTTGGGTTTACAGATGGTATCAAATCAATTCAAAGTTCAAGAGTAATGTCTAGAATTATTAAATCTGCATACGACTTTGATTGTTTAGTAATGCAACATGCAGAAGATCAAGAACTTTCAAAAGATGGAATGATAAATGATGGAATTATATCTACTAAACTTGGAATACCGGGGATTTCAGATCTTGCAGAAAAAATTGTTATAGAGAGAGACTTAAGTCTGTTGGAAGATACCAATTGTAGATACCATATCTTACAAATATCTAGCAAAAAATCTTTGGAATTAATAAATTATAAAAAAAATATTGTTGATTTTACAACAGGAGTTTCGATTAATAATCTTGCTCTAAATGAGAACGACATTGGTGAATTTAGAACATTTTTAAAACTCTCTCCTCCTTTAAGAACTGAAGAAGACAGAGTTTCATTAATAGAAGGTATAAATAAAAATTTAATCAATGTTATTGTGTCAGACCATAAACCTGAAGACGAAGAGTCAAAAAGACTGACTTTTTCACAAGCTGCTACTGGTGCATCAGGAATAGAAACATTTCTAAGTCTAGCACTAGAGCAATTTCATAATGGATCAATTAAATTAGATAAAATAATAGAATTAATTACTCATAATCCGGCTAAAATCTTAAAGATTGAAAAAGGAAATTTGAGTGTGGGTACAGATGCGGATTTTTGTATAGTTGATATAAACAAACCTTGGATTGTTAAAAAAGAAAATCTAGTTTCCAAATCAAAAAATACATCAATTGAGGGTAGAAAACTACAAGGTAAAGTTTTAAGTACTTTTGTTAAAGGCCAAGAATTATATAAAATAAAATAAAAATGAAATTAGAAATAATTATATTTATATCATATTTATTGGGCTCAATACCTTTTGGTTTCTTATTAACTAAAATATTTTTAAATAAAGATATTAGAAAAATCGGCTCAGGAAATATTGGTGCAACAAATGCTTTACGGACTGGTAATAAATCACTTGGATACGCTACATTAATATTGGATATACTTAAAGCGGTAATACCAGTAATTTTTGTTAAAATTTATTATTCAGAATTTTTGTATATTTCATCACTATGTGTTTTTTTAGGTCATGTTTTTCCAATTTGGTTAAAGTTTAAAGGTGGCAAAGGTGTTGCAACTTACGTTGGCATACTTTGTTGTATAAATATTTATTTAGGAATTAGTTTCGGAATAGTTTGGTTAATTATTTTTGTTATGTTTAAATATTCTTCTTTGTCGTCACTATTAGGTACACTATCTATCCCGATAATTAATTATTTAATTTTTAATGACGATTTAGTTTATTTCTTTATAATTATGTTTATTCTGATTTTTTATACCCATAGAGAAAATATAAAAAGACTGCTAAATCGTACAGAATCTAAAACAAAAATTTATTAATTTGACTATACATATATTTTTTGTGTAACTTCTCTACTTATGAATCTTGTTATTGTTGAAAGTCCCGCAAAAGCTAAAACTATAAATAAATATTTGGGCTCTGATTATACAGTTTTAGCTAGCTACGGCCATATCAGGGACCTTCCTTCTAAAAATGGATCTGTTGATCCAGAAGATAAATTTAAGATGATATGGGAAGTTGATAGTTTTTCAAAAAAATATTTAAAAGAAATAACCGATGCTGCTAAAGATTCTAAAAAAATTATTCTTGCTACTGATCCAGATCGTGAGGGTGAAGCAATAGCTTGGCATGTGAAAGAGTATCTAGATGAAAAAAAACTTTTAAAAGATAAAAAAATTGAAAGAGTTGTATTTAATGAAATAACAAAAAAAGCTGTAACAAATGGGATTGATAATCCAAGAAATATAGAGACTAATCTTGTTGATGCATATATGGCTCGTAGAGCTCTTGATTATTTAGTTGGATTTAATATTTCACCTATTCTCTGGACAAAATTACCAGGTTCCAAATCTGCCGGTAGAGTACAATCTGTGGCTTTAAGATTATTAACGGAAAGAGAACATGAAATAGAGCAGTTTATTCCAGAGGAGTTTTGGACATTAAATGTAAACTTTAAAACCTCTAATGGTGATATATTAAATTCAAATCCCGTACTGCTTAACAATAAAAAAGTTGAGAAATTTTCTTTTATAAATAAAGAAGCAATCAATAATAGTATAAAAAAAATTAAAGAATCTAAATATAAGATTTTTGATATAAGTTCAAAAGTTTATACCAGAAATCCTCTTGGACCATTTACAACATCAACTCTCCAACAAACATCGTCAAGTAAGTTAGGTTTTGGGGCATCAAGAACAATGCAAATTGCTCAAAGATTGTATCAAGGAATAGATATTGAAGGAGACACAGTTGGATTAATTACCTATATGAGAACAGATGGTACGAATATTTCAAACGATGCTGTTACTGATTTTAGAAATTTTATTAAAAAAACTTATGGAGAAAATTTTTTGCCAATAAAACCTAACAATTATTCTGGTAAAAAAGCAAAAAACGCACAAGAAGCCCACGAAGCTATTAGGCCAACCGATATATCAAGAACTCCAGAAAAAATGAAAAAATTTCTAAGTACAGATCAAATTAAATTATATGATCTAATATGGTCTAGAGCGTTATCATCGCAGATGGAGGCAGCAAAATTTGATAGAAAAACTATTACAATTATATCAGATGATAAATTAAACCATTTTAAATGCTCTGGATCTACAATTAAATTTGATGGTTTTCTTAAATTAACAAGAATGGATGACGACGAAGATGAAAAAATACTACCAGACGTAAAAAAAGAAATTGTTAATATTGATCAATTTGTTGATGAGCAACATTTTACACAGCCACCTCCAAGGTTTTCTGAAGCAAGTTTAGTAAAAAAACTTGAAGAATTGAGTATTGGGAGACCATCAACATATGCAAGTATCATATCTGTTATATCTAATAGAGGATACGCTGATATTTTAAATAAACGTTTTTTTCCTACTGATAGAGGAAAGCTTTTATCTGCTTTTTTAGAAAAACTTTTCTCAAAATATGTTGATTATGGATTTACTGCAGGATTAGAGGAACAGCTTGATGATATTACATCGGGAAAAGAAGAATGGGTTAAAGTACTTGAAAATTTTTGGAAAGATTTCAATTTAAATGTCTCAAATGTTAAAGAAAAAAGAACTAGAGAGGTTTTAGATCTTTTGAATGAAAGTCTTGGCGAGCTAATTTTTGAGGCAGATAAAGATGGTAAAATTAATAGAAATTGTAAGCTTTGTGAAACAGGAGAATTAAGCTTAAAAAACAGTTTTAGAGGTGGTGCTTTTATTGGTTGTTCTAATTATCCTGAATGTAAATTTACAAGACCCTTGTCTAAAATAAAGGCAAATGATCAAATTGCTTTGGCCGAACCTAAATTAATTGGTCAAAATGAAAATGGTAAAGATATTTATTTAAAAAATGGTAGATTTGGACCATACCTTCAGTACGAGAAGACTGGAGAAGAAGAAAAAGAATTATCAAAGAAAAAGAAAAAGAAAAAAGATAATAATAATTTTAAAAATGTTTCTATACCAAAGGGTATTGAAATAGATCAAATAGATTTAGAAAAAGCTAATTACTTATGTTCTCTACCTAAGATTATAGGTCAACATCCTGATAATGGAAAAGATATAACAGTTAATTCAGGTAGATTTGGTCCCTATCTTAAATGTGATAATAAATCTGCTAGATTAGAAAATGTTGAAGAACTATTTACGATTGGATTAAATAGAGCAATTACACTTATAGCTGATGCCAAACCCGGAAGGATATCATCATCTTTAATAAAAGATCTAGGAGAACATCCTGAAGATAAAAAACCGGTGCGAATTATGAAAGGTCAATATGGACCTTATATAAAATATAAATCATTAAACGCAACAATACCTGAGGAAAAAGACCCTCTAGAATTAACTATGGATGAGGCTTTAATTTTGATAGAAAAAAGAAGAGAATACGATAGAAACAAAAAAAAAAGAAAATGAAAAAATTTATTTTTATATTAATATTATTTACTATTACAAACAATAACGCATATAGTAATATTGATTGTTCTAAATTAAATAAACTTTCAAAAGAATATATAGGTTGCTTAGCTAAGAAATCTAAAGAAAAAACATCAAACATAGGACTGGATACGTCAAATATTAAAGAGAAAAAATATATCTCAGATTGGTTCAAAAAAAAGAAATGAATTTTGAAGAAAATATAAAAATTAATAACATTGAATTGCCAAAAGCTGCAGATCCAGTTGGTTCATATGTTGCAACAAAAGAAGTTGGAAAACTTTTATATATATCAGGGCAAATTTCAATTGATGCCAACGGTAATTTAATAAAAGGTAAATTGGGCAAAGACTTAAAAACATCTCAAGGTTATGATGCAGCTATTAGATGTGCCTTGAGTATTGTAGCTCAAGTTAAAAAGCACTTAGATAATGACCTTTCAAAAGTTAAATCTTGCGTCAAACTTACTGGTTTCGTTAATTCTACAGATGAATTTACAGAACAACCAAAGGTAATTAATGGTGCATCTGACACAATTGCCAAAATATTTGGTGATAAAGGTATGCACACAAGAGCCGCAGTCAGTTCAAACAGTTTACCATTGGGTGTTGCTGTAGAAGTTGACGCAATTTTTGAACTAAACTAATTATTTTCCAATTCCAAAGTATTTGATATTGTTTTTTTTCATTTTTTCTGATGAATAAATATTTCTAAGATCATAAATAATAAAATTTTTCTTTTTAACAATTTTTTTTAAATCTATAAGCTTGAATTCATTCCATTCAGTATGTAAAATAATTAAGTCTGATAGTTCACAAGCATCCTTTATATTATTTTTGAATTCTACATTTTTAAATTTATCAAATTCAGATTTTTTGCCTGTTGGATCATAATATCTAATTTTTGCACCTTTTTTATTTAAAAAAGGTATCATTTTTAAGCTTGATGATTCCCTCATGTCATCTGTATTGGCTTTGAATGTTACACCTAAGAAAGTAATTTTTTTATTTTTAATTTTATTTTTTAAGATCGTGGTTATTCTTTTTAAAAGAAGATTTGATCTTTTATCATTTGAATCTACAACTGTTTTTATAAGCGATAAAGATGTTTTAGATTTGTTAGCTGTATCTATTAATGCTCTAGTATCCTTTGGAAAACATGAGCCCCCATAAGCTGGTCCAGCTCTTAAAAATCTTCCTCCTATTCTTTTATCTGTTCCAATACCAATTGATACATCTTCGACATTGATTTTAAGTTTTTCACATAAGTTAGCTAATTCATTAATGTATGTAATTTTAGTAGCAAGAAATGCGTTAGATGCATATTTGATTAATTCAGCTGCTCTTCTGGATGTATTAATATATTTTGCACCTTTTGAAATTAAAGGCAAATATAAATTTTTTAAAATTTTATTAGATTTTTTATTTTTTGTACCAATTACAACTCTATCAGGATATATAAAATCTCTAATAGCCTCACCCTCTCTTAAAAATTCTGGGTTTGATACGACACTAAATAAATTGTGTTTTACTTTTTTTGAAATAATTTTTTCAACATTATCTCCAGTTGTTACTGGAACAGTAGATTTGTTTATTATAATTTTAAATGATTTGATATTTTTACTGATTTCTTTAGCAGCTGAATAAACTTGGGATAGATCAGCCTCATATCTATTTTTTTTTGTTGGCGTACCTACACAGATAAAAATTATATTTGATTTTTGAACTGACTCAGCAAGATCTGTTGAAAATTTTAATCTTCCGGCTTTAAAGTTTTTTTTTACAAGCTCATCTAGGCCAGGTTCATAAATTGGTATTATGGATTTTTTTAATTTATTTATTTTAAGCTTGTCTTTATCAACACAAATAACTTCATTTCCAAGATCAGCAAAACAAACTCCACTGACTAATCCAACATATCCTGTGCCTATCATACATAATTTCATAATTTTGATATTTCTAAAGATGATTTTATATAACCATTCATAGTTCCACAGTCTAAATATTTGCCGGCAAAATTGTGGCCAATGAATTTATATTTAGCGTTGATTAATTTTCTTATTGCATCAGTAATGTGAATTTCACCGCCAACTCCTTTGTTCTGTTTTTGTAACTTTAAAAAAATTTCTTTAGGAAGGATGTATCTTCCTATAACGGCATTGGTTGATGGTGCTTTATTTATTTTTGGCTTTTCAATAACATCTTTAATTATAAAATTTTTATTATTTATTTTATTTTTAATTGAATAAATACCCCAACGACTAACATCTTTCCTTTTAACTTTTTTAGATGCCATTACTGAACAATTAAATTTTTTATTTAATGCAATCATATCTTTTGAACAATTTTTTTTTAAAATTAAATCGTCAGGGAATAAAACTAAAAAATGCGAACCGGTTATAAATTTTTTTGTTTTTAATATCGCATCTCCTGTGCCGAGAGGCTTATTTTGATAAACAAATTTGATTTTTTTTTTTAACGATAATATTTTTTTATATTCTTTTTTTACACGACCATCTTTCTTTTTTTTTATAATTTTCTTAAAAAAATTGTCATTATAAAAATATTTTTTAATTAGCTTTTTTTTAGAAGAGATAATAAATATTATTTCATTAACACCAGCATCAATACATTCATCTAAAATATATTCTAAACCAGGTTTTCCATTAATGGGAAGTAATTCTTTAGGAAATACACTTGTTAACGGCAGCAATCTTGTGCCCAATCCTGCGAGTGGTATTATTGCTTGTTTGATCATAATGTAATATTTAATCAAGTATCATAAATGAAAATTATTAAAAGCTTTAATATTTTAAATAGAGAACTTAATTATAATAAAAATATTGGTTTCGTTCCAACAATGGGATCATTGCACGAAGGTCATATTTCACTTATTAAATATGCTAAAAAAAAAACAAAAAATGTGTTGGTTAGTATTTTTGTAAATCCTTCACAATTTAATGAAAAAAAAGATTTTATTAAATATCCAAGAAGTTTAAATAAAGATATCTCTCTTCTAAAAAAATTAAATGTTAATTATTTATTTTTACCTACGACTTATGAAATATATAAAAAAGGTATAAAAAAGAGATTAATCATATCTAATAAAGATATTATACTCTGTGCAAAACATCGCCCGGGACATTTCGAAGGTGTGCTTGCAGTTATAAGCAGGTTTTTACAGAAAATTAGTTTAAAATATTTAATTCTTGGAGAGAAAGATTTTCAACAAGTTTATTTAATAAAAAAATATTTACAAAAAAAATTTAATATCCAGATAATTACTTGTAAAACAATTAGAAATAAAAATAAATTACCCTTATCATCAAGAAATATCCTATTAAATAAATTTCAATTGAGAAAATCAGAAAAAATCTCAAAATTGCTTTTTAATTTTAAAAAAAGAATTATTTTAAATTCGAAAAATATTAAGTTTTTAAATTTTTACAAAAATAAAGTTAATAACTTATGTGATAATATAGAATATTTTGAAATTAGAAGTTCTTTTAATCTTTCAAGAAATATTTCTAAAAAAAATTTTAGAATATTTATTGCTTATAGACAGGGCAAGGTAAGATTAATTGATAATGTTTGATTAATAAAAAAAATATGCTCCAATACCTAAAAATGATAAAAATCCAATTACATCTGTAATAGTGGTTACAAAAACACTTGATGCAATAGCTGGGTCCACCTTAAATTTTTTTAAACTAATAGGAATTAATATCCCAAATAAACCTGCTACAATCATATTTAAAATCATAGATATCGAAATAATTAATGATAAAATTGAATCTTGAAACCACAATTGCACAATTGCTGCGCTGATTATTGCAAAAATAATACCATTTAAAATTCCTATCGAAAATTCTTTAATTATATTTTGTGAAAAATTATTTTCAGTTAAATCATTAGTTGCTATAGCTCTCACGGTAACGGCAAGTGTTTGCATGCCTGCGTTGCCACCCATAGACGCTACAATTGGCATAAGAAATGCAAGAGCAACCATTTGTTCAATTGTTGCTCCGAACAAACTAATTACCCATGTTGCCAAAAATGCTGTAAATAAATTTAGTAATAACCAGTTGAATCTTCTTTTTGTTTTTGTGACAATTCCATCTGTTATCTCTTCATCACCAACACCTGCTAATCTCAAGGCATCTTCCTCCGCCTCTTCTGCCAGTACTGTTAAAACATCGTCGTTTGTAATCATTCCAACAAGCTTGTTATTTTTATCAACTACACATGCAGAGTTAAGATTGTAATTTTCAAACATTCTACCAACTTCTTCTCTATCCATATCAACAGGAATAAGAAATTGTGTTTCATTAGTAATTGATATCATTTTAGTTTCACGCGGTGTTCGCAAAACTTTAGATGATGGCACTGTTCCTATTGGTTTAAATTCGTTATCAACAATAAATATTTCTAAGAACTCTTCTGGTAGATCTCTATTTTCTCTTAAATAGTCAATTGTTTGTCCAACAGACCAATTACTTGGTATTGCTGTAAACTGTCTTTGCATAATTCTTGCAGCACTGTCCTCTGGATAGCTTAAACTTTCCAATAAAACAAACCTATCTTTCGGTGGCAATGAACCAAGAACATCATTTTTATTTTTTTCATCTAAATTTTCTAAGATTTGAATAGCATCATCTGAATCAAGGTTTTTTAAAATAAATACAATACTTTCATTTGATAAATATTTAGTAATTTCTGTCTGGATTGCTTCGTTAAGTTCAATAAATATTGCTGGATCAATTTTAAAGTTGCTCAGTTTAATCAGGCTTTCTCTGTCATCTTGCGATAAATGTTCGATTATGTCTGCAGCATCTGCAGGGTGCATGTCTTTAAATGAATTATTAATAAATGACGCATCATTAATTGAAATTTTTTCAGTAATTACTTTTATGTACTCTTTATTAAATTCAAAATTTACAATTTTATCTTTGCTTTTTTTAATCAAACTCATAAATGATATCCCTAGTTTTTTAGAGCGATATCCTTATATTACAATTAAGATATGAGTATAGAGATAAAAAAATCAATAAAACCAGTAGATTATTCTTTTGCTATAAGTTTACTTGAAGAAAGACTAGAAAAAGTAATTAATAATGAAGCAAATGAATTAATTTGGTTTTTAGAACACGAAACGATATATACAGCTGGATCAAGTTTTAGAAAATCAGAAATAATAGATAAATCTATTAAGGTGATCAAAACATCAAGAGGTGGAAAGTTAACATGTCACTCACCAGGTCAACTAGTATGCTATTTTGTAATTGATTTAACTAAACGAAAAAAAGATATTAGAAAATTTATAATTTCCTTAGAAAACACAATAATAGACACTTTAAAAGAATTCAAAATTAAGAGTCACAGTGATAGAAAAAATATAGGAATTTGGGTAAATCATATTAACGAAAATAAAAAAATTGGTGCTATAGGAATCCGAGTTAAGAAATGGATAGCATATCATGGATTTTCTATAAATATTAATAATAATCTAGATTATTTTAATAAAATAATTCCTTGTGGTTTAAAAGATAAAAAAGTAATTACTTTGAGTGACATTTCTAAAATTGATTATTTGAAATTTAGAAATATGTTAGAAAAAAAATTAATTAAAAATCTTTCTGTTTTAAATTATTCTTAATTAGAAATTTTTTAAAAATGTCTGGAATTTTAGCTTTGAAAGTATACTTTTTTTCATTTAATATAAATCTCAATTCATAAGCGTGTAGCATTAATTGATTATTGCCACTTTGCTTTTCTATATAATACTTTTTATCTCCAACTACAGGACACTTAAGGTCAACAAGGTGTTTTCTAATTTGATGTTTCCTGCCAGTTATCGGTTTAACTTTAAATAAAGTAAAATTTTTATTACTATCAATTTTTTGAATATGAGAAATTGCTCTCTCTAAAATTTTTTTATTACCTTCATATCTAATTAAATTATTATCTATTGTACTTTTTTTTTTATCAAAATGACCAATTGTCAAAGCTAAATAAGTTTTGTGAATTTTTCTAATTCTAAACAAAGACGTTAATTGTTGTGCTGTGTTACGATTTTTTGCAATAATTAATACCCCAGATGTATCTTTATCTATTCTGTGAACTATAAAAGGTTTTGTATTTTCAAAAAAATTACTATTTTCAAGGATGTTAATTAAATTTTCTTTGATTTTTGTTCCACCTTGAACTGGAAGACCAGATTTTTTATTTATTACAATAAAATCAGAATTGTTTTCAATTATATCTTTTTCAGTTTCTTTGATGATTATGTCTTTAGGAATAAATTTAATTTTCTTTTTTGATAAATTTTTATACGAAACATTATAAAGAAAAATTTTATCTGATTTGTTTAATTTGTATGAGCTTTTAACCTTTTTTTTGTTTACTTTAATTTTTCCATTACGAAGATCTTTTTCTATTAAGCTCTGTGGTATTTTAATTAAATTATTCTTTATCCACCTGTCTATTCTTAGGCCAACTGAGGAGCTTTCAACATTAATCACCTCTATCATTTAATTATAGATAAGTTTAAGCTGTTTTTTTTGCCGGTTCTACTTGTTCTTTAGTTTTATCTTCTGACTTAGTTTTTTTTCTATCGACCCTTTTTGCCTGAACATCTCTATCAACAAATTCAATAATTGCCATAGGAGCGTTATCACCATATCTAAAGCCAGCTTTAATGATTCTTGTATAACCACCTTTTCTAGCCTCATATCTTTTTGATAATGTTTTTTTGATTTTATTTACGGTTTGAATATTCTGTAATTTTGATACTAATCTTTTTGTATTTGCCAAGGTATCTTTTTTCCCAATTGTTATTAATTTTTCAGCTTCTGGTCTTATAACTTTAGCTTTTGGAAGAGTCGTGGTAATTTGCTCATATTTAACTAAAGAATTAAGCATGTTCTTAATAAGAGCTTTTCTGTGCTCTGATGTTCTATTTAACTTTTTATTTCCTAACCCGTGTCTCATTTAATTAAATAGCATCCTCAAGTTTTTTTGAAAGCTCAGCAATATTATCTGGAGGCCAGTTTGGTATCTCCATACCTAAATAAAGGGACATTCCGCTTAAAACCTCTTTAATTTCATTTAATGATTTTCTTCCAAAATTTGGTGTTCTGAGCATTTCTCCTTCAGATTTTTGAACTAAGTCACCAATATAAATTATATTATCATTTTTTAAGCAATTCATTGATCTAACTGATAATTCAAGTTCATCAACTTTTCTTAAAAGATTTTGATTAAATTCTGGTTCCTTGGGCTGATCTTGTATTTTAATTTCCTGAGGTTCATCGAAATTAACGAACATTCCTAATTGGTCCTGAAATATTCTCGCAGAATAAGCTAAAGCGTCCTCTGCTGAAATTGAACCATTTGTTTCTATCTCCATTGTCAACTTATCATAATCTAATGCTTTACCTTCTCTGGCCGTACTAACAGAATAAGAAACTTTCTTTACAGGACTAAAAAGAGAGTCAATAGGTATTAATCCTAAAGGTGGCTCATCAGGTTTATTTAATTCTGCCGAAACATAACCTTTGCCATTTCCAACAAATAATTCCATATGAAAATCTGTATTTTCATCTAAGTTACAAATTACTAAATCAGGATTTAGTATTTCAATATCAGGAATTGGTGTTATCTGTGAAGCTTTAATTTCTCCTGGTCCTTTAACATCTAATATTAATTTTTTATTTCCTTCTGAATTACTTTTTAATGCTAGTGATTTAATATTTAGAACTATATCTGTAACATCTTCTCTTACTCCTTTAATTGAGCTGTACTCATGCTGTACTCCATCGATTTGTATAGCTGTGACTGCAGCACCACGAATTGAAGATAACAAAATTCTTCTTAATGAGTTACCAATTGTTAAACCGTAGCCTTTTTCTAATGGTTCAGCTACAACTTTAGCATAAGTTTTTTCATCATTTTGATCGACATCTATTTTAGATGGTTTTATTAATGATTTCCAATTTTTTAAATTAACATCTACACTTTCCATTTTAAACTCTCCTTTTCTTTGGTGGTCTAGTTCCGTTATGTGGCATCGGTGTTGTATCTTTTATTGATGTAATCTTGAAGCCTCTAGCTTGTAAAGCTCTTAAAGCAGTTTCTCTTCCAGAACCTGGGCCTTTTACTTCAACAGATAATATTTTCATTCCGACTTCTAAAGCTTTAACCGCTGCTGCATCTGCTGCTACTTGTGCAGCATATGGAGTTGATTTTCTTGAACCTTTAAAACCTTTTTGTCCTGCAGATGCCCAAGAAATTACATTACCATTAGTATCTGCAATTGAAACTATAGTGTTATTAAAAGTTGATTGAACGTAAGCTATGCCATTTAAAATATTTTTTTTAACTTTCTTTTTTTTAGAATAAGTTTTTTTTTTAATCTCTTCTTTTTCCGGTGTCTTATTTTTAATATCTTCTTTTGACATATATTATTTCTTTAAAGGTGTTAATTTTTTACCAGCAATTGCAATTGCTTTTCCTTTTCTTGTTCTTGCATTACATCTAGTCCTTTGACCTCTTACAGGTAATTTTTTTTTATGTCTTGATCCTCTGTAACAAGCGAGATCAATCAATCTTTTTATACTTAGAGAATTATCTCTTCTTAAATCTCCCTCAACAACAAAATTACTATCAATATACTCTCTTATTTTTAATATTTCGTCATCTGTTAATTCATTAACTCTTTTTGAAGATGGTATATTTAATGCGTTGCATATTTGAGATGAAAATTTATTTCCTATTCCATATATATAAGTAAGTCCGATCTGAACTAATTTATTCTGTTGAATATTTACACCTGCA
>QCGH01000009.1 GCA_003280005.1 Pelagibacteraceae bacterium AG-365-D07 | reverse complement strand
TTTACAATTTAATTTGTTTTGTTAGCTCGCAAGATTTTTTTGTTTATTTGTAATTGGATTTTCAAGTTTATTGAGCATCTCCTTAGGACATACTTGATAAAAATTAATTATTTCTTGATCAAAATCTTTTATAATTTTTTTTGAAACTTCTGAATTCGTTTCTACATAATGTTTTTGTATCAGTTTTTTTAGTTTATTTTCCCAATATTTAGTTTCAAGTTTCTGCCATACTATTGTTTCTGGATTTGCTTTATTTTGGAATATATTTTTTGGATCATAAATAAAACCCATGCCTCCTGTCATTCCAGCTCCGAAATTATCTCCTACATCTCCTAAGATAACAACCTCACCACCAGTCATATATTCACAACCATTAGAACCACATCCCTCTACAACAGCTGTAGCTCCAGAATTCCTAACTGCAAATCTTTCTCCAGCCTGTCCTGCTGCAAATAAATATCCGGATGTAGCTCCATAAAGCACTGTATTTCCAATTATTGTATTTTCTTTAGATTTAATATTGCTTTCATCTTGAAGTTTTATAGAAATTGTTGCACCAGACAATCCTTTCGCAACATAATCATTTGCGTCTCCTTTCAACAAAAGTTTTAAACCCTTTATAGCAAAAGCCCCAAAAGATTGTCCCGCAGAACCTTTAAAGTTTAGTTTAATGCTCTCGTGCTCGATTTTATCTTCACCAAATTTTTTATAAAGATGGTAAGAAATTCTAGTACCTACCGCTCTATTAGTATTTTTAATAATGAATTCTTTTTCAATTTCTTTTTTTTCTTGAATTTTATTTTCTATCTCTGGCCAAATTTTTTGATCTAGTGTATCAGGAACACTATTAATAATTTGTTTTTCACAATATCTAGTATTTTTTCCAGGATCAGCTTGAACAAAAAGTGGATTTAAGTCTAGATCATCTAAATTAGGTGAACCTTTGCTAATCTGTCTTAATAGGTCTGTTCTTCCAATTATGTCATTGAGATTTTTAAACCCAAGCTCTGCTAATATTTCTCTCACCTCTGATGCTATAAATTTAAATAAATTTACAATTTTGTCAGGTGTACCAACAAATTTTTCTCTTAATTTTTCATCTTGAGTGCATACTCCAACTGGACATGTGTTTGAATGACATTGTCTCACCATAATACAACCCATTGCAACAAGCGCTGTTGTTGCGACTCCAAACTCTTCTGCTCCCATCATTGCTGCTATGACAACATCTCTTCCTGTCTTGATGCCTCCATCTGTTCTAAGAGTAACTTTGTGTCTTAAATTGTTTAAAGTTAAAACTTGATTAGCCTCTGTAAGACCCATTTCCCATGGAATACCAACATATTTAACACTAGTTTGCGGTGTGGCTCCAGTTCCACCTGAATGACCTGAAATTAAAATAATATCAGCTTTGGCCTTTGCAACTCCAGCTGCAATTGTTCCTATACCTGATGAAGCAACTAATTTCACACCTACTCTTGCTTTAGGGTTGATTTGTTTTAAATCATAAATTAATTGAGCTAGATCCTCTATTGAATAAATGTCGTGATGAGGGGGAGGAGAAATTAAAGTTACTCCAGGAGTAGAATGTCTCAGTTTAGCTATTTCATCAGTTACTTTAAATCCTGGTAATTGACCTCCCTCACCCGGTTTCGCGCCTTGAGCAATTTTAATTTCTATTTCATTACAATTGTTTAAGTAATCTATAGTCACTCCAAATCTAGCAGAAGCAATCTGTTTTACCCTTGAGTTTGCTGTATCTCCATTATCTAAAATTTTAAATCTTGATTTATCTTCTCCACCTTCTCCACTGCATGAAGCTCCTTTAATTCTATTCATACCAATAGCAAGAGTTTCATGCGCTTCTTTTGATAAAGCTCCATGAGACATGCTTCCACTTCCAAACCTTTTTAAAATTTCTTCTATTGGCTCAACTTCATCTATTAAAATAGAATTTTTTTCTTTAAATCCAACAAGATCTCTTAGACTTATTGGAGGCAAATCGTAAATACCTTGTGCATATTTCTTATATATTTCGTAAGAACCCTTGGTAACAGCAGTTTGCAACATATGTATTAATCTGCCTTGATACTGGTGGGTTTCGCCTGTTTTTCTATACCTATAAATACCTCCAATCGGCAGAACATTATTGGTATTTGAAAAAGCTTGTTGATGAATATTCCTTACTTTCTTTTCTATTCCTGTAAGTCCTATTCCAGAAATTTTAGATAGTACTCCAGGAAAAAAATTATTTACTATTGTTCTACTTAATCCCACTGTTTCAAAATTACATCCACCTCTGTAGGAGCTAATTACAGAAATTCCCATCTTTGACATAATTTTAAGGAGGCCTAAATTAATTGATTTAATATATCTTTTCACGCATTCATCAAATTCAAAATTACCAAATAACTTTTTATTAAAACGATGATATAAACTATCAAAAGCTAGATAAGGATTTACTGTTGTTGCTCCAACACCTATGATAGTTGCAAATGAATGCGTATCCATTGCATCTCCAGTTTGAACATTGAGAGATGCATATCCTCTTAATTTAAGTTTTACTAAATAAGTATTTATTGCGCCAACAGCAAGCAATATTGGAATGGGAAGTTTATTTTCTGAAACATTCTTATCCGTTAAAACAATTTGTGTAAAACCTTGTCTAACTGCAATTTCAGCTTCTTTTTTAATAGAGTCTAAAGCCTCCTCTAAATTTTGCTCAACTGAAAAAGTGCAATCAATTGTTACAATATTTTCTTTAAAATAACTTGTGAATTTATTAAATTGATTATTTGATAAAATTGGACTTTCTAAAACATAAATGTTTTCCTCTGTTAAATTATTAAAATCAAGAATATTTCCTAGATTTCCAAATCTTGTTTTTAAACTCATTACTTTATTTTCTCTTAAGGAGTCAATTGGAGGATTTGTTACTTGGCTAAAGTTTTGTCTAAAGTAATGATATAGTGGTCTATATTTATCTGACAATACTGCGAGCGGGGTATCATCACCCATTGATCCTGTTGCCTCTTTTCCGTCTTCAGCCATTGGATGTAAAATTAATTCTAAATCTTCTAAACTGTAACCAAATAAAAATTGTCTTTCTCTAAGTTCGTTTCCTTCAAATAAGCTTTTTTCATTTTGTATTGGAAATTTTTTATCAAGATCAATTATTTGATTATTAAAATGTTTATACTCTTTTGCCAAATAATTTTTTATTTCAGTATTTCTGTAAATTTTTCCTTTTTCAATTCTTACTCCTAGAATTTCACCAGGTCCTAATCTACCTTTTTCAATTATTTCTTTTTCATTTATATCAATCATCCCTGTTTCTGAGCCTGCAAATAAAAGTTTGTCATTTGTAACGGTATATCTCATTGGTCTTAATCCATTACGATCGGAAGCAACAATGGCCCATTCATTATCTATTCCTGCAATAGCTGCTGGACCATCCCATGGTTCCATAGAACTATTTAAAAAATTGAATAATTGTAAATGCTCTTTTGGAAGTACTTTGCTTTTTTTTGACCACGCATCAGGTATTAGCATTAATTTTGCCAATGGAGCTGAATGTCCTGATGTGGTTAGCAATTCAAAAACATTATCTAATGATGCTGAATCTGAATTTCCTGACGGTATAACTGGTTTCAAATTTTCTATATTTTGAAAAAGTGGAGAATGCATTTCTTGTTCATGCACTTTCATCCAATTTATATTACCTTTTAAAGTATTTATTTCGCCATTATGAGCTAATGACCTAAATGGTTGAGCTAAGTCCCAGCTTGGCGCTGTATTTGTGGAAAATCTTTGATGGAAAATAGAATATCTTGAAATAAACCTATCATCTTTAAGATCAGGATAAAAATCATCTATTACCTCAGCTAAAAACATTCCTTTATAGATTATTGATTTCGAACTAAATGAACATATATAAAAATCTTTTAATTGATTGCTTGAGGCTTGTTTTTCTATTATTCTCCTTGTTTCATAGAGTGATCTATTAAGTTCTTTGTCCTGAAGTTTTTTATTATTATGTTTAAAAAGTATTTGTGTTATTTCAGGTCTTGTTAGTTCTGCTTTTTCTCCAAGTACAGACGGATTGACTGGTACTTGTCTCCAACCATAAATATTGAAATTATTTTTTGTTAATTCACTTTCTACAATAGTACGACATGCCTCTTGAGCACCATAATCATTTCTAGGCAAAAAAATCATTCCTACACAAAGTTCTGAACTATCATGCGAATGACCCGTAACTTCAATTTTCTCAACAAAAAAGTCTATTGGTATTTCTATATGAATTCCTGCTCCATCACCTGTTTTACCGTCAGCGTCAATTGCACCTCTATGCCAGACGGCTTTTAGAGCTTCAATTCCAGCTTTAACGACTTTTCTTGATTTTTTTCCTTCTGTAGAGACAACTAGTCCAACACCACAAGCATCATGCTCCATATTTTCATTATAAACATAATTATCTTTTAATTTTTCTAAGTTTTTATCTCTTAAATTTTTCATGCAACTTTTTGATTTAATTGAATTTTATCTTTTAAGAATTTATCAATATTTTCTGAAGCGTCTCTTCCATCCTTTATTGCCCAAACAACCAATGATGCACCTCTAACAATATCACCCGCAGCAAACACTCCTGGTATAGTTGTTTCCATAGTATCAAAGTCAGCTTTAATTGTTCCCCATCTAGATACCTGCAAATTAATATCACCAAATAATTTAGGTAAATTTTCTGGATCAAAACCAAGAGCTTTAATAACTAAATCAGCTTTAATTTCAAAATCAGAATCTTTTTCTTCAATAGGTTTTCTTCTACCACTTTCGTCAGGTTCGCCTAGTTTCATTTTGGAGGCTTTGACAATTTCAACTTTATTTTTTCCCATAAATTCTTTAGGACTCGAAAGCCAAATAAATTCTACACCTTCTTCCTCAGCGTTAACTACTTCACGTGCTGATCCAGGCATATTTTCTTTATCTCTTCTATACAAACATTTGACTGAATTAGCATTTTGTCTTACTGAGGTTCTTACGCAATCCATAGCAGTATCACCACCACCAATTACAACTACATCTTTTCCTTCTGCATTTAGAACTCCGTTGTCAAATAAATCAACTTTATCTCCTAATCCTTTTTTATTTGATGCAGTTAAAAAATCCATAGCTGGAAAAATATTTCCTAAATCACTACCAGGAAGATCAATCTCTCTTGCTTTATATACCCCTGTTGCAATTAAAATTGCATCATGTTTTTCTTTTAATTCTTGAAATGATTTATCTTTACCTACTTCAAAATTATTTACAAATTCTATCCCACTATCTTTTAAATATTTAATTCTTCTTAAGACTACATGCTTTTCTAGCTTAAAATTAGGAATTCCATAAATTAATAAACCACCAGCTCTATCGTATCTGTCATAAACGGTGACTTTATAATTTTTTTTTCTTAATTCTTCAGCACACGCTAATCCTGCTGGACCTGCTCCTATTATCCCTATACTTTGATTAATTTCTTTTTTAACATCTATAGGTTTAATCCAGTTATTTTCCCAGGCAGTTTCAGTTAAAAATTTCTCAACAGATCCTATAGTAACTGTTCCATGTCCGGACTGTTCAATAACGCAATTGCCTTCACAAAGTCGATCTTGTGGACATATTCTTCCACAAACTTCGGGCATGTTATTTGTGCTTTGGGATAATTTATATGCCTCTTCTAATCTACCTTCTGCAGTCAATTTTAACCAATCAGGTATATTATTGCTCAATGGGCAATGGACTTGGCAAAAAGGAACTCCACATTGAGAACACCTGCTTGATTGAGTTTTGGCTTTTTCATCAATAAATTCTTTGTAAATCTCATTAAAGTCCTTATTTCTCTCATCTATAGATCTTTTAGGTGGGTTTTGTTGACCTATATTTACAAATTTAAGCATTTTATCTGACATTGTGGAGGGCTTATATAACATAAAATAAAAGGTAAAAAGCTTATAAAGGTAAGTATTATTTACCTTATTTTTAAAAAAAACCCCTTTTTTAGATGTTTTTTACTTAACTGCATATGTATTATGCATTAAACGAATTGCTTTAATTTCAAAATATATGGTTTACCAATGAGTATTAATGTCATTGATTTATCTTCAAACTCTTATTTTATCACTAATTCAAGGAATTTCAGAATTTATTCCTGTTAGCTCATCGGCACATTTAGTTCTATTTTCAGATATTTTTGAAGGTTATAAAAGTTCGGTTTTAATTGACGCTAGTTTACATTTAGGTTCTCTAATAGCAATCATACATTATTTCTTTAGAGACTTAATTGATTTTTCTAACAATAAGAAAATATTAAATTTGCTTGTTGTTGGTTCGCTACCCTTGATCGTAGTAGGTTATTTTTTTTATGAATATAATTTTTATGAAAATTTACGTAGTATTGAAATCATAGCATGGTCAACATTAGTTTTTGGAATTTTATTATATTTTTCTGATAAATTTATTTCATCCAAGTCATTCGTGGAAGATTTAAATTTAAAAAATATGTTTACAATAGGCTTGTTTCAGATCTTAGCTTTAATTCCAGGAGCAAGTAGAGCCGGTATCGTTATAACTGGTTCTAGGTTTTTAAATTTTAATAGATACGATGCTGCTAAAATATCTTTTATTTTATCTATACCTGCTTTGTTGGGAGCAAGTGTGCTTACCTTAAAAGACTCATTTGTAAAAGATGAAACATTAAATTTTAATATAACATTAGGAATAATTTTTTCTTATATATTTTCATATATTACTATTAAGTATTTTTTAATTTATACAAAAAATTTTTCCTTAAATATATTTGTAATATACAGAGTATTATTATCCTTGGTCTTGTTTTACTTTATTTATTTTTAATTCAGGTACTATTTGAGATATAAGAACTCCTAGAATTATAAATATGCATCCAATAATATTGTTTAGATTAAGTATTTGACTTAATAAAAACCACGCTGCAATAGTTGCAATAACCCCTTCTAAAGAAAATATTATTGCTGCTGGAGTTGGAGTAATATTTTTTTGTGCATAAATTTGTAAGACAAAAGCAAATCCCCCTGACAATATACCCGCATAAAATATTTGGTATGTTTGTTTAAATATTCCATCAATATTTATTTCCTCAAATACGATTGCACCAATGATTGAAAGAATAGAGACAACAAAAGTTTGAATCAGTCCTATTAATATTGGTAAGTTAAAATTCTTAATTACTTTACCAACATAAATAATATGAAGAGCCCAAAATATAGCACATAACACCACAAGTGCATCACCTTTTCTTATAGTCGCGTCGTAAAAATTTGTAAGTAAGTAACCACCAAGAAGACACAAAATAACTGAAGGCCAATTACTCCAGTGTATTTTTTCTTTGAAAAGAAAAAAAACTATTATTGGAACCATGGGTACATAAAAAATAGTAAAAAAGGCTGCATTTGCAACATCTGTGAATTGAAGTGATATTTGTTGTAAGGCAGATCCTAAGAATAAAAAAACTCCTATTAAAAGTGAGTATTTAAAAAATTCATTCCTATCTTTTACTAACTCCTTCTTTACATTTTTTTTTTCAAAATATAAAAAAAAAGGCAATAAAACTAAAAATCCTACAAAAAATCTTACACCGTTAAATAAATATGGGCCGATGAAATCCATGCCAGTATCTTGAGCTATAAAAGTAGTGCCCCATATGAAGGTACATCCTAGAGCACTTAGAATAGAAATTGATTTTGACATTAAGAGAGAAACTTATAATTATATGGCTAATTTGAAAGCAAAATTTTTACCTAAATTATCCCTTATCTCATTACAAAATCTTGCAGCTTCAGCGCCATCAATAATTCTATGATCATAGGACAAGGAAATCGGTAATATTGATCTTTCTGTAAATCGATTTCCAAATAAGATTTGTTTTTTATTTAATTTACTTACCCCTAATATAGCTACCTCGGGATAGTTTATAATAGGTGTAAAAAAACTTCCCCCAATTCCTCCAAGACTAGATATTGTAATTGATCCTCCATAAAATTCCTTCTTATCAATTTTTAAATCTCTACATTTTTGAGCAACCTCTCTTAGTTCTGCTGATAAATGTTGAATGTTTTTTTTATCTACCTGCCTTATTTTAGGAACCATCAAACCATTAGGGGTGTCTACAGCTATACCTATATGAAAATATTTTTTAAAAGTAATTTTTCCACTACTCATATCTTCGATGGAAGAATTAAAAGTTGGAAATTCTTTTAACGCCGCCACTAAAGCTTTCATAATGAATGCCAGTGGAGTAATTTTCAATTTTTCTCCAGTATAATGATCTGTTAATGAATTTCTAAATTCTTCCATTTCAGTAATATCAATTTCATCATGATGAGTGACGTGTGGGATTGTATTAAAAGAATTTACAAGGTGTGGTGCTGCTATCTTTTTTATTCTTGGTATATCTTTAATATCAATCTCGCCAAAATCAGAGTGATCATATTCAATTTTAATTTGTTGCTTTCGATTTTCTGCATTATTTTCCAATGGGTGTTTTTGATTTATACCATGTTTAACGAAGCTTTTTATATCATCTTCTGATACTCTACCAAATTTTTCAGATCCAGGAATTATATTTATATCAGCTCCAAGTTCTCTTGCAAATTTTCTCACTTTAGGACTGGCAAGTACCAATTTGCCTGTTTTGATAATATTATTTATACTAGTTTCGACCCCTTTTTTTTCTAAAGGACTTTCAATTGATGTATCAATTTTTTCTGCATTATTGATTTCTTTGTTATCTATTTTTGTATCTTCTTTTTTAATTACCTCTATCTTAAGTATTAAATCTCCCTCAGAAACCTTGTCGCCTACTTTTACATTTATATTTGATATTTTACCTGAATGATCTGAGGGCACCTCTACACTTGATTTATCACTCTCAAGAGTAATAATTGATTCACCTTTGCTTATTTCTTGGCCATTTTTTACCAGTATTTCTATGATTTCTACGTCTCTGAAATCACCTATATTTGGTACTTTTATATCAATTATGGGCATCAAACTTTAGTAGGCATTGGTTTTTCAGTATCAATTTTATATTTTTTAATCGCATCAACAGCATGTTTTGAAGATAACAATTGTTCGCTTGCTAAAACACTCAAAGCATATGTTGTTATATAATTTTTATCTACCTCAAAAAATTTTCTCAAATTTTTTCTTGTATCACTTCTACCATACCCATCTGTACCTAAAGAGTAAAAACTTTTGTTAACATAAGATCTAATTTGATCTGAATTTAATCTCATATAATCTGAGGCTGCTAAAATAGGACCCTCGGATCCTCCCAGACATTCTTCAATATAAGACTTTTTTTTCTTTTTATCTGGATGCAATAAATTGTATCTTTCTATTTCCATTCCATTTTTTCTCAATTCACTGAAACTGGTAACACTCCATACTTCACTATCAATTTGATATTCCTCTTGAAGCATTTCTGCAGCACTCATCATTTCTCTTAAGATTGAGCCTGAACCAAGCAATTGAATTTTTGTTTTTTTATGTTTTGAAAATTCTTTTATTTTATACATTCCTTTTAATATTCCAGGTTCACTACCTGTTGGTATTTCTGGATGTGGGTAATTTTCGTTCATTGTTGTAATATAGTAAAAAATATTTTCTTTTTTCTCATGCATTCTTTTTAAACCATCTCTAAATATAACTGCCAATTCATATGCAAAAGTTGGATCATATGATACACAATTAGGAATTGTTGAGGATAATAAATGACTGTGACCATCTTGATGTTGCAAACCCTCACCAGCTAAAGTTGTTCTTCCAGATGTTGCACCTATTAGAAAACCCCGAGCTTGACTGTCTCCAGCTGCCCACGCAAAATCTCCAACTCTTTGAAATCCAAACATTGAATAAAAAAGGTAAATTGGGATCATTTCAATGTCATGGTTAGTGTATGACGTTCCTGCCGCAATCCAGGAAGACATTGACCCTGCTTCTGTAATTCCTTCCTCTAAAACTTGTCCTTTTTTATCCTCTCTATAAGAGCTCAGTTGTTCAGAGTCTACTGGTTCATATTTTTGACCCTCGTGAGCATAAATTCCTATCTTTTGAAAAAATCCTTCCATCCCAAAAGTTCTGGCTTCATCTGGAATAATTGGTACTAGTCTAGATGCAACATTTTTATCCCTTAATAAGTTTGTGAGCATTCTTACCAGTGCCATAGTTGTAGACATCTCTTTATCACCAGTAGATTTCATCATAACATCAAAAATATCTTCAGGAGGAGCTTTAATTGGTTTGGCAAAAGTAGACCTTTCGGGAAGATTGCCTCCTAATTTTAATCTTCTTTCCCTTAAATATTTTATCTCCTCAGAATTTTCATTGGGCCTATAGTATTCTATATTTTTAACTTGTTCATCAGTTAAAGGTACATCAAACCTATCTCTGTAATACATTAAATCATCTACATCTAATTTTTTTTGTTGGTGTGTAGTGTTAATACTTTCGCCAGATTTGCCCATTCCATAACCTTTAATTGTTTTTGTTATAATTACAGTTGGGCTACCTGTATTTTCCATTGCTTTATGATAAGCTGCATATACTTTGTGGGGATCGTGACCACCTCTATTCAATCTCCAAATATCTTTATCGCTATAGGATGAAACTAATTTTATTAATTCTGGATATTTTCCGAAGAAATTCTTTCTTACATAACTTCCACCTTTAGCTTTAAACGCTTGATATTCTCCATCTACAGCTTCGTTCATTCTTTTAATAAGTAATCCTGACTTATCGTTAGCTAAAAGCGGGTCCCAATATGAACCCCAAATAACTTTTAAAACATTCCAGCCAGCCCCTCTAAAGCTTCCTTCTAATTCTTGAATTATTTTCCCATTTCCTCTTACTGGACCGTCTAATCTTTGCAAATTACAATTTATTACAAATATTAAATTATCTAAATTTTCTCTTGATGCTAAAGCAATTGCACCTAAAGACTCTGGCTCGTCCATCTCTCCATCACCAAGAAACGCCCAAACTTTTCTATTTTCATCTTTAATTAAACCTCTGTTTATCAAGTACTTCATAAACCTTGCTTGGTATATTGCTAACATGGGACCAAGTCCCATTGATACAGTAGGAAATTGCCAAAACTTATGCATTAACCATGGGTGAGGATAAGATGATAAACCATTAGGTCCAACCTCCTGCCTAAAGTTATCTAATTGCTCCTTTGTAAGTCTTCCCTCTAAAAATGCTCTAGAATATATCCCTGGTGCTGAGTGGCCTTGAAAATAAATTAAATCACCTCCAAATTGATGATTTTTTGCTCTCCAGAAATGATTCATTCCTACATCGTATAGTGTTGCTGCAGATGCAAACGTTCCTATATGACCGCCAAGTTCGGGGAATTTTTTATTTGCCCTTACAACCATAGCTGCAGCATTCCATCTTATTAAAGATCTAATTTTTCTCTCTATGTTTTGATCTCCTGGAGATTTTTCTTCTTCATCAGCAGGTATAGTATTTATGTATGGTGTATTTTGAATAAATGGAATTCTAGATCCTTTTCTATATGATTCATCAATCAATTGCCTTAATAGAAAATGTGCCCTTTCATTTCCTAAATTTTCAACTACTGAATTTAAAGATTCTATCCATTCTTTTGTTTCTAATGGATCAATATCATTTACATCAGTTACAATAATTCTATTATTTGATTTTTGAATATTTGAATTTGGAATTTGTATATTATTTTTTTCTGTTTTTACTTCTTTCTGCTTAGTTTCTTCATTATTAAGAACTTTTTCAGCTTCACTTATTATTTTTTCTGTAGTGGGAGGTACTTTAGTCTTTATATCGTTACTAAGAGAATTGATAGAAGCAATAGGATCGTCCTTGGAAACTTTATCTCCGACTTTTACAATTAATTTCTCAATTATACCCTCTTGAGTTGATGGAACTTCTACACTTGACTTATCACTTTCAAGTGTAATTAAAGGATCATTAATTTTTATCTCATCTCCTTCTTTTACTAATACCTCAATGACCTCTACATTTTCAAAATCACCTATGTCTGGGACTAATATTTTTTTGTTCATTAAATTTATTAATTTTTAATATACTATTTTTTTAGAAAATTTGTATTTTTTTGTGTATTTAACAAATTTTCAAACAATCAAGTTATATTCTAATTTAAGAAAAAAAGTTTTTTGTACTTGCTTTAAGTAAATTTAACCCTGTTAAGCCACTTTTCTCAGGATGAAACTGAAATGCAATTACGTTAGATCTTTTTACTACGCTTACAAATTCTTTTGTTCCATTAAAGGAAGTTCCATATTCATATTTTTGGTTTTTGCAATCAACAAAGTAAGAATGGACAAAATAAAAATATTTTTCATTAAAGTTTAAAAAGTCTTCATCCTCTATAAAAAAATTTTTATTAAATTTAACTTGGTTCCATCCTATAAAAGTTTTTTTATTTACATTAAATTTATTAAAATTTTCAATTTTTTCTGAAAAAAAAGATAATCCTTTAGTTTTTTTAAATTCTGGACTTTCTGAAAATAGCAATTGCATACCTAAACATATGCCCATAAAATATTTTTCCTTATTTAGGGACTCATTGACAAATTTAATTAAAGAAGTTTCCTCTAATCTTTGCATTGCACAATTGAATGCTCCAACACCAGGTAGAACTATCATATCAAATTTGTCTATATTAGTATTTTCGCTTATTATTTCCGTTCTAAATCCTACAAATTCTAGGGCTCTCCTAATACTTAAAATATTATTTGTATTTAAATTAATTATTGCAGCTAAAGGTTTGGTCATAAGGATCTAATATCTATTTTTTTATTTATCAGGTATTTTTTTAAATCCTTAATATTTATAGAAAAGTTTTTCTTTTCACTAAAGTTTAAAAAATTTGTACTTCCGGTTTGTTCAATTTTTTTTTTTTCATAAAGTTCTTTAAAGTAATTAAAATGAAATGCAGATGCAATTACTGCACCATCTACATTAGTATCATTTAAAAGTTTATATACATCATCTGGATTCCTGGCACCACCATGAGCTAATAATGGTATAGAAAGTTTATTAGAAATTTTTTCAAATAGTTTAAGATCATATCCTTTGCCTGTTCCTTCATTATTTATTGAAGTAAGAATAATTTCTCCTACACCATAATCCTCTACTTCCTTTACCCATTCAAACGTATCTATATTTGTTTCAGTTCTTCCACTATCAGTAAAGACTTTATAATTTCCATTAATATTCAGTGTTTCAATTGTGATGTTAATTGTTGAGGATCCAAAAATATTAACCGCTTCTTTTATAAATTTTTTATTATTAACTCCACCTGTATTAATTGAAACTCTATCAGCTCCATTTATTAAAGAATTTTCAATGTCTTTAATTGATCTTATGCCTCCGCCTACAATTAATGGTACAAATACATCTTTAGAAACTTTAGATGTTATTTCAGATAATTGATTTCTTTTATATAAACTAGCAACTACATCTTGAAAAATTATTTCATCTATATCTTCTTCAAAATATTTTTTTGAAAAAAATTCGGGATAACCTAAAATTCTTAGCCCTTCTAAATGCATTCCTTTTACAAGGAAATTATTTTTAATATCTATTCTAGCTATGATTCTTTTAATCAATTCCTTAATTTTTCAAAATATTCCTTGGGCGATACTTTTAATTCCCAATTGTTAGATTTTTTTTGCCATAAATGTGGTGGTCTAAATTTATTACAAAGATCATCAAATTCTTCTTCTGATATTGAACAATATTTTAAAAAATCTTCCATGTAAGTTTTTGGCCTCTCTCCATCAAATTGTTCGATAAGTCCTAGTCCTTCGTCTTTTGTTATGTGGCCGTGTCTTACTTCAATTCCGGAGTCATACATGGCTCTTCCAAACCCAAACTTTATGTATGATGTATAGTAAAAAAAACTGTCCATTTTATCATCTATGCTGGCATATTTTTGAAATGTTCCATCTGATCTTTTATCATTCACAACATAACCTGTGTTTTCTGAAGCATAGTAAAAGTTTTCTTGTGGTATCCATTTCAAATAATATCCTAAATATCTGGTCTCAATTTTACTTTCATCAATTTTGTTAAAATCTAAAGGAAGATACGGATAAAAATCCTCTAAGGAGAAACCTTGATCTAAATGATAAGAGATTTTATCCCCCCCTAATTTGATATCTTCAATCTTATTTGATCCAATTGGATCCATTGTAAAGCCTGGATGGTCGTCTTTTCTATAAGAAAACTTTTCTTCATCTTTTATTATGGTGCCATAATCTGAAGGAGGTTCACCATAAAAAATTAATGGGATGTTAAATTTATAAGCCATGTGCGTAACGAAATATTTCTGACCAATTATAAATGGTTGAAACGGATGCAAAATATTTAATAAGGCTCTCTTAGTTAAGTGTCTATGAACTTTTCCATTTGGAGAAAATAAAAAGTTGTCAAATCCACCTACATTTATCCAATTTTTTAAATTTTTCCATCCTATGTCTGTGTATATATGAGGCGACCATGTAACAGTTAATGGCCTCATTCCATATTTATATTTTAAAATGTGAGATTGAAATCCACTATCCTTTCCTCCACTTCCTCCTATGATACAATTATATGGTCCCTTAAAATTTTTATATTTTTCGATTAAATCTAAAAGTTCCTTTTCTCGTTCGTCCCAATTTATTTTACTATTCCATTTTTTTTCAACGGATCTACAAGCGTGGCAAATGTTATCTTTATCAAAATAAATTGGTATTTGTTTAGTATTAATATCATGTAAAAATTCATTTGTTGATGTAGGTTTTTGGTTTATTACATTACACTTATGGCAATATTTAATATCTGTTGGAAGACCATACATATTATTACCATTTTGGTTCATATGATTATTACCATAAAAATTATTTTTTAATTATTAATTTCCTAAGTTTATAATTAAATAATTTATTTTAGCCATAATTTATTCAAATTTATAACAACTAAATAAACCTAAATGAGTAATATATGAGAATAAAGCTATTTTTACACAATATATGGATATTTTTTCTTTTTAAACACAAAAGAGAACTAAAAGATGATTTTGATGCAAAATATTGGATACAATTTACCTTGCTAAAAAACTACTTTAAATCTTTAAATAACAATAATTGATAAAAAATAAAATTACTTTAGAAACTGTTTATAGATAATTTTGGAGCGTCTGTAGCTCAACTGGATAGAGCGCTTGGCTACGGACCAGGAGGTTCTGGGTTCAAATCCTAGCAGGCGCACCATGAAAGGATGATAATGAAAATTTCTTTACAAAAATCTGTAATTTATTTTTTTACATTTATTTTTATAATATTAATTTTTCTAGCCGTGTTTCTATAATGAGAAAATATACACAAATAAGTACTAAACCTGGATTTTTAAAAAATAATGGAGGTCTTTTATTCAGAAAAATAAATAATTATAAGTTTGATTTTAAGACAAAAATAAAAAAAATTCATTTAAATAGAGCTAACATAACACACGGTGGTTACATTTGTTCAATAATTGATGCTGGCTCTGGTACAGCCGCTCATTCTTCTTCAAATGGAAAACCATGTGTTACCATATCTTTGGAAATAAAATTTGTAGCTCCAACTAAGTTTAATGATGAGATTATAGGAAAGGTATCAATAATAAAAAAAACTAAATCTTTAGTATTCCTAAGCTGTGAGCTTAAATCAAAAAATAAAATTATAGCTACCTCTTCAGGCATTTGGAAAATTATAAATAATAAAATTCCTGGCGCTGGATCTGGGGGCTAGATTATAATATTTGGGTTTATATATTTTAATGATATTATTTGAGTATAAACTTTTAAATGAGAACATTTAAGGCTATGATTCGGACACCTTTTATACCTTTTTTGTTCTTTTGAGGACACCAGATATAGTTGCTAAAAAAAATTAGATACAAAAAGTTGAAATGGATGGAAAAATGATAACTGCGGTTTTAGGACCAACAAATACCGGAAAAACTTATTTAGCTATAGAGACAATGCTATCATTTGACAATGGAATGATCGGTTTTCCTTTAAGATTATTGGCTAGAGAGGTTTACGATAAAGTTGTAAAAAAAGTTGGCTCTGCTTCTGTTGCATTAATCACTGGAGAAGAAAAGATTATTCCATCAAATGCAAAATATTTCTTATGCACAGTTGAGTCCATGCCAATAGATAAAAAAGTAGATTTTGTTGCAATAGATGAAATTCAAATGTGCAGCGATCATGAAAGGGGTCATATTTTTACTGACAGAATTTTAAATTTAAGAGGTGAAAAGCAAACTATGTTCATGGGATCACACACTATGAAAAGTATTTTAAAAAATCTGAATGAAAAAATAGAATTTATTTATAAAGAGAGGTTTTCTCAATTAACTTATTCAGGACATAAAAAGATTTCCAGAATTGAGAGAAATAGTGCAATAATAGCTTTCTCCACAGAGGAAGTTTATGCGATTGCAGAGTTACTAAGAAGGCAAAAAGGTGGTTGTGCAATTGTAATGGGATCTTTAAGCCCAAAAACTCGTAACTCTCAAGTATCATTATATCAATCAGGAGATGTGGATTATTTGGTTGCAACTGATGCCATTGGAATGGGAATTAATATGGATTTAAAAAATGTATATTTTTCTAATTTAAAAAAATTCGATGGTAAAAAACTAAGAAGATTAAATCTTTCTGAATTAGGTCAAATAGCTGGAAGAGCCGGAAGATACATGAGTGATGGTACATTTGGTATTACAGGTGAAGTAAAAGAAATAAACTCAGATGATATAGAATTAATTGAAAATCATAAATTTGAAGAAATAAATACGATATTCTGGAGAAACTCTAATATTAATTTTAAAAATAAAAAAAGTTTAATTGAGTCATTGGAGGAAAAACCAACAAAAAATTGGTTAAGAAGAATTAATGATTGTGAAGATGAAAAAGTTTTGAAATTTTTGATAAGCGATGAAAATGAATTTTTGATTAAAAATGATGAAACAACATTAAAACTATTGTGGGAATGTTGCCAAATTCCTGATTTTGTTAAAAAAAGTTATGGTAAACATTTAGAAATAGTGAAAAAAGTTTTTAGTTTTTTATCTAGTGATAATAAAAGAATTCCTAATTCTTATTTCAAAGAACAACTAAAACCATTAAATAAACTTGAGGGCAATGTTGACTCAATATCTAACAGAATAGCAAATGTAAGAATATGGTCATATGTTGCAAATAAATCTAATTGGGTTGAAAATAATGATTATTGGATAGAAAGAACAAAAAATCTTGAGGACAAACTATCTGACAGGTTGCACGATGAATTAACAAAAACTTTTATTGATAAAAGAGCCAGTGTTTTAGCTAAGGGATTAAAACAGGATATGGATTTTAAAACTGAAATTATTGATAATAGAAAAGTAAAAATTAATGATCAATTTATCGGGAATCTCAATGGGTTAAAATTAGAATTAGACCTGAAAGTTGATACTCTAGATGCAGATATAAAATCCTTAAAGAAAGCTTCTAGACAAACTGTAATGCCTGAAATTCTCAGTAGAATTGAACAAATTATTGATACTAATTTAATTGATATAAAAAATGACTTCAAAATTTACTGGAAAAATTTTCCTATTGCTAGAATTCAAAAAGGTAAAGATTATTTAACTCCAGAAATAGAATTAGTCATAGATGATATGGTTGAAGTTATTCATAAAAATAAATTGAAAAGTTTTTTAGAAAGGTGGATTAAAAATAAAATTAATAATGAGCTTGAAAGTCTAATTAGATTAAAACAACTTAAAGAAAATAAATCTGAAATAAGAGCTTTGGCATATAATTTGTATGAGAATAATGGTGTAGTAAAGAGAGATAAAGTACGATCAATTCTTGTTAAATTAGGACAACAAGAAAGAAAGGTTTTGAGAAATGCGGGTGTAAAATTTGGCCGCTACCATGTTTTTTTATTTAAACTTTTTAAACCTAGCTCTGTATCTTTAAGGATTTTGCTATGGAAAAACTTTTATCAAAAATATTTTGATTTAGAACCCCCAGTTTTTGGTTTAAATTTTTTTGAAGATAAAAGAAATTTAAACAAAGATTTTTTACTTTTATGTGGATTCGAAAATTTTAATAAAATTTATGTTAGAATTGATATATTAGAAAGACTATTTTTAATAATTTTTAATTCAAGTAAAGATTTTACAAAAAAAAATGAAGATATAAAAGTTATTCCCGAAATGCTTAATTTACTTGGTTGCAATAAAGAAAATTTTGTTAAACTTCTCAAACAAATGGATTATAAAACATATGAAAAAAATAAAGATTTGTTTTTTAAATACTCGCCTAGTAAGAAAAGTTATAAAACAAACAAAAAAAACGTTAATATAACAGATGGTCCATTTAGTAAGCTTGTAGAATTAAATATTAAATAATGTTCAATTTTTTCAAAAAACATAACAATAATGATAAAGACCATGAGTCAACTATAGCTATAACTGCATTGTTAATACATGCTGCTAAAATAGATGAAAATTATTCAGAAAAAGAAAAACAAATTATTAAAAAAACATTAATTAATTTGGGCTGTAACGATAAAGATGTTGATAATATTATTAAAAAAGCTGAGGTTGCTGAAAAAAATTCTAATCAAATTTTAGAATTCACTAAAGAAGCAAAAAATTTAAAGGAGGAAGATAAAGCAATTCTTGTTGAGGCACTTTGGACAATAATTTACTCCGATGAGAATATGGACATGTATGAAACAAATCTTATGAGAAGATTATCTGGATTAATTTATCTTGATAGTAAAATAGTGGGGGATATAAAGGAAAAAATTAAAAATCAAAAACAATGACATATTTAGTAAATGAAAAATGTATAAAATGTAAGCTAATGGACTGTGTGGAAGTTTGTCCGGTGGACTGTTTTTATGAAGGAAAAAATATGCTTGTAATTAAACCAGATGAGTGTATAGATTGTGGCGTTTGTGAACCAGAGTGTCCTGTAGACGCAATAATACCTGATACGGAAAATGAGAGTGAAAAGTGGTTAGAAATAAACAAAAAATATTCAGAAATATGGCCAAATATTTCTCAAAAAAAAGATCCACCCATAGACAACGAAAGTTATAAAAATGAAAAAGATAAATTTGAAAAATATTTTAAAGAAAACCTTTAAAAACAAAAAATCAACAAAAACTAAGAAAACTAAAAAAAAAATATTAAAAAAGAATATTAAAAAAACCAAAAAAAAAGAAATCTTAAAGAATAGAAATTTAAAGAAAAAATCTAATAAAAAAAATTTAATTCAATCACCTAAATCTAAAAAGGATGATGCTCAAAAAACAGAGTCTTTAAGAATAAACAAAGCAAATGAGCAAAAACCGGAAATTAAAAAAATAAAAAAACAAGAAACTGAAAAAAAAATTTATAAAATTAAAGAGTACGTGGTTTATCCAAAACATGGCGTTGGTCAAATTACTGAATTTAAAAAATTAAATATTGGCGGTATTGAAGTTGAAACCTATTTTTTAAAATTTGAAAAAGATAAAGCAACAGGAATGGTTCCAGTAAATAAACAGTCACATTTAAGACCTCTTGCAACTATCAATCAGGTTAATAAATGTATAAGCATCTTGAAGGGCAAACCTAAGATAAAAAGATCTATGTGGAGTAGGAGGGCTCAAGAGTATGAAGCAAAAATTTCATCAGGAAAAATATATGAATTAGCAGAAGTTGTGAGAGATTTAAATAAAGGTGATGATTTAATGATTGATCAATCTTATAGCGAAAGACAGTTGTTCGAGAAGGCATATGAAAGACTTCTAACAGAATTTAATATTGTTTTAGGCACATCCTTGGAAGATACACAAAAAAAATTAGATAAAGCTTTAAAACGAAACCTAGAAGCAAGAAGTCAAAAACCAAAAGTAGAAAAAAAAGCAGATCAACAAAATACAGATATTGATACTGTGGAGATTGAAGACAATCCTTTAGAAAACGATCCTATCGACTAAAAAAAAACGCTTCCCACGCAATCGCCATGAGAAGCGTTATCAGTTAAAAAGAATACTAAACTATCTTCTTCTTCTTCTAGCTTTTTTCTTAGCTTTTTTCTTAGTTTTCTTTTTAGCAGCTTTTTTTCTTCTTTTAGCCATTTTTAGCTCCCTTTAATTTGCGAATCTTTATTGATTCGCTTGTTACTAAGTTTTTATTTTTTTTGAATAGTGATGTCAAACATTAATTTTTTCAAAATATTTTTAAAAAAATTAATTTTATAAACTTTAATTTAATTTTTAAAAAAAGTTAAGTAATTAGCGATTAATTTAAGTTTTTTTTTAATACAAATTTTCTAATTCTTTTTTGTACTTGTTAATAATTTTAAATCTTTTTAACTTTAAAGTGGGAGTCATCATTCCATTTTCAATTGTAAAATTTTCCTCAATTGTAAAATATTTTTTTATTTTTTCTACTTTTGTTAAATGTTTATTTATATTTTCAATTTCTTTATCCAAATTTTCTTTTCTATTTTGAAAATCTTTATTTAAAATTATTATTGCTACTAAATAAGGTTTGTTATCACCGTAAACAATTGCTTGATCTACCATCTCAGAACTTGTTAATAAATGTTCTATTTTTACAGGTGAAATATTATCTCCACCAGGTGTAATCAAAATATCTTTCTTTCTATCGGTTATTATTAAATAGTTATTTTCAAACTTTCCAATATCTCCTGTATATAACCATCCATCTTTTAAAACATTTTTTGTTTCCTTGTCATTGTTCCAATAACCTATCATCACATTTTCACCCTTAACAAGTATTTCTCCATCATCAGCAATTTTTACCTCATTACACTCAAATGGAATACCAACAGTTTCTATCCTTATATCATCTATTGGGTTGCAACTAACTACAGGAGATGTTTCAGTTAATCCATAACCTTGTAGAGTTGGTAGACCTATGGAATTCAAAAAACACCCAATTTCTACATCCAACGCCCCGCCACCTGAGACAAATGTTTTTAAACTACCACCAAATTGTTTTTTAATTTTAACCCTTACCAATTTTTCAACCACAAAATTAGTTAATTTTTCTAAAGGTGACATAATCTGTTTTTTCAATTTTTTAGTTCCAAGCTTAATCGTTACATTTATCAAAGTTTTCTTAAGCCCTTTTGTTTTATTAAATGAAGAATTTATTTTTTGATAAAGATTTTGATAAAATCTTGGTACAGCAGTCATAATGTGTGGAGAACATTCTGACATATTTTTTATTAACTTATCTATACTTTCTGCATAAAAAACTTTTGCAGCTACTGCTATTTGAATAAATTGAACTGCATGTTCATAAGAATGAGATAAAGGAAGCCAAGTTAAAAACCTAGTCTCTTTTTCTAAAATTGGTTCTAGTAATTTATATCCTCCTTCACAATTACTTAAAATTCCTCCATGACTTAAAACAACACCCTTTGGATTACCTTGGGTACCTGATGTATAAATAATACATGCTGGATCTAATCTCTTAAGTGTAACTTTGGGTATAATTAAATCACTTTTTGGTTTACTGTTGATTAAGTATTCAATATTAAAATATGACTTAGCATCATTTGTGTTTAATTTTTCGAATGAGAAAATTTTTTTTATTTTTGAATTATTATTACTAATTTTACTAATTTTACTAAATTGTTCATCATTTGAGACTATAATTATACTCGGTTCACAATCATTAATAATATATTCATAGTCTCTTGTAACATAAGTTGTATAAGCTGGCACTGTTATTCCGCCAGCTAACATTATTGCTAAATCAGAAATCATCCACTCAGGTCTATTTTCTGAAATTAATAAACATCTGTCACCCTTTTGAATTATTTTTGAAATTTCGTCAGCCAATTGTATGACAGTAAACTTAACTTTATTCCAAGAAAAGTTTTGATTTGAGTATTTCATATTGGATAAAAAAGTTTTATCCCCTTTTTGCCTTTCGCACTGCTCAAAGAAAAGATCGACTAAATTATTATATTTTTTAAAATTCATATTTTATTGGTGGGCAAAGAGAGACTCGAACTCTCACAGTATTGCTACCATTGGATTTTGAGTCCAACGCGTCTACCAGTTCCGCCATTCGCCCACAAAAACATTTATTAATTAACAATAGTATAAAAATTATTAATATAATAAAAGGAAATATGTTACATAAACTTTATACGAAAACTATTGAACTTGCAGGAAATAAAAACTCAAAATTCTTTTTAGGTGGAATATCTTTTGTAGAAAGTTTTATTTTTCCAATACCGCCCGATGTAATTATAATTCCAATGACAATTGCTAAACCGCGAAATTGGTTGAGAATAGCTTTAATTGCTACTTTAGGATCAGTTTTAGGAGCTATATTAGGTTATTTTATTGGTTATATATTTTTTATTGAAATCGGTGTAAAAATTTTTGATCTCTATGGTGTTGATGATGCTTCTTTTCTTAAGGATAAAGTTTCTTCTGAAGGTGGTGTAATTGCCTGGATGGCACTGCTTGCTATAGCTGGTTTTACACCTGTACCCTTTAAACTGCTAACAATTACCAGTGGTTTCGTCCATTTTAATATTTTTTATTTTATTATTATTTCAATTTTGACAAGAGGATCAAGGTTTTTCATAATAGCTTTTTTAATTGGAAACTTTGGCCCAACTATGAAAAAAATTATTGAAAAAAAATTAATATTTTTTTCAATTATGTTTACGATAATAGTAATAATAATAGCTTTTTTAGTTTATAATTTCTTAACTAAATTCATTGGATAAAATGTTGAAAAAGTCTCAAATTTTATTTTATCCTTTTATAATAATAATTAGTATATTTGTGATTTTATCAACTTTATATATAGAACATATACTGTTGGTTCCAGCATGTAAATTATGTTTGTATCAAAGAATTCCATATTTAATTTCTATAGTAATATGTTTTTTTGGTTTTTTTTTCTCAGAAAATAAAATTTGGCTTTATTTGCTAATAATAACTTTTTTTAGTAGCGTAGCTTTATCTGGGTATCATTTAGGTATAGAACATAATATTTTCAATGAATTTTCAGGTTGTACCAATGAAAGTTTTAAAACAACTGATAAAATAAAATTATTAGAAAGTTTAAATCAATATTTGCCTAACTGTAAAGATGTTAATTTTAGAGTTTTTGGCTTTTCACTTGCGACTATAAATTTTATAATTTCTATTGCTTTAGTAATTATTATAATTAAATATTTTAGGGATGAAAAAAACGTCAAAAACTAAAATTGAAGAATTTATTCGTGTTGATCATGCTGGAGAGAGAGGTGCAATTAAAATTTACGAGGGACAGTTGCTAGCCTTAAATACAATTGTAAAAAATAATGATTTAAAAGATACAATTGAGCACATGAAAGATCATGAGGTTGAACATTGTGAATTTTTTGAAAATGAAATAAAAAAAAGAAATATTAAACCAACTAGATTTCTTAAATTGTGGGACCTTTTGGGATTAGGACTGGGGTTTGGTACAACAATTTTGGGAAAGCAAGCAGCTATGCTATGTACTGCCTCTGTAGAAGAAGTTATACAAGACCATTACGCTAATCAGATCAATCAATTAGAGGAAGATGAAAAAGAATTAAAAGAAAAAATTGTTAAATTTAGAGAAGATGAAATGAATCATAAAGATATTGCCTATAATGAAGGTGCATCTAAAAAAGGTTTATATAAAATACTTGATAATATAATCAAAACAGGTTCTAGAGTTGCAATCAAAATTTCTGAAAAATATTAATTAATTTTCTAATTCTACATCCCAATATAAGTAGTCCATCCAACTTTCATGAAGAAAGTTTGGAGGGAAATTTTTTCCATTTCTGTGAAGATCTTCGGTAGTAGGTGCAAAGGGTAATATTGAAAGTTTCATTCCTGATTTTTCTAATAATCTTCCACCTTTTTGAACATTACAACTTGAACAAGCTGTGACAACATTTTCCCAATTAGTCTTTCCACCTTTAGATCTTGGAAGCAAATGATCAAATGTAAGTTCATTTTTACTACCACAATATTGACAGGAAAATTTATCTCTTAAGAAAACATTAAATCTTGTAAAGTTGGGGTTTCTAAGAGGCTTAATATAATCTTTAAGAGCTATTACACTTGGCAGCTTCATGCTAAATGAAGGACTCCTTACCTCTCGATCATAATAACTAACAATTGAAACTCTATTTAGAAAAACTGATTTAACAGAATCTTGCCAACTCCAAAGAGACAATGGATAGTAACTCAATGGTCTATAATCCGCATTCAATACTAAAGCAGGACATTTTTCTAATGACAAGTTTGTGTCTAACATTATGAATAATCTTAACTTATATATTTTTATAAATCAATAAGACAAATTTAGGATTAAAATTATGATATTTCTAAATTTTTTTTTATAAAATTTAAAGCTAAACTTGATGCTTCTACTGGTATATGGTGTCCACAATTTTTAATTAAATTAGTCTTGATTGAAAACTTATTTCTTTCAAAGAAATCTTTCGCCTCTAGCAGAAAATTGGAACTTACAATGTCATCTTGCTCCCCATGAATTAAAAGTATTTTACTTTTATTTTTAATTCTTGCTTGAAGATTTTCTTTATTTATAATTTTTCCTGAAAAACCCACAATACAATTATATTCATTGTCTGAAGTCACTCCTATGTTTATAGACATCATAGATCCTTGGCTGAAACCACATAACACAATATTGCTATTAGATAACTTATATTCTGTTTTTACCTCATTTATAAAATCATTGATTTTGTCTTCTGCTTCTAAGGATTTATTTAATATATATTTTTTATCATCACTTGTTAAATCAAACCACTGAAAGCCAATTGGATTTATTGCACATTTTTCATGTCCATTTGGACACAAAAAAACTGTATTATCCAGAAATCTTTTCCAATTCAATGTTAACATACTTATGTCTTTTCCATCTCCTCCATATCCATGGAGAAGAATAACCGCATTTTTAATTGGTTTTTGATTTTCTGGTGGAATAATCACTGTATCTAGGCAAAATGTCATATTATTTTGGTTATAATTTATATTATTAGTTTATATATCATATTATGTTATCTGGAACTTTAGTCAAAATCATCTCTATCATTCTTTTACTTTCTGTAGGTATAGTTTTGGCGTTAGGCATAGCTAACTTATTTAAGGGTGGCTCTAAAAAAACCTCAAATAAATTGATGCAATTAAGAGTAATTTTGCAGTTTATTGCAATAATTGCACTGGTTGCTTTTGCATATTTTTTTAAGAATTAAAACTTAATCAATTGATAAAAATAAGTTAAATCAATTAAAATGGAAATTAATGAAAAAAAAAAATAAAAGTATTTGGAACACTAGGATAAAAGGTAATACATCTAATTTTTTTCAGAAAGTTTCAAGCTCTATTGATGTAGATAAAAGGCTTTTTAAAGAAGATATACTTGCATCTATTGTACATGTAGAAATGCTTAATCGACAAAAGATTATTAATTTTAAAGTTAAAAATAAAATTATATGGGGATTAAAAAAAATACAGAATTTAATAGTCAAAAAAAAATATATATTTGATTATAAAGACGAAGATATTCATATGAGCATTGAAAAAAAACTTTATGAATTAATTGGTGAGGATGCTGGATATATTCATACAGCAAGATCAAGAAATGACCAGGTATTAGTTGACCTAAAAATTTGGATGACAAACTCGAACCACAAATTAATTAAAACCTTGGATCAAACAATTAAAAATATAATTAAAATAGCTGAAAAAAATATTTATACTATAATGCCGGGTTTTACTCACTTAAAAAATGCTCAACCAATCTCATTTGCACATTATATGTTAGCTTATGTTGAAATGTTCAGTAGAGACAAAAAAAGGTTGGAAAATAATTTTCAAAGTCTATCTCAGAACCCGTTAGGATCTGGCGCATTATCAGGAACATCTTTTAATATAGATAGAAACTTTACAACCAAAAAACTAGGTTTTAAATCTCCAACAGGTAATTCTATCGATACTGTATCTGATAGAGACTTTGTCTTAGATTTTCTGTACGCATCATCCCTATGTGCAATGCACATATCCAGACTCGCTGAGGAGTTTATAATTTGGAATTCAGATGCTTTTAAACTTATAGCTTTAAATGATAGTATTGTTACAGGATCATCAATCATGCCGCAAAAAAAAAATCCAGACTCACTTGAACATCTTAGAGGAAAAGTTAGTAACTCTTATGGAAACTTGTTTTCGATGATGACAATTCTCAAAGGTTTGCCACTGTCTTACTTCAAAGATTTACAGGATGATAAAAAAATTGTATTCGATACTTTCGATAACCTTATGAATTCAATTAAAATATTAAATGATGTGTTAAAAAACTTTTCTGTAAATAAGTCTGAAATGACAAATCTTGCGAATAAAGGTTTTATAACAGCGACCGATCTTGCTGATCATTTAGTGAAAAATCTTAATTATCCTTTCAGAAAATCTTATCAACTAACAGCAAGAATTGTAAATTATTGTGAAAAAAATAAAAAGAAGTTATCTGATTTATCTTACAAAGAGTTAAAAATGTTAGAACCAAATATAAAGGAGGATGTTTCTAAAGTATTTGATCTCAAAAATTCAATAAATTCAAAAAAATCGTATGGTGGAACATCTTTTGAAAACATTAAGAAAATGATAAAAAAATATAAAAATGCATAAAAAAATAATTTTAATTCTGTTTCTTTCAATCATAATAATGGCATGTGGGAAAAAAAGTGATCCACTTTATCAAGAAAAAACTGGTTTAAATAACTGGAAAATAAATGGATCAAGTGTAGTTTATAAAAACTAGTTTTAAAATATACTAATTAATTGATGAACTATATAAAAAATAAACTTTTCATAGACAAATTTTCAGTCGATAAAATTATTAAAAAATTTGGAACTCCGAGTTATTGTTATTCCTATGATGAACTAAAAAAAAATGTTTTAAATTTTAAAAAAAATTTTAACAAAATAAATCCATTAATTTGTTTTTCCGTTAAATCAAATAATAATATCAAAATATTGAATGAACTTTCAAAATTTGGTTTAGGTGCAGACGTAGTTTCAAAAGGTGAGTTGCTTGCTGCTCTAAAAGCCAAAATTAATCCAAACAAAATAGTTTTTTCTGGTGTGGGTAAAACCTATGATGAAATTGATTTTGCGATCAAAAATAAAATTTTATTAATAAATACAGAATCACTAAGCGAAATACTTTCAATTTTAAAAATAGCAAAAAAAAAACAGAAAAGAGTTAATATAGGTTTAAGATTAAATCCTAATGTAGATGCTAAGACTATTAAGGAGATAACAACAGGTAAAATTTCGAATAAGTTTGGACTCACCGAAACTGAGGTGATAAAAATAATAAATCAATATAAAAAATCTAAATATCTAAATATTAAGTGTTTGAGTGTTCACATTGGAAGCCAAATAACAAATCATGTTCCATATCTGAAAATGCTAAAAGCACTTCAAAATGTTATTGATAAATCAAAATTTTATTTTGAATATATTGATGTCGGCGGAGGTATGGGTATAAATTACAATAATAGTAGACAGATACTTAATTATAAAAAATATTCTGATAAAATTAGTAAATTTGTAAAAAAAAATAAAGTTAAGATAATATTTGAACCAGGAAGATCTATAATAGGAAATACAGGCTATCTATTAGCAAAAATAATTTATATTAAAGATACTACTAAAATTAGGTTCATTATTATTGATGCTGGTATGAACGATTTAATGAGACCAGCACTTTATAAAGCTTATCACAGAATAATTCCTACAAAAAAAAATAGAAATAAAATTTTTAAACTTCATGATTTTGTAGGGCCAATTTGTGAAACAACTGATAAATTTTTAACTGTTAAATCTTACCAAAAACTAAAAGAGGGTGATAATTTGGTAATTTTAGATGTCGGGGCATATGGCAAAGTTTTAAGCTCTAATTATAATTTAAGAGAGAATTCTAAAGAAGTTTTGATAAAAAAATCAAAAATTTTTCAAATTAAAAAAAGACAAAAAATCGAAGATATTATTCAATAAATGGTAAGAGAAGTAATATTTAAAATTTTTTTTTATTTGGGTACCTTTGTTATTTGTTTAATTTTTATTCCTGCACTAATTTTGCCCAGAAAAATAACCCTCTTAGGTGGAAGAATATTAGGATATTGGATTAAAATTTGTTTAGCTTTAATTTTGTCAGTAAAAATTGAGGTTAAAGGTAAAGAAAATATACCAACAGAGTCAAACTACTTTATCGCTTGTCTTCATCAATCATTATTTGAAACATTTTACTTGCAAGTAATTTTTAATAATCCAATATTCATTTTAAAGAAAGAATTATTGAAAATTCCTATTTTTGGTTGGCAGCTTAAAAAAATTGGATCAATTTCTATAGATAGAGATAGGATAAATAAGGAAAATTTAGGCTTCTATAATAAAATTATTAATGAAACTAACTTGTCTAAAAGACCACTTATTATCTTTCCCCAAGCCACTAGAACTAATGTTAATGAAAAAATACCTTTTAAAAAAGGTGTTTCAAAAATTTATGAAAAACTAAATTTTTTTTGTCTACCAGTAGCTTTAAATTCTGGATATGTTTGGCCGAAAACTGGAAAGTTAAGTTCGCACAAAACTATAACTATCAGTATACTCAAAAAGATTCCCGTCGGATTAAATTCTAAAGATTTTCACAATAAACTTGAAAATGAACTATATAATGAATTGGAAAAAATCTACTAACCTTTCATAGGCATTACTACATAAATGCTATCAAAATCAGATGGGTCTTTTATTAAAGCAGGAGAACCAGGCTCTTTTAAATAAATTTCTATCTTATTTCCATCCATATTTGATGCAACATCTAATAAGTATCTTGGATTAAAACTAATATCTAGTTCATGATCAAATGTTACTGATAAACTTTCTTTTCCATCTCCACTATTACTATTATTAACTGACAAATCTAAATTATTTTTAGTTAAATTCATTCTTAATCCATCTTTTTTATCTTGCGACACAGACGCTACTCTATCAACTGAAGTTAGAAATGGTTTTAAATCTATCTCTAGTTTTTTTTGATTGTCTTTAGGAATAACTTGAAAATAATTTGGAAATTTTCCATCTATTAACTTAGATATTAGGACGATATTATTAAACTCGAATTTTATTTTAGATTTTAGATTTGAGATTTTTACATCACCATCGTGATCATCAAGTAGCGAACAAAGTTGAAAAATTGTTTTTTTTGGCAAAATTATCGACTCAAAATTTATTTCCTCAGTAATTGAAGTTTTCGAAACAGCCATTCTGTGACTATCGGTTGCTACTGCGGTTAAATATTTTTTATCTTCATTTTCAGTTAAATGAACAAATATTCCGCTTAAGTAATGGCGTGTTTCGTCATTTGAAACTGAAAATTTACATTTATTAAGAAGTTTAAGAAGTTTTTTAGAATTAATTGAAAACTCATTTTCTTTAAAATTTGACTCAGTTAATGGGAATTCAGCTGCTTTGAGACAATTTAAATTAAATGATGATTTGTCTGACTCTAGGTTGATTTTATTTTCACTTAATAGATTAAAATCAATTTTCTTTTCATTATTAAATTTTCTTACAATATCATACAGAGTTGAACATGAAGTTGTAGTCTCCCCCTCTAATGATATCTCAATATTTGATATATTTTGAATAAAAATTAAATCTAGATCTGTTGCTGTTATTTTGAGATTAGAGTCTTTAGCTTCAAGCAAAACATTAGATAGAATTGGTAATGTACTTTTTTTTTCTATTACTCCTTGACAATAATTCAGTGAACTTTGCAAATCTTTCTGATTTACACTAAATTTCATCTTCTTTATTGTATAAAATTTTATTCTTGAGTGTATCTATTTTTACACTTAATTCTGTGTCTTCTTTTTTAAGTCTTTCAATTGTCTTAACAGAGTGAATAACTGTCGTATGATCTCGATTTGAAAAACACCTTCCTATTTCAGGTAATGACTTTGAAGTAAGTATTTTTGATAGATATATTGCTGTCTGTCTAGGTCTAACTAAATATCTAGATCTTCTTGAGGATAGCATTTCATTTTTACTAATCTTAAAGTATTTACAAACTATGGTTTGAATATTATCAATAGTTACTTTATTTTCGTTAATATTTAACAAGTCTTTTAATATTATCCTTGTTTCAGAAAGATTGGGCACTCTATTGTAGATCCTAGAAAAAGATACTATTCTATTTAATGCTCCAACTAATTCCCTGACACTTGACTTAATTTCAGAACAAATAAATTTTTGTATTTCATCTGAAATTACAACGTTTTCGGTATTAAAAGTTAAAATTTCATTTAATTTATTTTTCACTATTTCTGACCTAAGTCCAATTTCAGGACTCTGAATATCGACTACCAAACCACCAGAAAATCTTGATCTAATTCTATCCTGTATTCTATTTAATTTATTAGGTGGTCTATCAGCTGTTAAGACAATTTGCGAACCTTTATCCAACAATGTACTAAAAGTGTGAAAAAATTCCTCCTGAAGTGCCTCTTTTCCATTCATGAATTGTATATCATCAATTAGTAGTACATCGGTATTTCTAAAGTAATCTTTAAATTTTATCATTTCATTCGATTTGATTGATTTTACAAAATGATACATAAATCTCTCAGCGGAGATGAACATCACTTTCTTGCTCTCTTTAAGTTTTAAGCCAATTGCGTTTAGTAGATGAGTTTTTCCCATTCCAACTCCAGAATACAAGTATAAGGGATTATAATTCGAAAAATTATCAATTACTTTTTTGGAAGCCTCATAAGCAAGGCTATTACTTGAGCCAACTATAAAATTTTCAAAATTTTTATTTGGATCTATTCTATTATATTGAACAAATGAGTCTTTTATAAATGCTACATTTGCGTCAATAATGTTATTTTGTTTGTCTTTATCAAATTCATTATCTTGGGTTGATATATTTGATGATGTATTAACCTTAAATTCAATCCTATTTATATTTTTTTTATGAGCTCTAACAACTTGAATAACATTATCTAAATATCTTGACGTAATCCAATCTCTAATAAACCTTGTAGGAACTGACAACAATAAACTGTCAGAATTGGTTTCTACTAACTGCATTTTTTTTAACCAACTTTCAAATACCTCTTTACCAAATTTTATTTTGAAGTCCTCTTGAACTTGTTCCCAGTTTAAAGATTGTTGGTTATTTTGATTTAAGTTTTGATTTAATGAATTATTCACAATACTTGTTAAATATTAAATAATTATTAGATGCAATTGTTTATTTTATTTTTTAAAAAAAAAATGTAATCTTAAATTGAAAAATTCCTAGTTGAAAAAAATAAAATCTTAGATTGAATCTACTTAATATATTTTAAAAAAATAATTATAATTTATATCAAATTTGTTTACTTTATTTTATATATAAGTAGTGTTTAAGTTTAAAAGTAGATACAAGAAGTTGATTCAATTATAAAGAGTTAACTTTTTTAGTAATTCTGGAAACATTTCTAGATGCATTCTGCTTCTTAATCACTCCTGTCTTTGCCACTTTCATCAACTCAGAATTTAATTTTGGTAGGAAACTTAAAGCGCCTTTTTTATCTTTTTTTTCAATTAAAAGGTTAATTTTTTTAATAGCGTTCCTGTATCTGCTTTTTCTTGATTTATTAATTAAAGTTTGTCTTTTAATTCTTCTATTAGTTTTGATTGCTGATTTAGTATTCGCCATTTGCGCGACTGTATAGCTTGCTTACTTTATATGGTCAATTAAATTTTTTAATTATTTTTGGCAAGTATTACACATGTAAGTTGATCTATTTGATATATTTAACTTAAATATTATCCCCGAACATGATTTATTTTTGCAAATTTCTTTTTCCCTGTTATATGCACGAAATTCTTTTTGATAAGATCCCATTTTTCCTTTTATTGAGTGAAAATTACTAATTGTTGATCCACCTTGTTTTATAGAATACTTCAGTACTTTTTTTACATAAAAAATAATTCTATTTATTTCACTGTTACTCATTTTACCAGAAGGCTTTAAAGGATTTATTTTAGCATAATTTAATATTTCACTTGCATAGATATTACCAATACCTGAAATAAATTTTTGATCTAATAAAGTATTTTTAGTATTTTTTTTTTTTTTTGAAAGATATCTTTTAACATAACCAAAATTAAAATTATTATCAAATGGATCAGGGCCATATTTACTAAAATAATTTTTTAAAATTGTTTTACCTTTAATTAGTTTGAGAAACCCAAATCTTCTAGGATCATTAAAGATTATTAAAAATTTTTTGAAAATAAAATACACATGATTATGTTTTTTTGGAAGATTTTTTGAATGATAAAAACTGAGATTAGTATTTTTAGAGTATTTGAGATTTTTGGTTAAATGCAAGGTACCTGACATTCCTAAATGGATTAATAAAAATAATTCATTTTTAAATTCAATTACTACATATTTTGAAAATCTTTTTACATTCAAAATATTTTTTTTAGATAGTTTTTTTGATAAATTTACTGGAATAGGAAATCTTAATTTTTTATTTTTAATGACAATTTTTAGCAAGCTTTCATTGAGAATATATTTTTCAAGTGACTGTTTTACTACTTCAACTTCTGGTAATTCTGGCATATCAGACTATATTATAAGTATATAAAAAAATAAAAATGCAACAAAAACTACAAAATAAGAGAAATTTAGTCTCAGAAGTATTTGATAAAGTCTACGATAAATACGATTTAATGAATAACCTTATGTCTTTAGGAATTCATAAGTCATGGAAAAGACAATTGGTATATTCAATGAATCCAGGTAAAAATAAGAAACTGATTGATGTAGCATGCGGTACGGGTGATGTTGCAGAACTTTTTATTGAAGCAACTAATAATGAATTAAAAGTCCAATGTGTTGATCCAAATAAAAAAATGATATCTCTTGGTAAAAAAAAACTTAAAAATTATAAAAATATATCCTGGAGAGTTGCCTCTGCGGAAAACTTACCATTCAATGACTCACAATTTGATTATTACACAATTAGCTTTGGATTAAGAAATACAAAGGATTTAAATAAAACTTTATCAGAAGCTTTTAGAGTATTAAAAAAAGGTGGAAGATTTTTTTGTCTTGAATTTTCAAAAATAAATAATGATTATTTAGATATTTTTTATCGAAATTATTCAAAATTGATTCCTGCAATTGGCGAGCTTATTGTAGGTGATAAAAAACCGTATGAATATTTAGTACAAAGTATCAAAGAATTTGTTAATCAAGATGAACTTATTGAGCTGATGAAAGAAAATAAATTCAAAAAATGTGAGTATGTAAACCTAAATGGGGGTATCGTTGCCTTACATAGTGGTTGGAAAATTTGATGATACTAAAATTAGTAACATTATTTAAAATTGCAAGAAAGTTAGCATTATCAGATGCTTTGGACATAATTTCAAAAATTTACAAGGTTCCATTGCCAATAAAAATTTTTTTTAATTTATTAGGTTTATTTGGAAAAAGAAATTTAGAAAAAAATTATAATGAAGAAGAAAGACTCTGCAGATCTATGGAATCTATGGGCATAACTTTCATAAAACTTGGTCAATTCCTAGCAACAAGGCCAGATATAATTGGAGTAAAATTATCTGATCAATTACAAACATTACAAGATAAAGTTCCTGCATTTTCAAGAGAAATTGCATTAAATGAAATTAAAGAAGGTGTGGGTAATGAGAATTATAAAGATTTTATAAATATTTCTGAACCTATTGCTGCTGCATCTATTGCTCAAGTACATAAAGCTCAAATAAAAGATAATGGCGTTTTAAAGGAAGTGGCCATAAAAGTTTTAAGACCAAATATTAAAAAGGTTTTTAATCAGGAAATAGAAGCCTTAATGCTACTAGCATACGTAATTGAGTCATTGGTAAAAAAAACAAAAAGACTAAAACTTGTAGAAGTAGTTTTTTTATTGAAAGAAATTACAAACCACGAAATGGATTTAAGATTTGAGGCTGCTGCAGCTAATGAATTTTATGATAATACCAAAAACGATGTAGGTTTTAAAATACCTAAAATATATTGGAAACATACAAGTGATAATGTTTTAACCCTTGACTGGATTGAAGCTATTTCTATAAGAGAGGTAAAAAAACTTAGCTCCCTTGGCATAGATAATAAAATACTTGCAAGAGATATTATACAACATTTTTTAAGACATGCAGTTAGAGATGGATATTTTCATGCTGATATGCATCAAGGAAATTTATTGGTAGATAATAGTGGCCAACTTATTTTTATTGATTTTGGAATAATGGGAAGAATTGACAAAATAAATAGAAGATTTTTAGCAGAAATTTTGTATGGATTTATAAAAAGGGATTATAAAAAGGTAGCTCAAGTTCATATTGCGGCTGGCTTAGTTCCGAAAAATATTAATAATGACGAATTAGCTCAAGCGTTAAGGTCAATAGGTGAGCCAATTTTTGGTCAATCTGTTAAAGATATTTCTGGGGGTAGATTGTTAAAACAATTATTCAATATTACAGAAAAATTTAATATGCAGACACAGCCTCAACTTCTGCTCCTTCAAAAAACTATGGTCGTTGTTGAAGGTGTGGCAAGAAAATTGGATCCAAATGCAAATATTTGGGAAATATCTAAGCCAGTTTTAGAAAACTGGCTAAAAGAAACAAAGGATCCAATCAATGAAATAGGAAATATTTTAAAAGATACATCTGAAGTTTTAAAAAAACTACCTGAGTTACCTCAAGTTATGGATAAAGCTAATCAAGCATTGACATTTTTAGCAAGTGGACAAATACCTCAAAATTCAAATGCCTACTCATCACTAAATGAAAAAAAAATGGAACTCAAATCATTTAAAAATCAAAGTATTATTGGTTTATTATTTCTTGTAATTTTTACGATCATAGTATTTTAATTTAAAAAATGAATAATTTACATAACAAAAAAATATTGCTTGTAATTTGTGGTGGTATAGCTGCTTATAAAGCTTTAGAACTTATTAGATTGTTGAAAAAAAATAAATGTGAACTTAAAACAATAATGACTAAGGGTGCTCTAGAGTTTATAACACCTTTATCTGTAAGCTCACTATCAAATGAAAAAGTTTATACTGATTTATTTGATTTTAAAAATGAAGCAGAGATGGACCATATTTCTTTGTCTAGATGGGCCGATCTAATACTATTCGCACCGATTACAGCTAATAAAATTGCACAGTTAAGTCATGGACTGGCAAATGATCTAGCAACAACTGTAGCATTAGCATCAAATAAAGATATTTTTATTGCACCTTCAATGAATGTAAGAATGTGGGAAAACTCTACAACAAACAATAATTTAAAAATTCTTTTAAATTCTAATTATAAAATTATTGGACCAAATATTGGTGAAATGGCTTGTGGAGAATATGGTACTGGTAAATTTTCTGAACCTATTGAAATCTTGAATGTGATTAATAATTATTTCAAAAATCTTGAAATGAATAAGAAATTCAAAGCATTAGTTACTGCAGGGCCGACAAGAGAGTACATTGATCCTGTAAGATTTATTACAAACAGATCTTCTGGTAAACAAGGTTATGCTATTGCTAACGAGCTTCAAAAAAATGGTTTCGAAACAACACTTATTTCTGGACCGACAAATTTCAACTCTCCAGAAGGTGTAAAAATTATAAATATAACCAGTGCAGAGGAAATGTATGAAAAAACTGCAGAAAATCTTCCTGTTGATGTCGCTATATTTTCAGCAGCTGTTGCGGATTTTAAAACAAAAGAAACTGGGATATATAAAATTAAAAGAGAAAACTTTGAAAGTTTAGCATTAGAGAAAACAAAAGACATTTTAAGCTTTATTTCAAAACATAACAAATTAAGACCAAAAATTGTTATAGGCTTTGCGGCTGAAACAAATAATTTGGAAGAGAATTCAATTAAAAAATTAAATGAGAAAAATTGTGATTGGATAGTTTCAAATGATGTTTCAAATAAAAAAATTGGATTTGATAGTGATTTTAATGAAGTTAAAATATTTTGTAAAAATAAAAATTTGTGCGAAAATATTTCATTCAATACAAAGGAAATAATTGCTAAAAAGTTAGTAGAAAAAATTTCTAACGAACTAAAAGCAAATGGTTAAAATCCTTATAAAAAAACTTAGTTCAAAAGTAAAATTACCATCATATAAAACTGATGGTTCTTCAGGAATGGATTTGATGGCATTCATAGATAAGCCTATTTCCATTATGCCACAAACATCAAAACTTATTCCCACAGGACTTTTTATAGCCATTCCCGATAATACAGAAGTTCAAATAAGACCTAGATCAGGTTTGGCGGCTAAAAATAATATTTCAGTTTTAAATTCTCCAGGTACAATTGACAGTGACTATCGTGGAGAGTTAAAAGTAATACTTTATAATCATGGAAATAATGAATTTTTTGTAAAAAATGAGGATAGAATTGCACAAATGGTGTTGGTTCCTGTAATCAAAGCAACCTTTGAGGAAGTAAACGATTTACCAGAAACAATCAGAGGAGAAGGTGGTTTTGGTTCTACAGGAAAATGAGTAAAATAAATCAAAGTTATTTAGAAAGATATTCTAGACAAATTGTACTTAAAAACATTGGTATGGATGGCCAAAAAAGAATCACATCATCAAAAGTATTTATTGTAGGTGCAGGAGGGTTAGGTTGTCCAATTGCAGATTTACTATGTAGAGCTGGTGTTGGAGAAATTGGAATAATTGATTATGACAAAATTTCTTTGTCTAATCTTAATAGACAGACACTTTTTAACAATTCTGATATTGAAAAATATAAAGTTGATGTATTAAAAAAAAGATTAAAGAAAATTAATCCTTTAGTTAAAATATTTACATACAAAAAAAAAATTAATAAGAGAAATATAACTAATTTAATTAAAAGATATGATTTTATCGTAGATGCGTCAGATAATTTTGATACTAAGTTTTTACTAAATGCGAAATCTATTGAATTAAAAAAAAAATTAATTGTTGGTGCAATAAGTAGATTTGATGGGCATATTTTTGCTTTTGATTTTAAGAAAATTAAAAGTGCATGTTTAAAATGTTTTTATCAAGAAAAACCTTCAAATGAAATTTTGAATTGTGATCAAGAAGGAATTCTTGGTACAACCGCAAGCGTAGTTGGATCATTACAAGCGAATGAGGTTTTAAAAAGTATTGTTGGATCAGGTAAACCTTTGGAAAACTCTATATTAATTTTAAATACTTTAAATCTAAAATTAAGAATTGTGAAATTTAAAAAAATTAAAAAGTGTATATGCGAATAATAATTAGTTTTATTATTTATTTTTTTTTTATTTTTCCCCTTCAAGCTGTTTTTGCTGAAGAATTCCTTATGCTAAAAAATAATAAGGTCAATGTAAGACATGGTCCTAGTTTTGAATATCCAATTAAATATGTATATTTAAAAAAAAATTTACCTATAAAAGTAATTGATAAAAAAGAAAATTTTAGAAGAATAATTGATCATAAACAAAACAGTGGTTGGATACATACTTCCCAATTAAAAAAATCTTCTTCGGTTATATTAATTAAAGATCAATTTATATTTACGAAGCCATCAAAATTTTCTAAACCTCTTGCTATAGCAAAAAAAGGAAAGTTAATTTTACTAGAAAAATGTAGGGAAAATTGGTGTAAAATAAAAAGTAAGGATATTTCTGGTTGGATATTATTTGAAAATTTTTGGGGTAAGTTACTAAATTAGTTAAAAGGATCCTCTAAGACGCAGGCTACTAGATGTACTCTTGCTTGTTCTCCACCATTAAAAAAATTATGGAATTTTTTATTATTTGTTATAGTAGCTGTGCCATCGGCAGGCATATGCTTTGCGACATTCTCTATAACCATCATACACCCTTTATTTGTAACAATTGGGATATGTAATCTGGGTTCTGGATCTTTGTGCCAACTCAATGTTGATCTTGGCTCTTTTAATAAAAGTCTTACTCTGCCAAGTTTAAACTTATTTTTTAACGTTTCATAAACTTCTTTAAAATATGTGTCTTCAAATTCTGGCACAAGCTCAGTATATTTTGATTCATCTATATCTATATCTCTAGAAACCTCTTTGCCTGTTTCATCAGCAATAGTCCAATATTTCCCTCGTACATTACTACCTTCCACAGAACTTTGGTCATTAGGTACCCTATTTAGTGAGATAGCTCCAAAATGTGTAACACCAGGAGATTTAAATTTTTTTCTTTCTAAGATTTTATCTAAATCGTTTTTAAGTTTATGAATATCAAACTTTAAATCAGGTACTTTGTAAAAGTCGTCAAAACTCATTTCCGCCATAAGTTTATTCCTTTTTTTATTTCTGTAGTTCAAATCTGTCAGCATTCATAACCTTAGTCCATGCAGCTGTAAAGTCATTTACAAATTTGTCAGAAGAATCATCTGTCGCATATACCTCTGACAAAGCTCTTAACTGAGAGTTTGAACCAAAAATTAAGTCTGCCCTTGTTCCTGACCATAGAACTTTTCCTGATTTTCTATCAACACCATTAAACATGTCTTCTTTACTTGAAGTTTCTTTCCATTTAACATCCATATCTAATAAATTTACAAAGAAATCATTTGTTAGTTTGCCTGGTCTTTTTGTAAATACTCCATTTTTAGATCCATCAAAGTTTGTTCCAAGAACTCTCATGCCACCTACCAATACTGTCATCTCAGGAGCGGTTAGTTGCATTAATTGGGCTTTATCAATTAACATTTCTTCTGCCTGAGTTGAACTATCAGAGTTTGCATAATTTCTAAAACCATCAGCTTGTGGTTCTAATAAACTAAAAGAATGTATATCAGTTTGTTCTTGTGATGCATCTCCTCTTCCTGGTGAAAAAGGAAGTTTAATTTTTTTCCCAGCATCTTTTGCAGCTTTTTCGATACCCACATTTCCACCAAGTACTATCAAATCTGCTAGGGACACATATTTCTTTTTTGAATTAAATGTTTTTTGAATTTTTTCAAAAGCTTTAATTGTTTTTGAGAGTTGAGAAGGATTATTCACTTTCCATTCTTTTTGAGGAGCGAGTCTCACACGAGCACCATTAGCTCCACCTCTTTTATCTGAACCTCTAAAAGTAGATGCTGAAGCCCAAGCTGTTGAAACTAACTGAGATACTGTTAATCCTGATTTAGCAATTTTTGCTTTCAAACTTTCAATATCTTTATTGTTTAATTTAAATTTGTTTTTCGGTACTGGGTCTTGCCAAATTAAATTCTCTTTAGGTACCTCGCTTCCCAGATAGTTTACTTTAGGTCCCATATCTCTGTGAGTTAACTTGAACCAAGCTCTAGCAAATGCATCTGCAAACTCATCTGGGTTATTATGGAAGTGTTTTGAAATTCTTCCAAATTCAGGATCAAATCTCATTGATAGATCAGTAGTCTGCATCATTGGTAAGTTTTTTTTGCCCTTTATGTGAGCATCTGGCGTCATATCAGGAGCATGACCATTTTTTATTGGTTTCCACTGGTGAGCTCCGGCTGGGCTTTTTGTTAATTCCCATTCATAACCAAAAAGGTTGTCAAAATAACCCATATCCCATTTAATTGGGTTTGATGTCCATGCACCTTCGATACCACTGCTTATTGTGTCAGCGCCAAGTCCTGTTTTATAATTACTATTCCATCCAGTAGATTGATCCTGGATTTTTGATCCCTCTGGTTCGGGACCCTTGTGAGACTCCGGAGCTGCACCATGTGACTTTCCAAAAGTATGACCTCCTGCAACTAGTGCAACAATTTCATAATCATTCATGGCCATTCTTCCAAATGTTTCTCTAATATCTCTTGCGGCTAGCAATGGATCAGGGTTTCCATCAGGACCTTGTGGATTTACATATATCAAACCCATCTGGACTGCGCCGAGTGGATTTTCTAATTCTCTCTTTGCATCGTACCTATTATTAGCTAACCATTCTTTTTCAGAACCCCAATATATATCTTCTTCAGGTTCCCAGATATCCTCTCTTCCTCCACCAAAACCAAAAGTTTTAAAACCCATTGATTCAAGAGCAACATTTCCAACTAATATAAATAAATCTGCCCATGAAATACCTTTTCCATATTTCTTTTTAATTGGCCAAAGAAGAAGTCTTGCTTTATCTAGGTTAACATTATCTGGCCAACTATTAATTGGAGCAAATCTTTGGTTTCCTGTACCAGCGCCACCTCTGCCATCACCAGTTCTATATGTACCTGCGGCATGCCAAGCAAGACGTATAAATAAAGGACCATAGTGACCATAATCTGCCGGCCACCAACTTTGTGATTTGGTCATTAATTTATGAAGATCTTTTTTCAACGCTTTAAAATTAAGTTTCTTAAATTCTTTTTTATAATCAAACTTTTTATCCATTGGATTAACCATAGAAGAATGTTGACTTAATATTTTAAGATTTAAGCTATTTGGCCACCAGTCTCTATTTGTTTGACCTTTGCCTGAATTATGTTTTTGGGGTATACCCTCACCGTGAAATGGGCATTTGTTAATTTCATTGTTTATTTCGCTACTCATTATTTCCTCCGCAATTTAAAAGAGTTATATTATTTTAAGAGATTAAAGTCAAGTAGTTTAGAATGATTATAAACTAGATTTTTTTTGAAATTTTAAATGTCACCTCTATATCATCAATTTTTTTACCACTTGGAGGTGTTGGTGTTTTTTTTATTTCGACTTCGTGAGAATTTATATCAATTAATTCGTTAGTATTTGCATCATAAAAATGATGATGTGATACTGTATTAGTATCAAAATAAGACATGTCATTTCCAATGCTTATTTCTTTTAAGTATCCTTTTTTTTGAAATGCGTGAACTGTATTATAGACTGTAGCAAGTGAAATTTTTTGATTAAACTGAAGTCGAAGAATTTTTGTTAATTCACTAATTGAAAAATGAAAAGTTTTTTCTCTATTAAATAGCACTTCGCATATTTTTATTCTTTGCTTTGTTGGTCGTAAGCCTGAATTTCTCAATTTTGCTATATAATTTGTTTCTTGGGTTGTCATACTTTATAATTATTCTAAACTATAGTAATGTCATATTCTTATTAAATCAAGTATTAAGGTTACACTTTATGAAAAAAAAATCCTATAGCTACAATGACTTAATTAGCTGCGGAGAAGGCGGTTTATTTGGACCTGGAAATGCTAAATTACCTCTTCCTCCAATGCTGATGTTTGACAGAATTACAGAAATTAGTGAAAATACAGGTACTTATAAAAAAGGTTTAATAAAAGCAGAATTAGATATTAAAGATGATTTATGGTTTTTTGATTGTCACTTTAAAGAAGATCCTGTTATGCCAGGATGCTTGGGTCTTGATGCTATGTGGCAACTAGTTGGTTTTTTTCTTGGCTGGCTTGGAAATCCTGGCAGAGGAAGAGCCTTGGGTGTTAGTACGGTAAAATTTACAGGTGAAGTTCTAAAAAATGTTAAAAAAGCAACGTATGAAATAAATATGAAGAGAATATTAATTAAAGGAGAAACAACTGTTGGACTAGCAAATGGTATATTATTAGCTGATGGGAAAAAAATTTATTCAGCAGAAAACCTAAAAGTAGGATTATTTAAATAATGAGAAGAGTAGTAATTACTGGATTAGGAATAGTTTCATGTCTAGGAAATAATCAAGAGCAAGTGAAACAATCATTATTAAATTCAAAGTCTGGAATATCTTTTTCAGAAGAATATAAAGAACATAACCTTAAAAGCCACATTCATGGCAAACCAAACATTAAACTTGAAGAGCATATTGATAGAAAAACTATAAGATTTATGGGATCTGGTTCTGCATATAATTATGTTGCTATGAAAGAAGCAATTAAAGATTCGGGCCTAGAGGAAAATGAAGTGAGTAATTTTAAAACTGGGATAGTTATGGGTTCTGGTGGGCCTTCAATTGAAAATGTAATTTTGGCAGCTGATAAAACAAGGGCTAAAACTCCTAAATTAATGGGACCTTTTATTGTTCCGAGAACTATGGCTAGTACTGCTTCTGCAACACTTGCTGTGCCCTTTAAGATTAAAGGAACAAATTATACAATGAGTTCAGCATGTGCAACTAGCGGTCACTGTATAGGAAATTCTATGGAATTAATTCAAATGGGAAAACAAGACGTTGTTTTTGCGGGAGGAAGTGAAGAAATTCATTGGGCAATGACTGCAATGTTTGATGCAATGACTGCATTATCTTCAAAATATAATGATACCCCAGAAAAAGCATCCAGAGCCTACGATAAAACTAGAGATGGATTTGTAATTGCGGGAGGAGCAGGAGTGCTTGTGCTTGAGGAGTTTGAACATGCTAAAGCTAGGGGAGCAAAAATTTATGCAGAACTAACAGGTTATGGGGCAACTTCGGATGGCTATGATATGGTTGCTCCATCAGGTGAAGGAGCAATCAGATGTATGAAAATGGCACTCTCATCGTCAAAAAATAAAATTGATTATTTAAATACTCATGGAACTTCAACTCCAGTTGGAGATATTACTGAATTAAATGCTGTAGGAGAAACATTTGGAGCTGAAATTCCAAAAATAAGCTCAACAAAATCTTTATCTGGACATCCTTTGGGAGCTGCATCTGTGCATGAAGCAATATACAGTTTAATAATGATGAAAAATAATTTCATTACAGCATCTGCCAATATTAATGATATGGATGAAGATGCTAAAAAATTCCCAATCGTTACACAAACAGAAAAAAATGTTGAACTAAATTCAGTAATGTCAAATAGTTTTGGTTTTGGTGGCACTAATGCAACTTTAATTTTTGAAAAGGTTTAAAATGAGCTTAATGAAGGGTAAAAAAGGGTTAATTATGGGAGTTGCTAACGAAAGATCTATCGCCTGGGGAATTTCTCAAAAACTAGCAGAGGCAGGGGCTGAACTTGCATTTACATATTTGGGTGACGCTTTAAAGAAAAGAGTTATTCCGTTAGCTGAAAAACTCAATTCAAAAACAACATTTAGTTGTGATGTAGAAAAAAAAGAGGATGTAATCAAATTGTTTGAAAATATTAAATCTAGTTGGGGTGAAATAGATTTTATTGTACATGCAATTGCATTTTCAGATAAATCTGAACTTTCAGGTGAATATCTTAATACAACCAGAGAAAACTTTTTAAGAAGTATGCTTATTTCATGTTTTTCTTTCACTGAAGTTGCAAGAGAAGCAGCTAAAATTATGAAACAAAATGGTAGTATGATTACTCTCACATACGAGTCTACAAAAGCTATCCCAAATTATAATGTTATGGGTGTTTGTAAATCAGCACTAGAAGCGAGTGTAAAATACCTTGCAAGGGATTTAGGTGCAAAACAAATTAGAGTAAATGCAATAAGTGCAGGACCAATTAAAACATTAGCAGCATCAGCAATTGGAGATGCAAAATTCTTGTACAAATGGAATGAAGATCATTCTTTTTTAAAGAGAAATGTTGATATACATGATGTAGGGAATTCAGCTTTATACCTTCTAAGTGATTTAGCCGGGGGTGTTACTGGAGAAATACATTACGTAGACGCCGGCTATAATAAAGTTGGTATGCCAGACCCAAAAAATGTAACTTAAGTAATGTCCAAAAGATATAGTGGAAAATCATTTAAAGACTCTAGTGTAATGAAAAAAGCAAAACTTACACTTAAAGAGAAAAGAAAAATTAAGAGAGAGAAGAAAAAAAGATAATTAACAACAACTACAATTTTTTTTATTTTTTTTTGTTGTATCTTCGCTACTTTTTATTTCTTCTAATTCTTTCTTCTTTTCTTCAAAAGATTCTTTTTCTTTCATAATTTTATTTTCAAAATATGCATATAGGGATTTGAAACCTAATTTAGCAGCCTTTTTTTCCTCATAATTTCTGCGACCCTTAAGATTTTCAATTAGTTGGATTATCTGATGATCTTGCATACTTTTAAACTGCTGCCTGTTTAATTGAAAGTTTAACTTTCCCTCTGTCAAATCCAATAACTTTCACTCTAACTTCATCGCCCTCTTTAACGACATCAGTTACTTTAGCTACTCTTTTATCAGCAAGTTCTGAAATATGAACAAGTCCATCTTGTTTGCCTAAAAAGTTTACAAATGCACCAAACTCCATAATTTTCATTACTTTTCCATTATAGATTTTATTCATTTCTGGTTTTGCAGTTAAATCTTTAATCATTTGCATTGCTTTGTTTCTAGAATCTTCATCTGGCGCGGCAACGGTTACTACTCCTTCATCATTGATATCAACTTTAGCTCCAGATACTTCCACGATCTCTCTAATTGTTGCACCACCTTTTCCAATAACTGTTGCGATATCTTTTTTATCTACTGATATTTTTTCCATTTTTGGAGTATGTTTTCCAACTTCATCTCTTGACTTAGCAAGAGCTTTGTTCATTTCACCTAAAATGTGAATTCTTCCATCTTTAGCTTGTTTTAAAGCCTGTTCCATAATTTCAAATGTAATGCCTGTTATTTTGATGTCCATTTGAAGTGACGTTATTCCATCTTTAGTTCCAGCAACTTTGAAATCCATATCACCTAAATGATCTTCGTCACCTAGAATATCAGACAAAACACTAAATTCATCACCTTCCTTAATTAATCCCATCGCAATACCTGCAACTGGCTCCTTAATTGGCACACCTGCATCCATTAATGCTAGTGAAGTTCCACAAACAGTTGCCATTGAAGATGAGCCGTTAGATTCTGTGATTTCTGAAACTATTCTAAATGTATAAGGAAAAGTTTCTTTTGGTGGCAAAGATGAGTTTATCGCTCTCCAAGCAAGTTTTCCATGTCCAATTTCTCTTCTGCCAGTTCCAATTCTTCCAGTCTCACCAACTGAAAATGGTGGAAAATTATAATGAAGCATAAATCTTTCTTTTTGTAGACCATCTAAACTTTCAATTTTTTGTTCATCATCTGAAGTTCCAAGAGTAGTTGTTACAATTGCTTGAGTTTCTCCTCTTGTAAACAACGCTGAGCCATGAACCCTTGGTAAAATTCCAACTTCACACATTATTGGTCTTACATCTGAAAGTCCTCTTCCATCTATACGATTTTTGTTTTTAAGAATATCGGTTCTTACAATTGCTTTTTCCAAATTTTTTAATTCTGAATTTACATCTAGATCAGTTATTTCTTCATTTTCCTCATAAAGTTTTTTAGCTTTATCAGTTATTTCTGAGATCATATTTGATCTTTCTTGTTTATTCCTTGTCGAAAAAGCTTTTTTCAATTCTGCTGTAAACTCAGATTCTAATTTTTTCTTTACTTCAGAAAGATCTTTTTTCTCTACAATCCAATCGGGTTTTTTACATTCATTTGCTAAGTCTTCTATCATTTTGATAACAGGAACAAATCCTTCATGACCAAATTTAACTGCATTCAACATTTCCTCTTCAGTTAAACCACTTGCTTCTGACTCAACCATCAAAACTGCATCTTTAGTCCCAGCAACAACTAGATCTAATTTGGAATTTTTAAGTTCTGATTTCGATGGGTTTAAAACATATTTTCCATTAACAAAACCTACTCTTGAAGCACCAACGGGTCCTAAAAAAGGCATTCCTGAGATCGCTAAGGCTGCTGATGAAGCAATTATAGATAAAATATCTGCTTCATTTTCTTTGTCATAGGAGATTACTGTTGGAAGTACTTGTACTTCATTTTTAAACTCATCAGGAAACAAAGGTCTTATAGGCCTATCAATTAATCTTGATATCAAGGTCTCACTCTCTGTTGGCCTTGCTTCTCTTTTAAAATATCCTCCAGGAATTTTTCCTGCTGCATAATACTTTTCTTGATAATTTACTGATAAAGGAAAGTAATCTATGTCTGGATTTACTTTTTTTGCTCCTACAGCTGTTGCTAAAACAACTGTTTCTCCACATTGTGCAATTATCGCTCCATCAGCTTGTCTTGCTATTTTTCCTGTCTCTAAACTTATTTTTTTTCTTGCTACTTCTATTTCTTTTTTTACTACTTTGAACATTTACTTCCTTAAATTTAATTTCGAAATTACTTCCTTGTACGTTTCCATTTTATTTTTTTTTAAGTAATCTAGTAATTTCTTTCTTTTGTTTACTGCTTTTATTAAACCAACAGATGAGTGCTTATCCTTTTTAAATTTTTTTATATGTTCAGATAAATTCTCGATTTTCGCTGTCAAATTTGATATCTGCACCTCAGAAGATCCGGTGTCTTTATCATGTCTTGCTATATCTTTCATTTTTTTCTCCATATTTGTCTTATTTTTGGGTTTGCCTGATTAAATTTTCTATTTTTTCAGCATAGTCAAATGAATCATCATTTACAAAAAACAACTTTGGCATAAATTTCACCATTATTTTTTTTGATAAAACTTTTCTTATTACAAATGAAAATTCTTTTAATTTGTCTAATATTTTATCAGTATCCTTTCCTCCCAGAGGTATTACAAAAACTTTTGCGGTTTTAAGATCTGGACTCATTCTTACCTCTGTTACGGTTATAGATTTTGTATCTAAGTCTGATATTTTTGCTTCTTCTCTTAAAAAAATCATACTAATAGATTGCTTTATCATTTCCCCAACTCTTAATTGTCTTTGAGATATTGGTTTACCTAATTTGCTCATGATGAAATTTGTCTTTCTATAGTTTTTGATTTATATGCTTCTATAATATCTTTAATTTTGAAATCATTAAAATCTCTTACAGATATACCGCATTCTAGTCCAGCATTTACTTGTTTAACTTGATTTTTTTCTCTAAAAATTGAGCCAACTTTACCATTAAATACTATCGCACCATCTCTTATAATTCTTGCGTTAGAATCCTGATTAATTTCACCATTAATAACTTTTGATCCAGCAACCTTTCCAACTTTGGAAACTTTAAATATATCTAATACTTCTGCTGTACCAATTATTTCCTCATTTATTTGAGGAGATAATAGTCCTGACATTCTTCGTTTAATAAAATCAATTAATTCGTAAATAATATTAAAACTTTCAATTTTAATTTTTTCCTTTTCAGCTAATTTTTTGGCTTCTTTGCTAGGTTTAACATTAAACGCTATAACTACGGCTTCCGAAGCTTTTGCGAGAGAAATATCAGTTTCGGTAACCATTCCAATATCTGAGAGTAATATTTTTGTTTTAACTTCATCGTGCTTTATATTAGAAATTGCAAATTTTATTGCTTCTGAAGATCCATGAACATCTGATTTTATTATTATATTAAGTTCCTCGGTATTTTGTTGAGAAAATGCATTATCTTTTGTTGCAAAACTTAAACTTTTTACATCTTCTTTAGCTTCGTTAAGTCTAGCCTCTGCAAGATTTTTGGCTTCCTTTTCTGTTTCTACAACAATAAAATCATCTCCTGCGTTTGATGCACCATTTATACCTAAAATTTCAACTGGTGTAGAAGGATTTGCTACTTCTGAACTTTTTCCATGATCATTAATTATTGCTCTTACTTTTCCCCATTTTTTCCCGCTTACAAAATAATCTCCTTTTTTTAAATTTCCTGAAGTTACAACTATATTTACAACAGGACCTCTTCCTATATCAATTTTAGATTCCAAAACTATTCCTTTTGCTTCTGTATCATATTCAGTTTTTAAATCTAAAAGTTCTGCTTGTAGTATTATTGACTCTATTAGTTTATCTAAATTTTGTTTTGTTTTAGTTGAAATTTCAATCATTAATGTATCACCCGATAAATCTTCTGATATAAGTTCATGTTCCAGTAATTGATTTTTAATCTTCATTGGATCTGACTCAGGTAAATCACATTTATTTATAGCAACTACAATTGGAACCTTTGCTGCTTTAGCATGTTTTATAGACTCTATGGTTTGAGGTTTAACACCATCATCTGCAGCTACTACTAAAACTACTATATCAGTTAATTTTGAACCTCTGGCTCTCATTTCAGTAAAAGCTGCATGGCCCGGTGTGTCTATAAAAGTAATCTTGCCCTCTCCTTTAGTTATTTGATAAGCTCCAATATGTTGGGTAATACCTCCGTGCTCTCCCTCTACGACATTTGCTTCTCGAAGAACATCTAGAAGCGAAGTTTTTCCATGATCGACATGCCCCATTACAGTAACAATTGGAGGTCTAGATTTTAGATTTTCTTTTTTATTTTCTTTTATTTTTTTAATAATGTCTTCTGCTTTATCCTCTTTAATTGGGTTATGACCAAATTCTTTAACCAGATATTCAGCGATATCCCCATCAATTGCATGATTAATGGTTGCTTTAACACCCATTGTAAGAAGATGTTTAATTAAGTTGCTCGACTGTTCGCTCATTCGATTTGCTAATTCTCTAATTGTTATTATTTCTGGGATTGATACGTCTCTCTTAATTGGTTTAAATTCTTGTTTATCTTTTTCAACTTTCTGTTGATCTCTGTTCTCTTTTTGCCTAGCTCTCCTAATTGATGCTAAACTCCTTCCTCTTTTTTCACCTCCATCATCATCACTCAAAGCTCTAGAGATAGTTAATTTTAATTCTCTTTTCTTGATGTTCGTTTTATCTTTTTCTTTTGAAGTTTCTCCTTTTAATCTTTTCGTTGCTCTTTGCTCTGCAAGTTTTCTTTTTTCAAAGTCAGATATTTCTTTTTTTTGTGCAAAACCCATGGGTTGTTTTTTATGGGCAAAATTTACGTTTGGTTTTTTAGAACTGTCAAAATTTGGATTTGATTTAAAGAATTTTTTTTTTTGATAATTCTTATTTTTTGTAATTATAACAGTATTTTTTGAGCTTGATTTTGCTTGTTCAATGTTATTAATAGTTTTCTTCGTGTTTCCTGATATTGAAAGTTTTAACTTTTTCTTGTCCATAAGTCATCTCTTAATCTTTATATACTATATTTCTTGCTGCCATTATTAAATTATCAGCTTCCTGTCTTGTTAGGGCAAAATCCTCTAAGTATCCTTTTATTTTAACTTTTTCTCCGTTCACTACATCATATGTGCCAGTTAGTTCGTCCGAAGCAAGGTCTGCAAAATCCTCTAATGTTAAAATTTTTTGTTCACCTAATGTTACTAACATGCCGGGGGTTAGTCCAGATAGTTCTATTAAATTATTGTCTAATCCTAAAGCCTTTACCCTGTTAGATATTTCCTCTTGATCTTTTTGATAGAACTCTTTTGCTCTATCTATAAGTTCTTTGGCTGTATCTTCTTCTATGCCTTCTATTTTAGTTAAATTTTCTAATTCACTATCTTTGATATCTTCAATTGATGAAAATCCCTCTGCAACAAGTAATTGTCCTAAAGTTTCGTCTAGTTCTAAATTTTTTACAAAATTATCAGTTTTTTCTTTGAACTCTATTTGTCTTCTTTCAGAGTCCTCTTGATCAGTCAAAATATTGATTTCATGGTTTAATAATTTTGTAGCAAGTCTTACATTTTGTCCCCTTCTACCAATAGCTTTACTTAAATTTTCATCAGTTAAAATTACATCTAATTTCTTTTGATTGTTATCTACATTCACTCTTAATATTTCAGCCGGGGATAATGCACTTGCGGCAACAATTGCTAAATCCTCAGACCAATTAACTATATCAATTTTTTCTCCTTGGAGCTCGTTCACAACAGCCTGAACTCTGCTTCCTCTCATACCTACACATGCCCCAACCGGATCTAAAGAATTATCTTTAGCTTTAACACAAATTTTAGCCCTGCTTCCTGGGTCTCTAGCTGAGGAAATAATCTCAATTAAACCATCATAAATTTCTGGGACTTCTAATGTAAAAAGTTTTTCCATAAACTTTGGATGTGCCCTTGAAAGAAAAATTTGTTGTCCTCTTTGTTCTCTTCTCACGTCTAAACAATATGCTTTTACTCTATCTCCAGCTTTAATATTTTCTCTAGGTATCATTTCATTTTTTTGAATTATTCCTTCGGCCTTACCTAAATCCACAATTACATTTCCAAACTCTAGTCTTTTAACAATACCACTTACTATTGTATCTTTTTTGTCAACAAAATCATTGAATTGTCTTTCCCTTTCAGCCTCTCTTACATTGAAACTTATAACTTGCTTTGCTGTCTG
>QCGH01000008.1 GCA_003280005.1 Pelagibacteraceae bacterium AG-365-D07 | reverse complement strand
GAAAATACTTTTGAGGTTCCATTGGTTCCTGCAACAAATAGGGGTTTAAAATTTAATGCTGCCGCAGAAGAACTTAAAGCTATTGATGAAGAATTTTTTAAGTTGAGAAACCATAATCCACAATTTAAAAGTTCGGTAAAACAAATCAAAGATGAAATAAAAGCATATAGAGCTGGTTTAGATGACTCGGAGGAAGTGGCATCAACATATGCTAAAAATATCGTAAAAATTACAAGAAGAATTGAATTTGCAAGTATCTACCCTCCTAACGCTTTAAATAATATGCAAAAAGCAATTGTGGAATTTGATAATCTTCAAAAATCAGAGCAAGGAGGATTAAGAATAATAGATATCCTTTTATTCCCTGCAGGGACAATAGTTTCAAGTGGTACTAGTTGCTCAGAACAAGGTTCTGGAAGATGGCTACCGAAACCATCTGATACACTCAACAAATTTATTTTAATGTCAAAACCAAGCGTAGGTTACAAAAATATTCCATTGCTTTGGATTGATATGATGGATGTTAGTAAAATAATTGGATTTATTTTACCTGATTGGATTGCGGATGTTCTTCCAGGAGAATACCCAATTCATACTAATGATGGAGTTGTTAAACAAAATTTTAAAGGTAAGGTTCTTAAAATTGTAACTGGAGATTTTAAATTATTTAAAATACCTGTTCCTTATGGTCATATTTGGGATTCTTTTTTAAGGGTATTCCTTGGATTGGTATTTGGGATAATTATAGGTGTGCCACTTGGTTTATTTATGGGTTTGAATAGATTTGCAAAAGGTTTCTTTGATCCATTAATTGAACTTTACAGACCAGTGCCGCCTCTTGCGTGGGCTCCATTAATCATTTCAGTTTTAGGTATTGATAATACTGGGAAAGTATTTTTGTTATTTATGGTTTCATTGTCAATAATGATTATTTCTGCACGAGCAGGAGCTTCAGGAACACAATTATCTAAAATACATGCTGCTCACTCTTTGGGTGCCTCTAAGAAACAAATACTTAGACATGTGATTTTTCCAAATTCTTTACCTGAAATTCTTACTGGTATAAGAGTTGCGGTTGGTATGTGTTGGGGAACATTGGTTGCGGCTGAGTTTTTAGCAGGAACGACAGGAATAGGATTTGTGGAAAACGTTGCAAAAAAATATTTTCAGTATGAAGTAATATGGATAACAATTTTTATAATGGGTATGCTTGGTCTTTTATTCGATATTACTTTAAGAAAAATAATTGATAAGACTATCCCTTGGAGGGGAAAAGGATAATGCAACGATATTAATAATTTTGCATCAGTTTTAAATTTATTTTATTAAAATGAAGATCTTTGATTGTACAACTTTTTACTCTGAAGAATTAATGCTGGATGTGCGATTCAATGTTCTAGATCCATTTATACATAAATTTATTGTTGTTGAGTCTGTATTTTCACATAGTGGAAAAAAGAAAAAATTAAATTTTGATATAAATAAGTTTTCAAAATTTAAAGATAAAATTATTTATCTGGTTATTGAAAATGAACCAGATGGATTAATTAATTCAGAAAACCTTTCAAGTGGCGATAAAAGAATGAATAGTATAAAAAGAATTGAGCAGTCTTATAATTTTATGAGCAAAGGAATTGTTTCGGCTAATGATGATGATTTAATTTGTATAAGTGATAATGATGAAATACCCAATTTTAATTCAAAAAATTTTAAAATGTCAAAAAATAATATTTTTATTTTCGAACAATTGTTCTTTTATTACAAATTTAACTTATTTTATGATTTAATTCCCTGGTATGGCACAAAGGCTTGTAAAAAAAAATATTTAAAGTCATTTTCGTGGCTAAGAAATCTGAAGAATAAGAAATATCCTTATTGGAGAATAGATACTTTGTTCTCAAATTTGAAACAAAGAGATCTACAAATTGTAAAAAATGGTGGATGGCATTTTACAAATGTAAAAACTCCTGAAGAAATATTTGAAAAACTCTCAAATTTTGGTCATCACAACGAATTTGAAGAGTCAGGAATATCTATAAATGATATAAAAGAATCTATCAAAAATAAGTTTGTTAATTATGACCATTCTGCAGATTTAAGAAAAAATAATAAATATGGTTTTAAGTATAAACTTAAGAATATTGAAGACAAATACTTACCGGAATATTTAACTAAAAATAAAGAATATTTTAAAAAGTGGTTTGATATTGAATAATGACTAATTGGGGTATTCTAGGTCTTGGAAGAATGGGTTTATCCTTTATTGAAGCAATAAATGATTTAACGAATACTAAATTAATATCAATAGGTAGCAAATCAGGAAAAACATATGAAAATATTAAAACTTGCTCATATGAAGAAGTAATTTCTAATGAAAAAATAGATTCAATTTATATTTCAACATTAAATAATACACATATTGATTTAATTAATCAGTGCCTTAATGCAAAAAAAAATATACTTTGTGAAAAACCAGCATCTACATCATTAAAAGAACTGAATGACTTCGCAAGTAAACTTTCACAGAAAAAAACTGATTTTTATGAAGCAATAGCTTACTATTCACATCCCCAGACTCTAGAATTATTAAAGTTGGTAAAAAATGGTGAGATTGGTGATATTAGGAAAATTGAATGTAGTTTTGGATTCAGGGCTAGATTTAATCCAAGTTCAAGATTATTTGATAAAAATTTAGGAGGAGGGGCTATTTTTGATCTAGGATGCTACCCAATTAGTTTTGCAATGCTATTTGCAAAAAACTTGGATAAAATAAAAATTATTAAGAAGAATTTAGAATTCTCTACATCCAAAGTAGATTTGGATTCAAGCGCAACACTCGTATGTGATGATAATTTCGAATGCGATATGCACGTAAGCTTAAAAAATAATTTAAAAAATATTTGTAAAATTCAAGGATCCAAAGGTTACATACAAATCTTAAATCCATGGTTGCCAAATAAGAATAGTCTGATTGAAATATCTAGTAATAAACATTTTTATATAAAAAATATTGATTCTAATTTATCAGTCTATGCAAATCAAATTTGTAATGTATCAAAAGCATTTTCCAAAGAGAGTCACGATAGTTTAAATTTATTCGATATTAATAAATCTTTGATTAACGTTAATTTAATAGAAAAATGGTTAAAAAAATAAATGAAAATTATAGATGTTAAAAAATTAATAATTAAAACTTTTAAAAAATTTAATTTATCTGAAAAACATTCGAATATTTGCGCTAACGCTTTAATTAATGCTGAATTAGTAGGAGCTCATTCGCATGGAATTATTAGACTGCCCTCTTATTGCAAAAGAATAAAAAAAAAAGTAATTAATGCTAAGCCTAAAATAAAAATTAGAAATATTTCACAATCTATTACAAATATTGACGCTGATAATGCTATTGGTTTTGTTGGGGCTGACTTAGGTATAAATTGCGCAATAAAAAATGCAAAAAAAACTGGATTAGGTTTTGTTGCAATTAAAAATAGTGGTCATTATGGACTATCCGGCTATTATGCTGAACAAGCAGCAAAAAAAAATTTATTTGCTTTTTGTTTTACTAACGCGCCACCAGCAATTGCACCACATGGAGCAAAAAAAACCTTATTTGGAACGAATCCAATTTGTTTTGCTTGTCCATCTGGGAATAAAGTTCCATTTGTTTTAGATACATCAATGTCTATGATTAACAGAGGTAAAATAAGAAGAGCTGCTAAATTAGGTAAAAAAATTCCATATGGTTTTGCTTTAGATAAAAACGGTAAGCCAACTAATGATCCTGCAAAAGCTTTAAAAGGTATGCAGCTTCCAATAGCTGAATTTAGAGGATCTGGCTTAGCATGGATGGTTGATATTTTATCTGGTGTTTTTACAGGAAGTAATCATGGGGGAAAAGTCAAGGATCCATTTGACGATTTTTCAGGTCCTCAAAATATTGGACACTTGTTTATAGTGTTTAAACAAAATCTTTTTGTAAAAAATTATTCAAAAAGAATTAAAGAAAATATTAGTAAAGTAAAAAATTTACCTAAAATAAAAGGTATTAAAAAAATTTACTATCCAGGTGAAAATAAAGCTGAAAGATTCAAGTTAAATAAAAAAAAAGAAATTAATATTTCCTTAAATTTACTATCTGAAATAAATTTGTTAAATAAAAGCTGAACTTAACCACGCAAGTGTGGCAATTGACAAAGATAAAAAAAGAATATTCAGAGGTTTATAATGCTTTTTGTTAAACAACGATATACCCCAATATAGCTATTGAAATACAAAACATTCCGATTAATACTCTGTTCTGAAACCTTTCTCTTTTTTTTTCTTCAAACACTCTCTTTTTTAGAACATCTATATTTACTTTTTTTGGGGACAAGTCTTTTTTTTCAGAAACTCTTTGAGGGTAAGCTTCAGTAACAACAGATGTTCTATTAAATGTTTCAGTACTCATTTTTATAAAGTAAATTAAATCATCATAATGTTCAGTTGTTAAGAACAGCAATGTTCAAAATGGGTTGACAAATTTTGCCTATAGACCAAAATGGGTTGGGGGGGAAATTTGAAAATTATACCACAAATTAACACTGGTGTAGATAAAGGTGTTTTAAAAAATATTATATTTGATAACTATTTAAATTTTGCACCAGAATATATGTCTTTTCTTGGTGAATGGATTACCGGGACTTATAAAGCTTTCAATGATGCAGATAAATATATCATTTTAGGTTACCTATTTAGAAAAACTGTAGCATTCTATTATGACAATTATATTACAGTAAGTTATGAAACATTTTATAAGACAGATCATTTTGATATTGAGAAAATAAACATTGTTGAGATAGCAAAAGATCTAGGAATTCCAAAAGAAACAACTCGAAGAAAAGTTTCGGAACTTGAAAAGTCTGGAGTTATTAAAAAAAAAGGAAAACATTTAATTATTGATAAATCAGCTATTAAATTAGTCGAGCCAGTAAATACTATGAAAAATTTAACAAATGTTTTTTATTTAATTTATAATATTTGTAAATCTCAAAATTTAATTAAATATGAGATTGACAAAGAAAGTATTACTAATGCAATGAAAGCAAATTTAACTTACACCTGGCATAATTATTATAAATTTATTTTTAGTTGGCTCTATAATTGGAAAAGATTTTTTAATAATGATACAGAATTATTTATAATATGGTGTATACCAATGCTTCACAGAGCAAATAAAATGAAAAAAGAAAAAAACAGAATAGATATAGATATGACTACGTGGAGAAGTGAAATTGAAAAAATTGAAACTCAGGGAATAAATACTATGTCTCTTTCAGATATAACTGGAATTCCTAGACCAACAGTCACCAGAAAACTCAAAACTTTATTTAAAAATGAGCATTTATATATAGATAAAAATAAATTAATTCATCCTGGAACACTGGGCGGGTTTAAAGATGAAATGTACAAAATCCAAAATAATGCTTTAAATGAATTTAGTGAATTTACAGGAAAAATTTTTAATCAAGTAATCTTTAATCAGATTTCCTCAAAAACCAAATAAATATAAATCCAGTTATATACATTATTAAAGCATAGGCGGCTGTTGGTATTAAGTAAATTATTTCTGAAGAAATTTCAGTAGCCACAAAGACAGCAAGCGTACCGTTTTGAAGACCACATTCTAATGATATACATTTTACTTGTTGAATTCCTGATGCAAATTTTTTCGCAAGATAGTAAGCGATTGCCATCATTACAATATTTAAATTTAAGACAACTAACCCTGCCTGAGCTAAGTAATTAAAAATATTTTCTCTTTCCTCGATCCAGATTGCAATAAAAACTACCAAAAATAAAAAACCAGTAATTTTATTAATAATTGACGATTTTGAAGAAATAAAATTATCCGCTAACTTTCTAATTATCATTCCAATAATTACTGGAACAGCAACTACTAGTGCCATTTTTAAAGCTGTTCCTGTAATATTTATATTTTCGGATGCAAAACTTATACCCAAGAGATCTGCGGAAGTAAAAACAATTAACGGCACTGTTATAATGCTAATAATACTTATTACAGCAGTTAAAGAAATTGACAATGCAACATCTCCATTAGCAAATTTAGTTAAAATATTAGAGGTAATTCCACCTGGTGCAGCTGCAATAATCATTACTCCAAGTGCAATTTCGGGTGAGGTTCCTAAAAACTTTATTAAAATAAATGCAACTATTGGTAAAATTATTAATTGAGAAATTAATCCTACAGCAAAATCCCTTGGAGTTTTTAATACTCTTGTAAAATCTTGAATTGTAAGTCCCAAACCTAAACCAAGCATAATTAATGCAAGTGCTAGAGGTGCTATTTTAGTAACAATTTCCATTTAATCTAAAATATCATAAAATCACAAAATTGTTAAAATTTCTTTATAGAAATGAGAAAAACACATATAAAAGCCTCATGTTGTCAGAAAAAAAAGTAGTTTGCCCTATTAACCTGCTTGAAAAAGCTAGTGGAAAAAAAGGTATTAAAGCAGCAGTGGTTAATGCTGGAAAACCTCTTCCAATGCTAGCCACATTAGATGCTGTGAACGAAAAACTTATCGAGCCGATATTTATTGGAGATAAAGGGGAAATTAAAAAATGTGCAGAGGAACTACAATGGGATATATCAAATTATGAAGTAATTCATGAGTCAGTTGAAAACAATACTGCAGAAATTGCAGCAAAATTAGCCTCGGAAGATAAAGTTAGAGTTATTGTTAAAGGTCATATTCATACAGATATATTAATGAAAGAAGTGCTTAAAAGACAACATAAATTAATTAATAAAACACGTCTCAGCCATGTTTGGCATATGACTTTAGAAAAAGATGATAAGCCTTTAATTATTACTGACGGAGCTTTAAATGTAGCCCCAAATGCAAAAACTAAAATGCATATATTAAAGAATGTTATTAATTTTGCTAAAAGAATAGGAATAGAAAGACCAAAAATTGCTATTTTATCTGCAACAGAAGAAGTAATTGAAAGTGTTCCAACAACTTTAGATGCAAAAGAATTAACTGAACTTGCAAAATCAGAAAATATAGATGCAGATGTTTTTGGTCCATTAGCATTTGATAATGCTATTTCTAAAAAATCTGCAGCAATTAAAGGCATTAAAAATGCAGTTGCTGGACAGGCAGATATTTTATTGGTCCCAAATGTAGAAACAGGGAATTCGCTTGTTAAAATGATGATATATTTTATGGGAGCTTGTGCTGCTGGAGTTGTGGTTGGCGGAAAAGTTCCAGTAGTCATAACAAGTAGATCAGATGATGCTCCTGCAAGGCTAGCATCTATCGCTGCCGCAGTAGTGACATTAGACTAGTTGTTTAATTGAAAATTATAATATAAAAGCCTTTAAAATCATGGCTATTCAATATTTAAAGAAATCACCAAAAACATCATCATCCGATGACACTAAAACCACAGGTATTGTTCAAAATTTATTAAAAGAACTAGAAACTTCAAAAGAACAAGGATGTATAGAACTTACAAATAAGTTTGACAAGTATGATGGGGATATAATTGTTTCAAAAGAAAAAATTGAAAAGATTAAAAAAAGTTTAGATCAAAAAACTAAAGATGACATACAGTTTTCTTTCGATCGTGTAAGAAAATTTGCTGAAGCACAATTAAAAAATTATGGTCAAGATTTTGAGGTAGAACTATCAAAAGGATTGTTTGCAGGTCAAAAACTTGTTCCTGTAAATACAGCTGGTTGTTATATTCCAGGCGGTCGATACGCACATATAGCATCTGCAGTTATGAGTGTAACAACAGCTAAAGTTGCTGGAGTAAAAAATATTATTGCTTGTAGCCCACCCAAAGAAAATGTGGGTGCACACCCTACAATTGTGTATACAGCAGACTTATGTGGAGCTGATGTAATTTTAAATTTAGGAGGTGTCCCTGCTATCGCTGCAATGACTAATGGATTATTTAATAATCCTCCCGCAGATATAATTGTTGGTCCTGGAAATCAATTTGTAGCAGAGGCAAAAAGAATTTTATTTGGAAAAGTTGGAATTGATCTATTTGCAGGACCAACTGAGATTGCAGTAATTGCAGATAAAAATGCTGACCCAGAAATTGTAGCTGTAGATTTAGTTGGACAGGCAGAACATGGTTACAATTCACCAGCATGGTTGTTTACAACAAGTAAAGATTTAGCTGAACAAGTTATGAAAAGAGTCCCAGAATTAATTGCAGAGCTACCTGAATTACCTAGAACAAGTGCGGAAGCTGCTTGGAGAGATTATGGTGAAGTAATTCTTTGTGATACTGATGAAGAAATAGTTAAAGTAAGTGATGAATACGCTCCAGAACACTTAGAAGTTCAAACTGAAAATTTAAAATGGTTTCATGACAGACTTACAAACTATGGTTCTTTGTTTGTTGGAGAAGAAACTACTGTTGCTTACGGAGATAAATGCTCAGGTACAAATCATATTTTACCTACAAAAGGTGCCGGAAGATATACTGGCGGATTGTTTGTTGGTAAATTTATCAAAACTTTAAGTTTTCAAAGAATGACTAAAGAGTCTACTAAGGAAGTTGGTGCTGCAGCAGCAAGAATTTCAAGATATGAAGGTATGGAAGCTCATGCTAGAACTGGCGATGTTAGATTAAGAAAATATGGATTTTCAAATTAATTAATTTTTATTTAAAACTAAGTCTAAATATAAAGCAGCTGACCAAGAAAAGTTATAGGCACCCATAGCATTTCCACTTTTACAACTGTAATACTCATGAAATCCTTTTTTATTTACTAAACCAATTGTTTTTTTTTTAACATAACTAGAAAAAATTTTATCTTTATTTTTTAATCCCTGATAAATTATCCAATTACAATTTATCCAAATAGGTCCTCGCCAGTATCTTTTTTCTTCAAAACTTTTATGATCAGGTTTTATAGATGAAAATATATATTTTTTCCCTTTGTTATACTTTTTAAGACTTTTTATAATTTTTTTATTAAGTAAATTATTTTTAATGTCTGCATATAAAATAAAAAAATTTGTTATTGAAGGTACTATAATTTTTTTTTTATTTTTCACATCATAAGCATAAAAAATATCTTTTTTACTATCATATAACTTTGTTAATTGTTTTTCAGATTTTTTTGAAAATTTTTTCAAATTTGAATAGCTTATATTGTATCTTTTTAGTAGAATAATTAGATCCTTGAGAGCTCTCAAAAAAATAGAGTTAAAGCCTATATCAATTACATTAAACTTTGAAATTTTGTAAAGTTTAGTTGGATTATATTTATTAGCTTTAAGATGATTTTTGATAGTAACATAACGATCATAATCAGTTTTAAGTGGTCTTTGCTCAGGATTAACGACTTTGATATCTCCTCTTTTATATTTTAAATTTTTTTCTACTTTGACTTTGCTCATAGGATCGTCCCAAATAGACGAATTGTCATAACCACTTTCCCATGGATGTAATATTGATATTAAACCATTTTTCTTGGGATCTCTAAACTTTATAAACCACTCAATATATTTTTTTAATTTTTTAACTATTTCTTTGACTCTTCCTTTTTGTTTCTTGCTAATTTTATTACCTTCTAATATTTGTCTTAAAACACTTACTATTATTGGTGGTTGAGTTATTCCAGATGATGCAATTTTGTTACCACAGTTCCAAACTGTATGATTCGGGAAATATTTTGTATTTTTGTCATGAAACAAAATGTGTGGAATCATTCCATCTTTCCATTGTCCTTTTAACAATGTGTTGATTTCTTCTAACGCAAAATTTAAATTAAAGTGGGAGTAACCTAATGCAATAAAGGCTGAATCCCAATTCCATTGTGCTGGATAAAGTTTATTATTAGTTGGAAGGGTGTAACCAGATCTTCTATTGTTTAATAACGTCTTTTGAGCATTTTTTAATAATTTTGTCACTAATTTTAGCCTTTTACACTGCCTGCAGTTAGTCCACTAACAAGATATTTTTCAAAATATACAAATATGAATAGAACGGGCAATGTTACTATTACTGAGCCTGCCATTAAATACTGTCTAGGGGTTTCTGCATCACCACTTAAATATTGGATCGCTCTTGATAAAGTAAATGAGTTTGGGTTATCTAAAAACATTAAAGAAAATAAAAATTCATTCCATGCAATCATAAATACATAAAGCGCAACTGATGAAATGGCAGGTATGCTTAGCGGTAATATTATTTTTATTATAATTCCAAACCAACTTAATTTATCAAGAATTGCAGCTTCCTCTAATTCTTTAGGAATACTTTTAAAATAACCTTGAAGCATATAAATTGCTACAGGCAATGTTGTGGCTGTATAAACAATTAGTAACCCACTTATAGAGTTTCTCAAACCTAATTGACTAAACACTGTATACAAAGGTATCACCAAAACTATTGCAGGAAACATGTATATTATCAATATTGATGTTGACATAAATGTTTTACCAAAAAAATTAAGTCTAGCTATTGCATAAGCTGCAGGAATTGCAAAAATTAGAGTAATAAATACAGTTCCAAGGGACACAATACTGCTAGTTAAAATATATTTACCAAAATTATACGATGTAAAAATCACAAAATATGATTTAAACAAATCTTTTATATTTTGATTAAAATCAATTGAGAAGTCTAGTGGATTTATCAATAAAGCAATTTGTGTTTTAAAACTAGTAACTAGCATCATATAAAAAGGGAAAAGTATTACAAATGAAAAAAGAACTATTCCAAATAAAGTTAAAAAATCAAAAAGAATTAATTGTGTGGAATGTTCATTTTTCAAAAATTTGTAATTATATTTTTTTGTTTTTGATGCAAAAAAATATAAAATAAATACTATTCCTATATTGTACCAAATTGGTAATTTACTTATCAAAAATCCATCTACATAAACAAAAATAAACGCAAAAAATAAAAATTTAACAATAAAATTTAGTCTTTCACGTATAAATATATTTAAAAAAGAAAATAAAAATCCAAGTATAAATATAATTTGAGTATTGAAGTTTTCTAATTTGAGACCCTGTAGTGTAACCAGTATTTTCCATATAGATATTAAACTTAGTAAGAAAAATGAGGAAATTATAGAATAGATTAAAAGATTTTTAATTTTCATCTGCCCTCTTCCCTAAAAGTTTAAAATAAAAAAACATAAATAAAAGTAGAAGCAAAACAATTACAATTGAAACTGCTGATCCCATTCCTATATCCGATATTGCAAAACCTTGTTGATAAACATTTATTGGCAAAGTTCTTGTTCCTGATGCACCACCAGTAAGTAAAAATACATCCTCAAATTTATTAAAGTTCCAAATAAATCTTATCATGAAGAGTATTGAAATTACTGCCATAATTTGAGGTAATGTTATTTTAAAGAATTTTTGGAATGGGCTTGCACCGTCAACATCAGCAGCTTCATATAGATCTTTTGGTATGGCCTGAAGACGTGCAAGAATAAATAAAAAAGCTAATGGGAAATATCTCCAAATTTCAAATATTATAACTGTAGTAAGTGCAAGTCTTAACTTGAAGCTAAATCCAAGTATATTTATATCTAAATACTTTTGACCAAGTAAATTAATTGGCGTTTCTAAAATTTGAAAATTAACTAATAAGCTATTCAATGTTCCACTATTAGGATCAAGTAAGAGTTCCCATGTATATGCAAGAGCTACAACAGGTGCTACATAAGGAAATAACAAAACGCTACGCATAAATGTTCTTCCATAAAACTTTTGATTTACCATCTGTGCAGTTAAAATTCCAAACAAAATAGAACCAACGGTACCAAAAAAGGTATAATAAAAAGTTGTAAGCAATAAATCGACAAATTCGTTCTCAAAAATAACTTTTTTAAAATTTTTTAAAGTAAAGTTTGTATTTAATAATATATTATCAGAGTCTCCTGAAAGCCTAGGTTTTGAAGACTTTAAGTTTTTTTTATCGATTTTTGCGCTATCCTTAATTTCAAAAATAATCTCAAAATTTTCTTTATATTTAGCAGGCCAATTTCCAAAATCACATTTAACTTTATTTTTTTTAAAGATACATCTTTCATCTAAGTTTAGTGGTTTGAAATTTTTTGGATATTTATCCTCGAATTTAACATTTCTTATTTCTTGTAATAGTGAGCTATTTCTTAACTTATAGACTATTTTAATTTTATTTTGTTCATCGGGAATTGTTTTTACAATTTCTTTTGCTCTGGGCTCTGGAATTCTTATATCTTTTAGCTGAACTTCTTTAAAGCTAATCCAAATGTTTGCAAAAATTGGAAAAAGTATTATTGCAAAAACCAAGCATACTGCTGGTAAGGTTAATATGTAAGCAGTTCTTTTTTCTGAATTTGATAATTTTTGTTCCATAAAAAAAAGCGGATAAAATATATTATCCGCTTTTTTTAATAATTTAAATTGTTAGAATTTAGCTAACTCAGCATTTATTTTATCAACTGCTTCATCAACAGATATCTCATCATCCATATATTCTCTTGTGATTCTGTTTATGAATTGAGCATTGATAATTTTTGATGCTCTTGATAGCTCGCCTTCTTTAACACCCCATCTGTTTGCAGTATCTAGACCTGCTACAATGTTATTTATAACATCTGCAGAATAAAGGTCAGTTAAAGGTGCTTTTCTATCAACACCCACTGGAAGTTTACTCCAAGCTTTTGTATACGCTTCAGGATCACTTGAATTTCCTCTTCTAACTGGAAACTTTCCTTCTGGAGCAATTGATAATGTATTCGTATAACCTTCATCCATAGAATACATGATAAACTTTTTAGCCTCATCAGTGTCTGCATCAGCTGTTATTCCAAAGTATCTTATGTCTGCCCATGCAGCACCTTTTTTATTATTTGGTCCACTAAAGTTAGTTATAAAACCAGTTTTAGATGCCAATTCAGGTGAGGTAGGATCACTATTAATTGTTGGTGGCGCAGAATCTCTTAAACCAGCCAGCTCATCCATAATGAATGGAGACCATATTATCATTGGAGTTTTTCCAGCGAAATAAAGTTCTCTTGATTGTTTCCAATACAGTTCACCGGATGGACTAGCTTTTGCTAACTTCTTGTAAAATTCTAGTGAATTTTTTAAAGCTTTACCTTGTTTTTTTGTTCCACCTTTTTTAACTATATTTACACCATTTGCCAACAACACATGTTCAAGAACCTGACTCATAAAGTTTTCATCAGTTTTCGTTGCAGCAACAAATCCAAACATATCGTTGCTTGATAAAGCATCTATTGCTTTTTCTATGTTTGCATAATTAGTTGGTGGCTCTAAACCAGCTTTTTCAAAAAGGTCTTTTCTATAAACCACCATTTGTGTCCAGCCATCAACTGGAACAGCGGCAATTTTAGAACCTTTTTTTGCCATCTTCAAAGCACCTGGAGCGAATGTTTTTTTGCCTAGTGCCTTAACTACATCGTTATTCGCGTCAACGTCTAATATTCCAGCTTCTGCCCAAGGTAATACATATTGAAGTGTATGATAAATTACATCAGGTAAATCACCTGCTGCTGCAGCTGCAGTGGCTCTTGTACCTAAATCTTTTTCCTCAATAGGAATAACTTCGACTTTAATTCCTGTTTTAGCCTCAAAAGATTTAGCCATTGCCTCCTGCTTTTCCATTCTTGCAGGCTGGACTTCTGTAGTCCAAAATTTAATATCCGCATAGCTAGCGTTCGAAATGAAAAGTGCTAAGATGGATAATATTTTTATTATTTTACTCATGTTTTGTCCCCTCTCTCAGTTTTAAAAAAAGAAATATAAAAAAATTTAAAAACAGTTTCAATAGATAGAACTTTCACTTTTGGAATATCAGATGAGATATTTTCTCATAATAGAATTGTTATAAAGTTACAAATGAGATTAACAATTCTGAGTTGTATTATTATCTTATCCTAAGACCATTTTCATCAAATAATAAAACATTTTTTAAATTAAAACCAAGTGTGTTGTTAATTTGAATATCGCTAGAAATTTTTGCACATAATTGGTTATTTTCACTTACTATGTAAACTATTTTTTCATTTCCGAGATTTTCAATTAATTCAATTTTTGGAGTAAAATTAAATTCTTGATTTCCATTAAAAGTTAAATGCTCAGGTCTAATACCTAAATAATAATTTTTTTTATCTAAGTTTATTCCACTAAAAGAGATGCTATTTCCTAAAATATTTATTCTGTTGTTTGAGATAATGTTCTCAGAATTGATTTTAAAAATATTCATTTTTGGAGTTCCAATAAATTGAGCAACAAAAATATTATCTGGATTTGTGTAAATTTCATTTGGTGTTCCTACTTGTTCAATATTGCCATTATTTAAAATTACAATTCTATCTGCTAAAGTCATTGCTTCTACTTGATCGTGAGTCACATAAATCATATTTGTTTTTATTTTTTGATGAAGTCTGGAAATTTCGACTCTCATTTCTGCTCTAAGAGCTGCATCAAGATTTGACAAAGGTTCATCAAATAAAAAAATTTTTGGATTTCGAGTTATCGCTCTTCCAATTGCAACCCTTTGCCTTTGGCCACCTGAAAGTTCTTTTGGTCTTCTTTCTAAAAGATCTTCAATTTTAAGTGTTTTGGCTGCACTGAGAACTTTTGTATGAATTTCTTCTTTAGTTTTTTTTTCTATTTTAAGTCCAAAAGACATATTATCATAAACATTCATGTGTGGATACAAAGCGTAGGACTGGAATACCATTGCGGTATGTCTTTTAGATGGATGCATTTCATTAATTACTTCATTGTTAATTTGAATTTCACCTTCATCTATTTGTTCTAAGCCAGCAATCATTCTAAGGAGTGTAGATTTACCACATCCCGATGGTCCAACTAAAACTAAAAATTCATCATCTTTGCCTAAAAAATTGAAGTTATTAATTACTTTATTATCTCCGAAAGATTTGCCTACATTTGAAAATTTAATATTTGCCATAAATAAATTTATTTTATTAACTTTAGTACATAGATGTCAAATCAATTACAATCTCAATTAAAATATATAAAGCTAAAGATCCCATAAATAAAATTATAAAAGCATTAATGGCCCGCCAGGTTTTTTGATTATTTAGCTGTTTTGATAATAATTTTGACAAATATCCTAATGAAAAAAAGAAAATAAATGAAGATAAAGATGCTCCCAGTCCAAACAAATATTTATGCGTAATATGAAAATTTTTTGAAAAATTTCCTAAAAAAAAAACTGTATCTGAATAAACATGAGGATTAAGATAAGTAAAACTTAATGTTTTTAAAATTACAATTTTTAATGGGGATTTATTTTTTTCAATATTAAGAGTAGTTTCTTGATATTTAAATTTTAATTTATCAATAATAAAATAAATTAGAAAAATAAGTAACAGAATATTTAAGATCAATTCAACAATATTTGTGAAATAATGCTTAAAATATTCAAATAAGAATATTCCAATGAATATAAGAATTAAGTCCGATAATGCGCAAATTAAACAAACTATAAATATAAATTGCCTTTTTAAACCTTGTTCAATTACAAATATATTTTGAGCTCCAATTGCTAAAATTAAGCTAAATCCAGTAAAAAAACCGAGACTTAAAAATGTCATTTAAAAACTAAAAATTAAAAAATACTTTCTACACACATTGCAATACCCATGCCGCCACCAATGCAAAGAGTTGCGAGTCCCTTTTTTGATTTTCTTTTTTGCATTTCATGTACCAGAGTAACTAACACTCTAGCTCCAGATGCTCCTATTGGATGACCTAACGCAATTGCCCCACCATTTACATTTACTTTCTCAGTATTAAAACCAAGTTCTTTATTAACAGAAATTGCTTGTGCAGCAAAAGCCTCGTTAGCTTCGATCAAATCTAGTTCATCTTCAGCCCAGCCTGCCTTCTTTAATGCTAACTTAGATGCCGGAATAGGTCCTGTTCCCATTACAGATGGATCAACTCCGCATTGAGCCCATGATATAATCTTAGCCAATGGTTTTAAGTTTTTATCTTTTGCAGTTTTTGCTGACATTAGAGTTAAAGCAGCGGCGCCATCATTCAATCCTGACGCATTACCAGCTGTAACAGTTCCATCTTTTTTGAATACTGTTTTTAATGTAGCCAAAACTTCAATTGTAGTATCTTTTTTTGGATATTCGTCAGTATCAAATATTTTCCCATTTTTAATTTGAATTGGAATAATTTCATCTTTAAATTTATTATTTTTAATTGCTTCAGCTGCTTTCTTTTGAGAATTTGCTGCAAATTCATCTTGTTGTTTCCTTGTAATTTGATATTTCTCAGCAACATTTTCTGCTGTGACACCCATGTGATACTTATTATAAACATCTACTAATCCATCTATAATCATAGAGTCTTTCATTTTTGACTCATCATTTCTTTCACCTTTTCTTAAAATTTGATAATGAGGTGAATTAGTCATACTTTCCTGTCCGCCAGCAATTATAATATTTGCATCATTTAATTTTAAAGAATTAAAACCAAGAGCAACTGCAGCTAATCCAGAGCCACAAACTTGATTGATTGTTGTTGCAGTTTTTGAGATATTAATTCCAGAGTTAATTAAAGATTGCCTTGCTGGATTTTGTCCTGATCCAGTTTGAAGAACTTGCCCCATGTAAACCATATCAACTTCATTGTTTTTTAAGTTAGAATGTTCAATACATTTTTTAATAACCTCTGTTCCTAATTGTACAGCTGTGTGATCTGATAGACTGCCTAGAAATGACCCTATTGGAGTTCTAAATGCTGAAGTAATTACAATATCTTTATCACTAATATTATTGCTCATATTTATTATTTATCATCCAAACTAGAAACAAACAATATGTTCTATATGTATAGGCTTACGTATTCCAAATTTATCGTTGATGTCATGTTGATGGACATGGTGTGAATGAACAAAAACAGGTAATAAATTATTAGTGTTAGTTTTTAAAGTATAAATAAAACTCGTACCCCTAAATTTTTTATCAATAACGTCAAATTTTAAATTACTTTTGTCATCATGTTGTAAATCCTCTGGCTGTAAAAGCAATTTTACATTAGTTCCAATTGGAACAGGATTAACAAAATTACCAGTGATTACTCCTAAATCGTCATTTTCTAAACTTTTTGGACTCGTAACTTTAGCGGGTATCAAAACTCCCCTATTTAAAAATTTAACAACTTTTTCTGAATTTGGAAAATGGTAAACATTATACGGATCATCAAATTGTTTTAGTTCTTTATCTAAAATAACACCACATTTATCACCCAAATAAAAAGCTTCGTATGAGTCGTGAGTAACAATTATTGTAGTAATCTTAAGTTTTTTTAAAATTTGCTTTAATTTTACTTGTATCTCTTCTTTGAAACTTTGATCAACATTTGAAAGTGGTTCATCTAGCAATAATAAATCTGGATTAGAATTCAATGATCTTGCTAGAGAGGCTCTTTGAGCTTCACCGGCACTAATTTGATGTGGATAATGATTTAAAATATTTTCTAAATTTAATATTTTTATAATTTCGTTAATATTTATGTTTCCTCTATCATTATCTCTTGCAGATAAATTTATATTTTTTTCTACAGTGTAGTGTGGGAACAAACTATTTTCTTGGAATGATAGCGCAATCTTTCTGTGTTCTGGATCTATATGCGTGTCCTTTGAAGATAAAGTTTTGCCTTTAAGAGTTATTTGGCCCTCTGATATTTTTTCTAAACCAGCAATGGATCTTAGAATTGTCGTTTTTCCTATGCCTGATGGACCAAGCAAGCAAACAATGTCTCCTTCTTGCTCAATTGAAAAAGAAACATTTCTTACTTTATCTGAATCAGATATTCTAAATGTTGTATTTTTAATTTCAAAAAAATTACTCATTTCCCTCTCTTAAAATATATTTTGAGGTAAGTAAAATAAAGAAACTTGCAATAATTATCAAACATAACGAAGGCACTGCTGCGGCTTCTAATAAATCTTCAGATGCAGAAATATATGCCGTAGTTGCAAAAGTTTCAAAATTAAATGGTCTTAAGATTAAAGTTATTGGTAATTCTCTAACTATTTCTAATGAAACTAATATAATTACAAATAAAAGAGAATTTCTTAAATAAGGAACATGAATGTTTAAAAATGTTTTAGTTTTAGAATATCCAAGTAAGTAAGCGCTTTCATCAACTGATATATTCATTTTTTCATATCCTGACTTTATTCCATTAAATGCCAATGAGTAAAATCTGATAAAATAAACTATTACAAGACCTAAAACTGATCCAATAAATACTTTTTTAATAGATAAAAAACCTAATGCTTTAATTATATTTTCATCAAACCATGCTACAAAAGTTATAAATGCGATAGCAAGAATTACTCCAGGTATTGCGTAACCTGAGATAGACAATGTAGACATCACATTTAATATTTTTTTTTTAGAAACTCGATTTCCATAATTTGATATCAATGCAAAAATAATTAAAACTAGACTTGATAAAGAAACTAAATATAGAGTGTTTATTAATAAATCTATTATATTTAAATCAAATAAATTTTCAGGAAATTTAATAGTCCAATACAACATTTGGCTCAATGGAAATAAAAAACTTAGAAAAAATAAAGCAAAACAAAAAGAAAACGCAAAAAAAGCTTTGGATCCACCTAGTTTATTTTTCTCCTTTTTCTTAAATCCTCCTTTTGAATCCAAATGATATTTAGCTTTTTTTCTAGATAAATTTTCAGTTAAAAATAATATAAAAATAAAAAGTAAAAGAAAAAACGATATTCTATTAGCAAATGCTAAATCATCGAATGCTATCCATGCATTATAAATGCCAGTTGTAAGAGTATTCACTGAAAAAAAGTCTACAGCACCAAATTCCGCCAAAGTCTCCATAGCTACCAATGATAATCCTGCAATAATAGCAGGACGTGCAGCGGGTAAAATTATGGAATAAAAACATTTAAATTTTGAAAAACCAAGATTTTTACCTAATTCTATTAAATTTTGTGATTGATACAAAAATGATGATCTTGCAAGTATGTAAACATAAGCATAAAGTGAAAAGGAAACTGATAAAATTAGACCTAACATTCCACTAAATTTTGGAATATGTTGATTGTAATTTCCATCTCCAAACAAAAATTTTAAAATTGTAAACGCTGTTCCATAATTTTCAAAAAAAGCAAAAAGTGAGTATGCATATATATAAGGTGGTACTGCAAACGATAAAATTAAAGCCCATTTAAAAAAGTTTGCTCCAGGAAACTCATAAAATGAAACTATATAAGCTGAGCCTACTCCTAAGAAAAAAGTAAGAATTAATACTCCAAATAGAAGAAATAATGAATTAAATATATATTCTAAAAAAAAAGTTTCTCTAAGAATTTCAAAATAATTTGATGTATCTTCGAAAAAACTTGAAAATACAGTCAGAATTGGAATTACAACAACAATTGAAATTAAAAAAGAAGATATGAACCAAGTGTTTATTCTCATAATTTATAATCCGCCTTATAAACATGGAAAGTATTAGTGCCCATGAAAAGGGGAAGCCTAAACATGGGCACTATTTAAGAAAATCAAAAATTAAATACTTTTAGGATATGTGGAACCTCCTTAGTTTTAACCTCTGAAAGTTTTCTCTTATTTATTCTTTTATCGATCTTTTTACACTCCGCAGCACATGGAGAACACGGCTTGGAAGATTTATTATAATCGATATCAGAAATAAATTTTGTTTTTTCTTTCATCTATTTCCATCTAGCAGCTGTCATTATTTCTACTGCAGCAGCTTGTTTTTTTCCATAAGAAGCTAGCTTAGTTTTCATGTCTTGTTTGAAATCTAATCCTAAGTTGTTTACTACTAATGGACTTGGTGAGACACCATCAATCATTGGAAACTCAAAAGTATTATTTGTAAAGTGTTCTTGAGCTTCAGGTGTTAGTAGATATTCCACAAGAGCAATAGCGTTTGCTTTGTTAGGAGCGCCTTTAACTAAAGCTGCACAACTAACATTCATGTGTGTCCCTCTATCATTTTGATTAGGGAAGAAAGCTTTAACTTTTCCAGCAGCTTCTTGTTGTTCTGGACCTTTTTTACCTGACAACATTAGAGCTAAGTAATATGTATTTGCTACAGCAATATCTGCTTCTCCAGCAGCAACTGCCATAATCTGTGCTCTATCATTACCCTCAGGTGTTCTTGCCATGTTAGCAACAACTCCCTCTGCCCATGCGGCTGCAGCTTTTTTACCATTGTTAGCAATTAATGAAGCTACAAGAGATTTATTGTAAATGTTGCTAGATTTTCTTATTACTAGTCTACCTTTCCATTTAGGATCAGCTAAACCTTCATAAGTCATTCCAGATAATTCAGCACCGGTAACTCTTTCAGGCGAGTAATAAATTATTCTAGCCCTTTTTGCGATACCAACCCACTTATTTGTTCTAAAAGTTTTTGGAACAGCTGATTTGATAGATGCAGAAGTTAATCCAGATTGAAGTGCACCTTTTGAATCCATAGCACCACATCTTCCAGCATCAGCTGTAATATAAAGATCTGCTGAGGAATCTGCGCCCTCTTCTATTATTCTTTTTTCTAATGCACCTGATTTACCGTTAATTAAATTTACTTTAATTCCCGTTTTCGCTGTAAACTTTCCATAAAGTTCAGCATCAGCTTTATAGTGTCTTGCATTGAAAATATTTACTTCAGCTGCAATTGCAAAAGTTGATACAAACAATGAGATTATTAAAGCTAAATTTGTTATTTTTTTCATTTATCTCCGTTTCTCCGCATAAGTTGTATGAAAATGATAACTATTCGCATTGATAATGATTATCAATATCAATATTATATCTGCGACGTTTTGGCTTAAATGTCTAAAATTCCCACTCGGAAATTTTACTGTAAAGGAAATTTCTAAATGCTTGAACCCTGGCAACATTCTTAAGAGATTGAGGATAAACGAAATGAGCCTCTGTTATTGGTCCCTCAACATTTGGTAATATTTTCACAATATTTGGTTGTTTTACTGTTAAATAATCGGGAATAGCAGCTAATCCTACTCCACTTTGGACTGCTAGCAATAAACCATAAACGCTATTTACTTTCATTACTGGTTTTCTCTTTTTATTATCCTTCATTCCTAGTTTTAACGCCCAATCAGGATCATAAACAGGTGATGGGGCGCCTCTTCCAAATGAAATAAAGCTATGTTTATTAAGGTCATTTACAGTTTTGGGATATCCATATTTTTCTAAGTACTTTGGGGATCCATATATATGATAGTTAATATCAATAAGTTTTTTTTGAATATAATTTAGCTGTTTTGGCCTTCTCATAAAAATACCAATATCTGCCTGTCTAGTGCTCAAATCTAGTTCTTTATCGTCAAAAATAAGCTCAACTTCAATTTCTGGGTTTAGTTGCATAAATTCTTGAATTCTTGGAGTTAACCAAGTTGTTCCAAAACTAACTACAGTTGTAACTGTTAATTTTCCTGAAGGTTTCGTTTTCTTATCACCTAAAGTAGTCTCAACCTCTTTAAGTTTCGAAATCACCTCATGAGCTGTCTTAAATACATACTCTCCATTTTCAGTTAATGTAAGCCCTCTTGCATGTCTTTCAAAGAGTTTAACTTTCAAATCATCCTCTAAAGACTGAATTTGTCTACTAATTGCAGATTGACTTAAATTTAAATTAATAGTGGCACTTGTAAAACTTCCAGCCTCAGCAACTGCGTGAAATATTTTTAGTTTGTCCCAGTCCATATTATTTATTTACATTAATTATATATCTACCAGAAGTTTCACCTTTTAACATTTTTGGATAAATATCTAAAACTTCTTCCAGACTTATTTCTTTTATAGAATTATTTAATAGATTGAAATCAATTAACTTTGATGCTTCGTTCCATAAAAAATTTCTTCTTACTGTAGAAATATTTACTGAATTAATTCCCCAAAGTTTGACACCTCTAATTATAAATGGCATTACAGTGGTATTAAGTTTAATATCAGCAGCATTACCACAAGAAGCAACTATTCCAGTTTCTTTTGTTTGCGCAAGAACATTTGCTAATACTTGACCGCCAACTGTATCAACCGCTCCATCCCATAAACCTTTATCAAGTGGTCTTGGATCTTTAGTCAATTCACTAGTATTTATAAAGTTTTTAGCACCTATTGATTTTAAATATTCATGATTTTTATCTTTACTTGTAACTGCGGTAACATTGCATCCAAGTTTATTTAAAATCATTACTGCCATGCTCCCTACTCCACCTGAGGCACCAGTAACAATTACATCTTGAACTTTCTCTCCTAATAACAATTCTTCTCTAGTTAATTTTGCAACAAATGCACATTGTAAAGCAGTAAGTCCTGCTGTTCCCAATATCATAGACTGACGTGTTGTAATTTCTTTTGGTTTTTTAACTAAAAAATCTCCGTTTACTTTTGCATACTGTGAGTAACCTCCAAAATAAATCTCTCCAACTCTCCATCCTGTCAAAATTACTTCATCTCCAGATTTAAATTTTTCGTTCTTGCTTTCCTCAACTTTTCCAGAAAAGTCTATTCCAGGAATGTGGGGAAATTCTTTAACTAACCTTGCACCATTTTTAAGAATTAAAGCATCCTTAAAATTTATTCCTGAATAATCAACTTTTACTAAAACATCGCCATGTTTTAAAAAACTATGTTCAATAGATTTTACTTCTCTTGTAAAATTTTCGGACTCTTGATTGACTACTAGAGCTTTAAATTTATCCGCCATAACCGAATTTATAACGAAGATTTACTTACTAATAAATCTTAAATATCTATTTTGAAAACTTAAATCTTCTTTAAATTGACCTAAATAATAATTAGTAACTGTTGTTGCGTGTTCTTTTTTTATACCTCTCATAGTCATACACTGGTGAGTTGAATCAATCGAAACAGCTACTCCTTTTGCATCAAGAGATTCCATTAAAGTTGTAGCAATTTGCATTGTAAGTCTTTCTTGTGTTTGAAGTCGTTTTGAAAAAATCTCAACTACCCTAGCAAGTTTGCTTAATCCTACAACTCTATCTTTTGGTATATACGCTACATGAGCAACTCCAATAATAGGTGCCATGTGGTGTTCACAATGACTGAATACTGAAATATTTTTTTGGATGACCATATCGTCGTATCCTTCAACATCACCAAAAGTTTTTTCTAATACTTTTTTTGGATCTTCGCTGTATCCTTTAAAATATTCTTTAAATGCTTTAATTACTCTTTTTGGTGTTTCAATAAGACCTTCTCTACTTGGATCTTCACCAAGCCAACTTAAGATTTTTACAAAGGCTTCTTGAGCCTCTTTATCGGTAATTTTCTGATTTACTTCTTTAACTGTATCTTTAACTAATTTCATAAAAAGCTTTATATATAATTATCAATTTTTTTTAAATATTTAATATAACTATAAATATGCTACATAACAGCCACCATGTTTAAAAAAAGAGAAAACGTACACGAAATTGAAGAGGGGGACTTATTGTCGCCCAAATTTGATAATGATGGTCTAATTCCCGTAATCACAACCTGTAACAAAACAAAAGAAATACTTATGCATGGGTATATGAATGTTGAGGCTTTAAAATTAACAATAGAATCAGAGGAAGCCCATTATTGGAGTAGATCAAGAAAATCTATTTGGCATAAAGGAAAGACAAGTGGCTTTGTTCAAAAAGTTACAGAAATAAGAATTGATGATGATCAGGATGCTGTCTGGCTTACAGTTGATATAGGTGAAGGGTCAAGTTGTCATGTTGGATATAGATCCTGTTTCTATAGATCTGTACCATTAGGAAAAATAGATAATGCGAGACAAATTAAAATGAATTTTAAAGAAAAAGAAAAAAAATTTGATCCAAAAAAAGTTTATAAAGGTCAACCAAATCCAACTAAAGTTTAAATGAAAATATTAAGTCCTTTTGGCCCAAAATTGGGAAAGATAAAAATTCCATCTAATATCGTATCTTTGCTAAATAAAGAAGTTGATAAAATAATTGATAGTAAATCTAAAACGAAAAAAAGTGATTATTCAAAAAAAGTTGTGGGTCAAGTTTATCAGGAAATCCAAATTTCAAAAAATTTTATTGATAAGTATTTGAAAAAATTTATCAAAAAACAAGTTTCAACTTACTTAAAAAAATCGTTTAATATAATGCCTAAGAAATTTTCTATTAAGAATCTTTGGGTAGTTAGACAGTTTAAAAATGAATACAACCCGGTACATTACCATGATGGCTTTGTTTCAGCTGTGGGATATCTAATGGTTCCAAAAAATCTAACAAAATCAAAAAAAAAAAATAAAAACAAATGGAACAATTGATTTTATAAATGGTACAAAAACATATTTAAATAATAGTATTTTTAATCATAAACCAAAAATTGGAGATATGATTATTTTTCCAAATAACTTAATGCATACTGCTTATCCATTCAATGTGGAAGGTGAAAGAAGATCTTTTTCATTCAATTTAGATTTAGATGTTGAAACAAAAAAACTATTAAATGGCTGACAAACAAAAAAATGTATTAGGTGAAGATCTTGAGGAGTGTTCTATGAATCCTCTTACAGGTTGGTATAGGGATGGATGTTGTAATACAGATAATAATGATAATGGTATTCATACCGTATGTGCAAAAGTAAATACTGAATTTTTAGAATGGCTAAAAGAAGCTGGAAATGATTTAATTACACCTCATCCGAACTTTGGTTTTCCCGGATTAAAAGATGGTGATAATTGGTGTGTGTGTGCCGGTTGGTATGCTAAAGCAATTGAGGCTGGTAAAGGGTGTCCAATATATTTAAAAAAAACTCACGAAAAAACTTTGAAGTTAATTCCAATAGATACTTTAAAAAAGCACGCAATAGATTTATCTTAATCTACATATTTCCATATTTAGGCCCACCTCCACCTTCTGGTGTGACCCAAGTAATATTTTGAGAAGGTTCTTTGATATCACATGTTTTACAATGAATACAATTTTGAGAATTTATTACAAATTTTGGTAAATCATTTTCATATTGGACTTCATAAACTCCTGCTGGACAATATCTTTGAGCAGGTTCATCATATTTAGTTAAAGTATATTTAATAGGTAATTCAGGATCTTTTAATTTTAGGTGCACTGGTTGATTGTCAGTGTGATTAGTCCCTGTTAAATAAACTGAACTTGTTTTATCAAAAGTTATTATATTATCAGGTTTTGGATATTCTATTTTCGGCATTTTATTTGCTATTTTTAAAGTTTCATGATCAGCGTGTTTATGTCTTAAAGTAAATGGAAGTTTTCCTCTAAATAAAATTTGGTCAATACCAGTAAATATAATACCAAGTATTAAACCCCAGCTAAAACTCGGTTTGACATTTCTAGCTTCATGAAGCTCTTTATAAACCCAAGATTTATTAAATTTTTCTTCATAAACTGATAAGTCTTTGTTCTCTTTGATATGATCTATAATAGCCTCAGCTGCAATCATTCCACTTTTCATTGCTGTATGAGATCCTTTTATTTTTGGCATATTTAAAGTTCCTGCATCACAACCAACTAACAATGCACCTGGCATATACATTTTAGGTAAACTTTGAAGACCTCCTTCAATTAATGCTCTTGCTCCATAAGATATTCTTTTCCCGCCTTCCAAAGTTTTTTTAATAGCCGGATGTGTTTTAAATCTTTGAAATTCATCAAAAGGTGAAAGGTGAGGATTTTGATAATCTAATCCAATTACATAACCAAGATAAATCTGTTTATTTTGAGCATGATAAACGAAACTTCCTCCATATGTATTTTTATCTAAAGGCCAGCCTGCGGTATGCATTACCATCCCTTCTTCGTGATTGTTTTCGTTTACTTCCCAAATTTCTTTAAAGCCAATTCCATATTGCTGTGGATCTTTTCCTTTACTTAGTTCAAATTTATTTATTAATTCTTTTCCTAAATGTCCTCTGCACCCTTCAGCAAAAACTGTAACTTTTGCAAGAAGTTCGATCCCAGGTTCAAAGCTGTCTTTTTTATTTCCGTCTTTGTCAACACCCATATCTTGGGTCGCCACACCTTTTATAGATCCATCTTCATTATATAAAATTTCGCTGGCGGGAAACCCTGGAAAAATTTCTACTCCTAAATTTTCAGCTTGTTCACCTAACCACCTGCATAAATTTGCTAAACTTATAATATAGTTTTTATGATTTTGTTGAACCTTTGGCAGCAACCATGTTGGCCAACTAATTGATTTCTCTTTTCCCAAAAAAAGAAATTTCTCTTTGCTTACTTTTGTTTCGATTGGTGCTTTTAGTTCTTTCCAATTTGGAAATAGCTCATCTAAGGCTCTTGTTTCAAAAACATTGCCCGATAGAATATGAGCACCTATTTCAGATGCTTTTTCTAATAAGCAGACATTTATATCTGGATTTAACTGCTTTAATTTTATAGCAGTTGAAAGTCCCGACGGTCCGCCACCTACGATTACAACATCGTATTCCATCACTTCTCTGGACATATTGTTATTTTTTATAGTATTTGTTATTTTTGTATAGTGTTTAATTTGTTCAGCTCTGCTAGGAATTTTGGCAATGCATCAAACAAATCAGCTTCTAAGCCATAATCCGCAACGCTAAAAATTGGAGCCTCTCCATCCTTATTTATTGCGACAATTATCTTGCTCTCTTTCATTCCTGCTAAGTGCTGAATTGCTCCAGATATTCCAACTGCGATGTATAAATCTGGTACTACAACTTTTCCTGTTTGACCAACTTGATGATCATTGGTTATATATCCTGCGTCCACAGCAGCTCTTGAAGCACCTATTGCTGCGTTTAATTTATCAGCAACATCTTGTATTAATTTAAAATTTTCTCCACTTTGCATCCCTCTTCCACCAGAAATAACTATTCGTGCGGTACCTAACTCTGGTCTATCAGATTTAATTTCTTCCTTTTTAATGAATTTTGTATGATTTGATGGTTCTCCAGCATCTCCTTTAACAATTTCTGCAGATCCACCGGATGTTTCTGCAGGTTCAAATGATGTTGGTCGTATTGTAATACATTTTTTTGCATCATTACTTTTGACTGTTGCAAATGCATTTCCAGCATAAATAGGTCTTAAAAATGTATCAGCAGATATAACTTTAATTATGTCACTCACTTGAGAAATATCCAGTAAAGCCGCTATTCTAGGCATTAAGTTTTTACCAAATGTATTAGCTGAGCAAATTATATGTGAATAACTTTCAGCATGCTTGATGACTGCAGAAGTAAAATTTTCAGCAATATAATTTTTATAAATTTCATTATCCACATGAATTACTTTTTTAACATTAGGAATTTCAGAAATTGATTTTACAACAGTCTCTGAGTTGTGACCTAAGACTAAGACATGTAAATCTGGGTCTATTTGAGACGCCGCAGTGATTGCATTTAAAGTAAATGGCTTTACTTCATTATTATTATGTTCTGCTATTAGAAGTGACGACATTAGATTACTTTAGCCTCATTTTTTAATTTTTGAACTAATTCTTCAACATTTGCGACTTTTATTCCCGCTTTTCTTTTTGGTGGTTCTTCAACTTTAATTTGATCTATTCTAGGTTTTGTATCAATACCTAAATCTGAAGCATTTATTTGTTCAATTGTTTTTTTTTTAGCTTTCATAATATTTGGTAAAGAGGCATATCTAGGTTCATTTAGTCTTAGATCGCATGTTATAATTGCTGGAACATTGACCTCTATAGTTTCTAATCCTTCATCTACTTCTCTTGTAACCTCTAGGGTTTTATCTTTAACCTCTATTTTTGATGCAAAAGTTGCTTGAGGCCAATTTAGTAAAGCCGCCAGCATTTGACCAGTTTGATTGCAATCATCATCAATTGCTTGTTTACCCATAAAAACTAGATCTGGTTTTTCTTTATCTACTATCTTTTGCAAAATTTTTGAAACAGCCAAAGGTTCAATTACACCATCAACTTTTACATGTATTCCTCTATCTGCACCAACTGCTAATGCTTTTCTTACAGTCTCTTGTGCTTTTTCTTCTCCAACAGTGATTGCAACAATCTCTTTCGCTTTTCCAGATTCTTTTATTTTTACAGCTTCTTCTACTGCGTTATCGTCTGGTGGGTTTGTAGACATTTTAACATTATCAGTTACAACACCAGTATTATCTTCTTTAACTCTTACTTGTACATTGTAATCAATTACTCTTTTTACTGCGACTAATATTTTCATTATGCTCTCAACAATTTATTTTCTGGATCATATGGACTTTCATCTAGTATTGTTGCTTCGTGCATTTTTCCTAAAATGTCAATCTTCAATTTTTGCCCAGCGTTTGCTAATTCAGGCTTTACCATTCCAAGTGCAATTGATTTATTTAATCTAAATCCAAAATCTCCTCCTGTTGCTCTACCAATTACAGTTCCATTTTCATATATAGGGTTGTTTCCTAATACATCTGCATCTGTAGTATTGTGAATTTCTAAAGTTACTAACTTGTTTGCAAATCCTTTTTCTCTCCATTTATTAAGAGCATCTAAACCAATAAAGCTTCCTTTGTTTGGATGAATAAATCTCTCCAAGCCACTCTCATATGGTGAATATTCAATTGATAATTCTGTTCCGACTAATTTATATGATTTTTCAACTCTTAGACTATTCATTGCTCTTATTCCGTATGGTTTTAAACCTAAATCTGTTCCAGCATCCATCAATTTATCAAAAATATGATTTTGATACTCAATTGGATGATGTAATTCCCAACCTAATTCTCCAACAAAGTTAACTCTCATAGCATTAACTGGAGCTTGTCCAACATCTACCATTTTTGAACTTAACCATTTGAAATTTTCATTTGAAAAATCATCTGTTGATACTCTTTGCATTAAATCTCTGGCTTTCGGACCTGATACAACTAAAACTCCCATACTATTTGTTAAATTTTCAAATATAACAGACCCATCTTTTGGCATCCATTTATGTATCCAGTCATGGTCTAATCTTTGAAAAGCCCCCGCTGATACTAAATAAAAACTATTTTCAGACTCTCGCATAATAGTAAATTCAGAGTGAACACCACCTTTAGTATTTAAAGCATGACATAAATTAATTCTTCCAACTTTCTTTGGTAATTTGTTTGCAACAAGTTTGTCTAAAAATTCTTCTGCCCCTGGTCCTTTAATTCTACATTTTGCAAAAGCCGACATGTCTAATAAACCAACATTTTCTTTAACATTTTTGCACTCTCTTTCTATTGCTTTAAACCAATTAGATCTTCTAAATGACCAATCATCCTCTTGTTTCATTCCATCAGTTGCAAAAAAGTTTGGCCTTTCCCATCCAAATTTTTGACCAAAAACTGCTCCAAGATTTTTCATTCTGTCATAACACGGTGCGGTTCTTAAAGGTCTTGCTGCCCCTCTTTCTTCATCTGGATAGTGGATAATAAAAACATTTCTGTAAGCTTCTTCATTCTTTTCTTTTAAATATGATTTAGAACAGTAGTCACCGTATCTTCTTGGCTCAACTCCAAGCATATCAATTGTTGGTTCACCATCAACGATCCATTCTGCTAATTGCCAACCTGCTCCACCTGCTGCAGTAATTCCAAAACTATGTCCCTCATTAATCCAGAAATTTTTTAGACCCCAAGCTGGTCCAACAATTGGATTTCCATCAGGCGTATAACAAATTGCTCCGTTATAAACTTTTTTAACTCCAACTTCTCCAAAAGCTGGAACCCTGTGTATTGCTCCTTCAATATGAGGTGCAAGTCTGTCTAAATCTTCTTGAAATAATTCATATTCAGAATCTTTTGTTGGTCCATTAACATAACAACATGGTGCACCATCTTCATATGGACCTAAAATTAAACCACCAGCCTCTTCTCTCATATACCATCTGCTATCACTATCTCTTAAAACACCCATTTCAGGAAGACCATCTTTTTTTCTCTTTTGAATTTCTGGATGCGGTTCAGTTACAATGTATTGATGTTCGACTGGTATAACTGGAATGTCTAAACCAACCATTTTTCCAGTTTGTCTTGCAAAGTTTCCAGAACATGAAATTATGTGTTCACATTCAATAGATCCTTTGTCTGTTTCAACTACCCAGCCATCTTTTGTTTGTTTCATACCGACAACAGTTGTGTTTCTATAAATTTCTGCTCCTCTATTTCTTGCTCCTGTTGCAAGCGCTTGTGTTAAATCTGCAGGTTGAATATATCCATCTTCTGGGTGTTGAATTGCTCCAAGTAAATCTGAAGTATTACATAGAGGCCAGATCTCTTTTACTTGATCAGGAGTTAGAAATTTTACATCAACACCAATTGTTTGTGCAACACCCGCGTATTGATGATATTCATCCATTCTATCTTTGGTGCTTGCTAATCTAATATTTGATACAACGCTAAATCCAACGTTTTTTCCAGTTTCTTCTTCTAAAGTTTTGTAAAGGTTGACTGCATATTTATGAAGTTGTCCAACGGAATAACTCATGTTGAATAAAGGAAGTAATCCTGCAGCATGCCAAGTAGATCCTGAGGTTAATTCTTTTCTTTCAACAAGAACAACATCTGACAAACCTTTTTTTGCTAAATGATAAAGCGCGCTTACACCAACAACTCCACCTCCTACTACGACTACTTTAGCTTTTGATTTCATAGCCCGATTCCTACTAAATTTTCAATAATTACGAAACAAATTTCTTTAGATCGTCTGCTACAGTTTAACCTAGATTGAAGATCCTGTGGGGGTTGGTTGAGAGACCGCTGTGGTTAACCAGCAATTATTTAATGGCCCTTCTCCTAAGTATTTTTCTACCTGCCACTTAAATTTATAATATTTTTTATCTTTATCTAGCACTGTTACCTCAAAAGTTGCCAATTTATCATTGTTATAAACCTCTGCCACCTCATGGTCTAAATGATCTATTAACATTGAATAAGAATCCCCCTTTAACATTTTTTTAAAGTTTTCTAGAGGACCAGTATATTTTTGATTTTCAGGATGAGCAAATTCCCAAGTCTGTTCAATACCAGAGTCCATTTTAGGATTATCATTTTCCATTAATCCACGTAATTGTATTTTAATAACTTGATAAGGCTCAATACCATTATTTGGTTTGACTATTTCAGCATGAGTAAAATTTGAACTTAAAATAAATAATATTAATACTTTAATTAAATATTTCATAATTTTTCTGCTGTATTTCTTACATCATCAAGAAACTTTTTTCTTTTTTCATCTGATACAAATGGAACAGAAAAATATCTTCTGTAAATAACATCCGAAATTCCACAAATATTGAATACCCCTCTTCTCAATCTTTTTGTTGGCATGTTTAAAAAAAAAGTTCTGATTGCAAATTGAGGTGATCCATAAGTACAAAATACGATTGCTTTTTTGCCTTTTAAGTTGCCTATTGGGTAACCGTAATTTCCAAAGATTTTTTTGAAAGAGAAAGCCCATGGTGGGGATAAAACTTTGTCTATCCAACCTTCAACAATTGCTGGCATTCTAAAGTTCCATATTGGAGCTATTAAAACAATTGCTTCCGCTTCTTCTATTCTTTTTCTATGATCAAGAACAGTTTCATCTGGTTTTTCTCCTGCAAAAATAGGATTAAAATTTTCTTTATATAAATCTACACAATCAACTGTATGCCCAAGTTTTTTTGCAGTTTCTATAAAAGTATCTTTTATTGCTGCGTTAAATGACTTATCATTATAATGACCATAAACTAAAAATGCTTTGCTCATGAACTCAAAATACATATATCATTAGATAGATCAACAAATTAAAAAATGAAAATTGGATTTATAGGACTCGGAAACGTTGGTGGAAAACTTGCAGGTAGCTTGTTTAGAAATAAATTTGACTTGACTGTGTATGATTTAGACAAAAGTGTCGCTGATGAATTTAAATCAAAAGGTGTAAAAATTGCAAATTCTGTTGGTGACCTTGTTAAAAATGTTGACGTTATTATTACATGTTTACCTTCTCCAAAAATTTGTTCAGAGGTTATGCTTAATGAAAATGGAATATTAAAAAATATTTCAAAAGACAAAATTTGGATTGAAATGAGCACAACTGATCAAAAAGAAGTCAACAGACTAGGAAAACTAATTAAAGAAAAAAATGCAATTCCTTTAGAGGCTCCAGTAAGTGGGGGATGCCATAGAGCAGCTACTGGAAATATAGCAATATTTGTTGGCGGTGAGAGAAAAACATTTAATAAAGTTCTTCCATTATTAACTTGCATGGGAAGAAAAATACTTCATGTAGGAGAATTAGGTTCGGCTTCAATATTAAAAGTGATTACTAATTATTTAGCATCTGTACATTTAGCCGCTTTAGGTGAAGCTTGGACTGTTGCTAAAAAACATAATTTAGATTTAAAAAAAGCTTTTGAGGGGATTAAGATTTCATCAGGTAATTCATTTGTTCACGAAACTGAAAGCCAAGTAATATTGAATGGTTCTTATAATATTAACTTTACTATGGACCTTGTTGAAAAAGATATGTCCCTTTTTAATAAACTTTCAAAAGATCAAGATATTGAATTGGAGATTGCTCCTTTTGTCTTGAATATTTTTAAGGACGCTAAAGAAAAATTTGGGTCTAGAGCTTGGTCATCAATGGTTGTTAAAAGATTAGAAGATAAATATGGTATAAGCTTTAGAGAAAAAGGATTCCCAGATGAGTTAGTTGATAATGAACCTGAGGAAAAAGGACAGGAGGTTTAAATGTTAGATAAAAGAAAATTTTATATTAATGGTAAATGGGTATCTCCTTCAAAACCAAATGACCTAGAAGTAATTAATCCCTCAAACGAAGATCCCTATGCTGTAATTTCACTTGGATCAAAAGAGGATATTGATAAAGCGGTCAAAGCCGCAAAAACTGCTTTTGAGAGTTGGAAAAAAACATCAAAAGAAGAAAGGCTTAAACTATTAGAAAAGCTATTAGAAGTTTATAAAAAAAGATTTAATGAAATGGCAAAAGCTATTTCGGATGAAATGGGTGCACCAATGGATTGGGCTACAGAGGTGCAAACAGGATCAGGCCAAGCTCATTTAGAGGATTTCATTTTAAGATTAAAAGAATTTAATTTCGATGAACATTTTGACTCTAAATCAAGTAATCATATTTGTTATGAACCAATAGGTGTTTGTGGATTAATCACACCATGGAACTGGCCTATTAATCAAATTGCATTAAAGGTTGTTCCTGCACTTGCAACTGGATGTACAATGATTTTAAAACCTTCAGAAATTGCTCCTATATCAGGAATGCTGTTTGCTGAAATGATCGATGAAGCTGGCTTTCCTGCGGGTGTTTTTAATTTAATTAACGGAGATGGTGCTGGAGTTGGCACTCATATTTCAGGTCATCCTAATATTGATATGGTTTCATTTACTGGATCAACTAGAGCAGGAAAATTAATTTCTAAAAATGCCGCCGAAACAATTAAAAGAGTTTGCTTAGAGCTTGGAGGAAAAGGTGGAAATATAGTTTTTGCAGACTCTTATCCAAACGCTGTAAGAGATGGAATTAGAAATGTGATGAGCAATTCTGGTCAATCATGCGATGCACCAACTAGAATGCTTGTTGAGAAATCAATTTATCAAAGAGCTGTAGATGAAGCAGTGGATGAAGCAAATAAAATTCAAGTAGATTTAGGTTCAAAGAAAGGTGATCACATAGGTCCGGTTATTTCAAAAACTCAATACGATAAAATAATTAATTTAATTGAAAGCGGTATATCAGAAGGAGCAACTTTAGCAGCAGGAGGACCTGATAGACCAAATGGGTTAAATAAAGGATATTTCATTAAACCAACAATCTTTACTGATGTTACAAATGATATGAGAATTGCAAAAGAAGAAATCTTTGGGCCTGTCTTATCAATTATTCCTTTCGAAAAAGAGGAGGAAGCAATTAAAATTGTTAATGATACTTCATATGGTTTAGGAAATTATCTACAAACAGAAAATAAAGAGAAAGCTCATAGGGTTGCAAAAGAACTTAGATCAGGTTGCGTTTATATTAATGGAAAAGGAGCTGATCCAGGAACGCCATTTGGTGGGTATAGACAATCAGGTAACGGACGTGAAGGTGGAGTTTGGGGTTTAGAAGAATATTTAGAAGTAAAAACAGTAACAGGCTGGAAATAACCTTATTAAATCATAATGCATTTAATACATAGAGGTATTGTAAATAAAAATTATAAAGAAAACTTACTAAATTCATTTATAACTTCATTTAAAAAAGGCTATGGAATTGAAACAGATATTCATGCCACAAAAGATGGTGAGTTTGTTTGCTTTCATGACTTTACTTTAAAAAGAATTCATAAAATCAACAAAAGTATAAAAAACTTAAGTTATACCGAAATACTCAACTTAACTAAAAAAAATCCAATACCACTGCTAAAAGATTTATTGGAACTTTCAAAAAATAAATTTGATTTATTTATAGAAATTAAACCACTTTTCTCAAATAAATTATTAAGAAAATTATTATATGAGACTAAAAAATATAAGAAATGTGTATTTATTTCTTTTAAAGAAAAAAATATTTATAGAATAATAAAAATAAAAAGAAAAACAAAAGTTGGACTTTCATATTCTCCATCAACTAGTATTAAAATAATAACAAAAAAATCTAAAAATAGAGATGTCAATTGTTTAATTTTAGATAAGTATTTTCTAAAAAGTAGTGAAATAAATAAAATAAAAAAAGAAAAATATTTTTATACAATTAAAAATAAAAAGGATTTTAAGAAATATTCAAATAGTAATCTTATTTTTGAAAATTTATAAATTTTTTAAATAATTAAGTCTTCCGATAATTTCATCTCTATCCATATAATAGCCCTGTAAATGTCTATTACCTGAATTTGGATCAAATTCTGTTCTGCCGTGAAGCAATCTTCTGTTATTAAAGCAAAAAATATCACCTGGCTCTAGTCTAAAATTAATTTGAAATTTACTGTCGTGTAATAAATTTCCAAATCTGTGGTGTGCTTTATATACTTTTTCCATTATATCTGGGTGACAATCAAGAGTATCAAGTGTTGCAATACTGTATCTGATATCATTATAATCTCCATCCTTTGTTAAAGATATTGCTGTACCATAAACGCTTCTTATCGCCTCTTGGGTATAATCTTTATCTCTAAATTTAAGAGGTACATTAACAAGTATATCAAAAATTTCTTTTTCATTTTTTCTTAAATAATCTGCTACTGCAAATGCATCTACAGCTGAAGAGTCTCCTCCTTTGGCAGAATTAACTAAACAATGTAAAAACTGATATCCTGGAGGATTTTCAAACCAAGGTAAATCCATATGGTTTCTTAATGCGTGAGCTGTATATGCTGAATTATTTGGTTTTGGAATATTTATTACCTCAAAGGGTGTTTTAAAAAAAGTTTCTCTAGTATGGCTTATTTTATTTAGAACAGGTAAAGCAGACTTTTCTTCTGTTGGAGCATTTTTAATTATTGCTATTCCCTTATGATGCAAAAGTTCTAACCATTTAATTAAACCATCATTAGTTTCCATTATTTCATTATGATTTATAATTATTGTCTCTAAATTTTTTTCAAGTGAGCAATCCCATAAATCATATGGAGAAACATATTTCTTGTTATTCTTTATTGTATAACAGTTTTCTCTTAACCAATTAGGATCATAGTAACTTGTATGATTGCCCTCACTCCACTCTACTTCCAATTTTCCATCTTTGTTTATATTTAAATTTTTTGCACTTAATTTTTCAGAGACATTTAAAATGCTAAACATTCTATGTCTTGAATCTGGATCGTGAGCTGTTGGACAATTATCTCTTAACCACATATAATTAAATTGACTTTTAATTCCATCATTCCATTCAACTTCTAAAGAAGTTCCATTCTTCGATACATTTTTAATATAAAAATTTTCACTCATACAAATATGTTTAATACTTAATAAAACTCATAAAATTTTCAATTCAATTAATAGTTGAATTTAAAAGGTTATCTTGAACTTTTTTATAAATCAATGTCTAATGCTCTTTGTTATATAACTTTTATATGGAGGGAACATATGAGAAATCTTAAGAATATTCTCCTAACAACTGTTTTAGCATCAATGCTTGCGGTGTTTACTACATCTGCAAACGCAAAATGCAAAGCTAGATTAGGAGACTTTGATTGGTCTAGTGCTAACATTCATACAGCGATAACTACATTTATTCTTGAAAAAGGATATGGTTGTGAAGTTTCTGTAACTAAAGGTAGTACTACTCCAATAATGGCCGCTCATTATGACGGTCAATTAGATGTTATTACTGAAGTTTGGTATGACAATATTATTGGTAATTATAAGCCTCACGAAGAAGCAGGTACAATTATCCATATGGGTACAAATACACCAGACTCTCAGCAAGCATTCTACGTAGATAAAGCTACTGCTGATAAATACAATTTAAAGTCTGTTGAAGATATGAAAGATCCGAAAATAGCTGCGCTATTTAAAGATCCGGAAGATCCTTCAAAAGGAAGAATGACTAGCTGTATATCTGGTTGGACTTGCTACACAGTAAACTTGGTAAAACAAAAGGAGTATGGTCTAGATAAATACTATACTAACTTTGACCCAGGTTCTGGTGGTGCATTAGATGCTGCGATAGCAGGTGCATTTGCAAAGAAAAAACCAATCTTTACATACTACTGGGCGCCAACTGGTTTAATGGGTAAAGTTGATCTAGTAAGATTAACAGAGCCTAAATTTAATCAAAAATGTTGGGATGATATGTCTGTAGTTGTTGAAGACATAAAAGCTAATGGTCCAGACGCTTACAAACCTTCTTGTGCATGTGAATATAGAGATATGGCTTTAACTAAGTCTGTTCTTGCAACATGGGCAAAATCTCATCCAAAAGAAAATGAGTTCATTGGAAAATATACAATACCAACAGCTGTTGTGAACAAAATGTTGGCATTTTATGAAGATGAGTCAGGTGGTGATATGGAAGCTACTGCAATAGAGTTCTTAAAATCGGAAACTATGTGGAAAGACTGGGTACCAGCTGATGTTGCTAAGAAAGTTTCTGCAGCATTATAATCACTAAATAAAATATAACGAGAGAGCCCTTCGGGGCTCTTTCTTTAATTGAAACTTACATATGGAAGCACTAAAGAAAAATAAAAAAATAATTTTTAATGTTGGATTATTGTTTGTTTTCGTATGGTTATTAATAACTAGTTACAGTCAATCAAAAAGAAAACCTGAAAATATTAGTGAATTATTAAATGATTTTTCTTGGCTGGGAGGTAAGTGGCCTAAGTGGTTAGATTTACCATTAATGAATTGGATTAACGTTGGTTTTAAAGCACTAAATGAAAAATATGGTTATATATTTGAAGCTATAAACAATGTTCTTTTATACATGTTGATGCTTGTAAAGAATTTTTTAATACAAGCACCTTGGCCATTAGTAATACTTGGTGTAGTTGTTTTAACTTATTTTGCGAGTGGAAGAAAAATTGGAACAACTGTATTTGTTGGTTTCTGTACTTTTTTTATAGGTTTTCTTCACCCAATATTTTGGCAAAAAGCAATTGAGACAACTGCAATAATGTTAATTGGAATTTTTCTTTGTGTTATTGCTGGAATTCCATTGGGAATAGCAATGGCAAGAAGTGCTAGAACAAGAAATGTAATTTTACCGGTGTTAGATTTAATGCAAACTATTCCAAGTTTTTGTTATTTAATACCAGGAATAATGTTATTTGGACTAGGAGCTGTTCCAGCAATAATTGCAACTTTTATTTATGCTGTTCCACCTCTTGTTAGACTTACAGATTTAGGAATAAGGTTAGTTGATAAAGAGGTTATAGAAGCAGCTGATGCATTTGGTGCTAGTAAGAAACAAAAATTATTAGGTGTTCAATTACCTTTAGCTTTACCAAATATTATGCAAGGCATTAACCAATGTACTATGATGGCATTAGCGATGGTAGTAATTGCATCCATGATTGGAACTAGAGGTTTGGGTGATGAAGTATTATTAGGATTACAACAATTAAATGTAGGTAGAGCTGCAGAAGCAGGTATTGCAATTGTCCTATTAGCTATTGTTTTAGATAGAATAACTCAATCATACGGAGAAACTTTGCAAGAGAGGACTACACCTGCTAAAAAGGAGAAAAAATAATGTCTAAGATTGAAATAAATAACGTTTACAAAATTTTTGGAAATAATCCTAATTCAATTTTACCAATGGTAAAAGATGGAGCAACTAAAGAGCAAGTGCTTGAAGAAACTGGTCATACTGTTGGTTTAGATAATGTTTCTTTGAAAATTGAAGAAGGAGAAACATTTGTATGTATGGGGCTATCAGGTTCAGGAAAATCAACATTGATCAGACATTTAAATAGATTGATTGATCCAACTGATGGAGAAATTTTAATTGAAGGCACAAATGTAATGAGTTTGAACACAGAAAGTCTTATCGATTTTAGAAGACATAAAATGAGCATGGTCTTTCAAAGATTTGGTTTGTTTCCGCATAAGACTGTTTTGCAAAATGTAGGCTATGGTCTTGAAATGCAAGGTATTGATGAAAATAAAAGAAACAGTGTTGCAATGGATAAAATACAAGCAGTTGGATTAAACGGATTTGAAAATCAATTTCCTGCTCAATTATCTGGAGGTATGCAACAAAGGGTTGGTCTTGCTAGAGCATTAGCTACCGATACTGATATTATGTTAATGGATGAAGCATTTTCAGCATTAGACCCATTAATAAGAAGTGATATGCAGAAACAGCTTTTAGATTTACAAGCTGAATTAAAGAAAACTATAGTATTTATCACTCACGATTTAGATGAGTCACTGAGACTAGGAGATCATATAGGAATTTTAAATGCTGGTAAATTAGTTCAAGTAGGAACTCCTGTTGAAATTATAATGAATCCTGCTGATGACTATGTAGAAGCATTTGTTAAAGACGTTAATAGAGCAAAAGTAATTAAAGCAAAAATTATTATGATACCTGCGGCTCAAGCTAATGGGATAGACAAAACAAACTTAATTAAAGTTAATGAAGACCAATTTATTGAGGAGTTTTTACCTCAAGTAGTTTGTAATAATGCAAATTGTGAAGTAGTTGATAGACAAGGTAACACAAAAGGGTACATAACTAACAAGGAATTGCAGAAATCATTATCAAAGTCATAATTAATGACTACTCAATCATTGAAAAATAAAAAAATAGTTATTTCTGCAGGTGCATCTGGCATTGGACTTGCAATAACAAAGATCTGTTTACAGAGGGGTGCTACAGTTTTTGTTTCTGATATCAATGAAAAATTTATAAACAAATTAAGAAAAAAATTTAAAAACAAAAAACTTTTCATTTATCATTGTGATGCCTCAAATGAGAAAGATGTAAATAACTTATTTGATAAAATTAAAAAAAAAACTAACAAGATTGATGCTTTAATAAATAACGTTGGAATAGCAGGTCCCACTGGAACCATAGAAAAACTAAGCTCTTTTGATTGGGAAAATACTTTAAAAGTAAATGTTATAAGTCATTTTTATTTTACAAAAAATGCAATTCCACTTTTAAAAAAAAATAAAGGTGGAACTATAATCAACCTTTCATCTGGTGCTGGTATAATGGGATTCCCATTAAGGTCTCCATATGCTGCAAGTAAATGGGCAATTGTTGGTGTTACAAAAACTCTAGCAATGGAGCTCGGTAAGTTTAAAATTAGAGTTAATGCAATTTGTCCTGGAACAATCAAGGGTGACCGAATGGTAAGAGTTATAAGAGACAAGGCAAAGTTTTTAAAGACTTCAAAAAAATCGATTGAAAAAGAATTTATTTCAATGGCATCAATGAATAGCTGGATATATGAAGATGATATTGCGCAAATGTGTAGTTTTCTAATTTCAAAAGATGCAGAAAGGATTTCGGGTCAAATAATTGGCGTTGATGGAAATGCTACGCGATTAGATTAAAAATGCTTGGTCAGTTTTAATTTTTCTCTAGTTTCAGAAGGTGTCATTATAGAAATTCCAAGATCACTAACAATTCTAATTGCTTTTTCAACTAATTGAGCATTGGTTGCAAGCTTTCCTTTTTCTAAATATAAATTATCTTCTAAACCAACTCTTGGATTTCCTCCCATTATTGCGGTTTGAGCAACAAATGGCATTTCATTTCTTGAGATTGCAAATCCTGACCAGACAGCATTTTCTGGCATTATATCTTTCATTGCTTGCATTGCTAAAGGTGTAGCCGGAGCTCCCCAAGGAATTCCTAAACACATCTGAAACATTGGTGGATCATCTAAAAGACCCTCTTTATATAACTGTGCACCAAACCACATATTGCCTAAATCAAATGCTTCTATTTCAGGCTTAACTTTAATTTCTTTTAATCTTTTTGCAGCTTTTCTTAAATCATTTGGAGTATTTACTGTTATAACTGAACTGTCACCGAAGTTTAGAGTTCCACAATCAAGAGTACAAATCTCTGGTAAAAATTGTTCAGCATTAGCTATTCTCTCCATAACGTTTGCCATGTCTGTCATCGGTCCAAAATCTAAAGGGTTTTTTCCTTGTCCAATATCTAAATCACCACCCATCCCTGTAGTTAAATTTAAAACTACATCTGTACCGCTTGAACGTATCCTATCAACCACTTCTTTGTATAATTCAAGACGTCTGCTTGGAGTTCCATCGTCTTCCCTTACATGAATATGTGCAATTGCTGCACCCGCTTTTGCAGCTTCAATAGCGGCAGTTGCAATTTGTTCAGGAGTTTTTGGTAAATCTGGATGTTTAGATGCGGTATCTCCAGATCCTGTTACTGCACATGATATAAATACTTTATTGTTCATTTTAATTATTAGATTTATACTATTAAATTAAGTCTTGGGAAATAAAAATATGTCAGTGCATGTTACAAATGTAAAAATTAAATCTGAGTGGACAGATTACAACAAACATCTCAACATGGCCTATTATGTTTTAGTATTTGATCAAGCTTGGGAAATTTTACTTGAAAAATTTGGCATGGGTGAAACTTCAGCAAAAACTACTGGAATGAGTACTATGGTTGTTGAAACAAATACGACTTATGACAATGAAGTTGGAGAAGGTAAAGAGGTTGAAATAATTTTAACTTATTTTGATCACGATAAAAAAAGATTACATTACAAATTAGAAATGATCGAGAAAGAAACAAATAAACTTTCTTCAACAATTGAAATGTTATCTTTACATGTAGATTTAAGCAAAAGAAAGGTAGCTGAGTTTGACGAAGAAAGAACCAAACTTATGGATGATTTTATTAATGAAAATAAACAAAAATTTAAAAGTAATAATTTGAAATTTACAGGTAAACTAAAAAAATAATATGGAAGTAAATTTATTATCCGGTGCATTGGGAGCTGAGGTAAAAGGTATTGATCTAAAAGATTCTTCTGAAAAAAACTGGCAGTTAATTAATCTTTTAATGCTTGAACACAAAGCTCTATTTTTTAGAGACCAAGATATTACTTGTGAAGAGCAAATTAATTTAGCAAAAAAATTTGGTCCACTTGAAAGACATGTATATGTCAAAGGTTTAAAAGACCATCCAGAAATTCTAAGAATTGTAAAGGGAGCTGAGGAAAAACATCAATGGGGTGAAACATGGCATACTGATGTAAGCTACAATCCAAAACCAACTAAAGTTATTATTTTAAGATCTAGAAAAATTCCTCCTGTTGGTGGAGATACTATGTTTTCAAATATGGAAATTGCATATGAAACTCTTGATAATGAAATTAAAAAGAAAATCAAAGGAAAGAAAGCAATTCATAGCTCATTAGGCGCTGCAGCTTTTGTAGATAAATATACAGAGATGGAAGGTAATGGAAATTTAGATGAATACTCAAATGAACATCCAATGGTAAGAATTCACCCTGAAACAAAGAAAAAAATTCTTTATGTAAACTCAATGTATACAAAAAAAATAATAGGTATGGATAAAAAAGAAAGCGATGAAATATTAAAAAATATTTTTGAGCATCAAGAAAGATTAGATTTTACATGTAGATTTAAATGGACAGAAAATGCTGTAGCTATTTGGGATAACAGAAGTACCCAACATCAAGGTCTTACAGATTTTTTTCCTGGTAGAGGCCTTGGTCATGAAAGAATAATGGATCGAATTGCAATTGAAGGAGATCATCCACAGTAAATGGATATTGTTGAAAAAATAATAAGCAACTTTAAAAATAATAAATCACTTTATATTGGAGAAAGCGTAACAATTGCTGAACACATGATTCAATCAGCAATGATCGCTGAAAAGTCAAAAAGCAAAGATAATTTAGTGTGCTCATGTTTATTGCACGATTATGGTCATTTCTTATTAGATGATCCTGATAAATTAGTTAGAAATAATAAAGATGGAAAACACGAGGATATTGGCTACGAATATTTAAAAAAATTTTTTAAAAAAGAAGTGGTTGAGCCAATTAAACATCACGTTGTAGCTAAAAGATATCTTGCAAGGGATAAAAAATATTACAATCGATTATCTGAAGCATCTGTAGTAAGTCTCAAGCTACAAGGGGGTCTCTTAAATAGCAAAGAAGCAAAGGTATTTGAAAAAGAAGAGTTTTTCAAAGATGCAATAAAACTCAGAAAGTTTGATGAAGCTGCGAAGAAAATAGGCGTCAAAATAAAAGATATCATTCATTACAAAGATTTATTAAAAGCATCTCTAAAATGAATTATGATTATTTAATAATTGGCGCAGGTTCAGCAGGATGCGTGCTGGCAAATAGACTAACAGAAAATGGTCAAAATAATGTAGCTATTTTTGAGGCTGGTAAGCCTAGTGATATTTGGAAAGTTAAAATGCCCCTTGCAATTTTGTATACAATGCATGATCCAAAGTATAATTACAAATATTACTCAGAACCAGAGCCTCATTTACATAATAGAAGATTATTTTGTCCAAGAGGTAAAATGATTGGCGGATGTTCTGCTCATAATGGAATGGTATTTGTAAGAGGAAATCCAAACGATTACGAGAGATGGGCATCTTTTGGATTAGAAAATTGGTCTTATGAAAAAGTCCTTCCTTATTTTAAAAAAATTGAAACATGGTCTGAAGGAGAAAATGACTACAGAGGTGGAAGTGGTATATTGCCAGTAAACCAATCTAAAAATAAAAATCCCTTATTTAAAGCATTTGTCGAGTCAGCTGGTGAAGCTGGCTATAAAATAAATGATGATATGAATGGTAAAGAACAAGAAGGTTTTGGAATGTACGATGTCACTATTCATAAAGGTGAAAGAGCTAGTGTTTCTAAATATTATTTAAATCCTGCAAAAAAAAGGAAAAACCTCAAAGTATTTACAGAGTCTTTTGTAGAAAAAATTATTTTTGATGGAAAGAAAGCTATAGGTATTGAGGTCAAAATTAAAAATAAAGTTGAAAAAATATATGCAAATAAAGAGGTAATTTTAAGTGGTGGTGCTATAAACTCTCCTCAATTACTTATGCTGTCTGGTATTGGTCCAAGTCAACACCTAAAAGATAAAGGAATTAATGTTGTTCACAGTTTAGAGGGTGTTGGAAAAAATCTACAAGATCACTTAGAAACCTACGTTCAACAAGAGTGTAAAACAAAAGATACTTTATATTCTTATGTTAATAAAATTAATATGATTAGAATAGGTATTCAATGGTTTCTAAATAGAAGTGGTCCTTGCTCTACATCTTTTTTAGAAGCAGGTGGCTTTTGTAAATCATCTTCTGAAAGAGAGTACCCAAATATTCAATTTCATTTTTTTCCTGCTTTTGTAATTGATCATGGATTAGTTGATCCAGATAGACATGGTTATCAATTACATGCGAGTCCAAATCATCCAAAAAGTAGGGGCCATGTAACTTTAAATAGTTCTAATCCTTATGATTATCCAAAAATTCAATTTAATTATCTTGAACATGAAGATGATTTAAAACAAACAATTGAAAGTATTCATGTAGCAAGAAAAATTTTGGGACAAAACTCTTTAAAACCATTTGCAGGAAAGGAGATTGGACCAGGAGAACATGCTCAAACTAAAGAAGTATTTGAAGAATACATTCGTTCTAAAGCTGAAACTGCTTATCACCCATCCTGTACTTTAAAAATGGGGGTAGATAATATGGCTGTAGTTGACCAAAAACTAAAAGTTTATGGTGTAGAAAATTTAAGAGTAGTTGATGCTTCTGTTATGCCTGAAATTACAAGTGGAAATCTTAATGCTCCAACACTAATGATTGCTGAAAGAGCATCAGAATTAATTTTAAACTAAAATTATTTGTTACGATAGACTGAAATTAAACAGATAATTTCAAACATTATAGCTGATGCCACCATTGCAGTAATTTGATTTGGATTATCTTTCGTTGGCATTAAACAAGCAACATCTCCACCAATAACATTTTTACCTTTTAAACATTGGATAAGTTTTCGCGCTTCGTCCATATTAAAACCTCTATAAGCTGACTCAATGTTTGCAACACCTGGTGCAACAGATGGATCTAAACAGTCTAAATCAAAAGTTACATAAATAGGATTGTCCTCTAGTCTGTCTAAAATCATTTTTGCACATTTGTCATGACCCCACTCTCTATACTCATCCATAGTAATTACTTGATAACCATTATCATAACTTGCTTGCAACCAATCTAAAGTTCTGGGGTTTCCCCTTATTCCTATTTGAGTACTTGTATGTGGATCAACATTTCCTTGCTTAACTAAATAAGACGCCCAATGCGCAGCAGATTTTTTTGCACCAAGAAAGTGATCCAGTTTTTCAAAACAATCTGTATGTGCATCAAAATGAAGAAAAGTTATTTTTTTTCCTTTGGTAAGTTTTGAATTTTTTTTTGCTAAACTTTGAACAATCCCTCCAGTTATAGAATGATCTCCACCAATAGATACCACTGGTTTTTCTGCTTGTTCTATTTGATCATAAAAAGCTGAAATCCTTTCGATACATTTTTCATTATTGTTTGCCTCTGGAAAAGGAACATCTCCCAAATCATGAATTTTATTTTCTTTCCAAGGATCAATTTTGTAATCAAAATGAGATCTTTTTAACATTGCTGAAATATTTCTAACTGCTCTTGGTCCTAGGTGTTGATCTCTCTCTGTTGTTCCATTTCCTGTACTATGAGGAACACCTACTAATGCTATATCACAGTTTTTTGGATCAGGATCATTTTTGCATCTAAATAAAGTTGGTATGCCCCACCAGTAGAGGGTCTCCATCATTATCTTATCTTCTTCTGAAAACATAAACCGAATATGACATAAATTTTTAAAATTTAAAATTTATTTTTTTCTGATATACAGCGTAAATGAGTACTCCAAATAATAATCCTAAAGGAATTTTACTTATCCTATCAGGCATGGCTCTTTTCTCAATTCAAGACTCATTAATTAAATATATTTTTGAAGAATCTGCTCTTTATGAATTATACTTTGGTAGAACATTAACCGCTTTAATTTTATTATTTGTATTTTTAAAAATTACATCTCAAAAATTAGTATTTAAAACACATTATCCTCTTTTAACTTGCTGTAGAGTGATATGTTTCTTTTTTGGTTTTAGTTTCTTTTATATTTCACTAACTTATATGTCGCTTGCAATGGCAAATGCATTATTTTTCTCAAGTCCCTTTTTTATTTCAGTTTTAGCAATAATATTTTTAGGAGAAAAAGTTGGTATAAGAAGATGGATTGCAATCTTAGTTGGATTTATAGGGGTTTATATTGTTTTAAATCCAGATTTTGAGAACTTTAATTATATGAAGCTAGCACCTGTTGCATGCGCTCTATGTTATGCAATATCTATGACGATTACAAAGATTACATCTGATAAAGACAATGTTTATTCGCAGATGTTTCATCTATATATAGGTGCAATTGGAATAAGTATTTTATTTTTTATTTTCACTGGCAAAGGACAATTTAATACTTTTTCAGATCCGACCTTTCAATTTATTACTAGAGAATGGTTTACAAATCCAACTTATGCATGGCCATACATTGTGGCCATGGGATTTGTTGCTGCTGTTTCTTTCTATTGTGTATTTTCAGCTTACTCAGTTGCATCTCCTTCAGTGGTTTCTTTATTTGAATATTCTCTTATTATTTGGGCAATCATAATTGGTTATGTATTATTTAATGATGTACCAACGATAAGAACATTTGTTGGTGTTGCTTTAATTATTGGTGCTGGTGTGTATATTTATTTAAGAGAGAAAGTAAAAGATCAAATGATTGTTACTGATACTCCTAACAGATGATGAGAAAGAAATATATTCCTACTATCAATATTTCAAAACTTAATCTTGAGTGCATAAGTTTAAAAAATAATGATATACTTAAACAAATCCAAAAGGCTTGTATTGAAGTGGGATTTTTCCAAATTGTTGGACATGGGATTGAAAAAAATTTAATTAAGAAGATAGCTAAAACTGCTCATAAATTTTTTAATTCTAAAGTAGATAATAAATATAAATTAGCTCCAAAAAAATGGAATAAATCTAATAATAATGTTTACCGGGGTTATTTCCCTAGCGATGTAAATGGTAAAGAAGGTTTGGACATTGGCGATCCAATGATTTCGACTGTATTTGTCAAAAAAAATAAAAGAAAAAAAATAGAAAAATTAAACCTTTCAAAATCATTAAATAGAAACTCTATTGAAATAATAAATAAATATTATGGAGAAATATTTAATTTAAGTGAATTACTTTTTAAAATAATTATTCTTATTTCTAAAAAAAATCATAAATTATCAAAAGCTGCATTTCAAAGAGTAAAAACTTTAAGTACCTTAAGGTTTAATTATTATCCAAAACAAAAAAATCCTGTTGAAATATCTAAACAAGATGGGGTCGCTCTAGGATGTGAAACACATGTAGATAGTGGTATTTTTACTGTTCTATATCAAGACCGTAAAGGAGGTTTGCAAGTTCAAAATCGAAGAAACAAAAAATGGTATGATGTGCCTTTTAATAAAAATGCATTAGTTGTTAATACTGGTCTAGCTTTAGAATATCTTACAAATGGCAAATATAAAGCGACTAATCATAGAGTCTTATGGAATAAATCTGAGAGACTGTCTATACCATTTTTTTTCGAACCATCATTTGATTTTAAAATGAATAAAACTTTCTTTGGAAATAAATCATATAATAAGTCTGTTGGGATTAATTATGATAAATTTTTAAAGAATTCTCTTAAAAAGTTTATTGAATATAATAGATAGTTCTAATTATTATGTTGTAAGGTGGGGAAAATTTATTTTTTTCTTTTGCATTATTCTCTGATATTCGGTTTTAATACATGAGTTTTCTATATAGTTTGCATTAATTGATTTAGCGTTTTCCTCAGCTTTTTCACTCTTTATGCCTAGTTGTAACCAAATTGTTTTAGGATTTAGGTCTTTAGCTTCTTCAACAATTTTTTCAGCTTCGGCGGAAGGTCTAAAGATATCAACAATATCAATCTTTTTATCAATTTCTTTAATAGATCTATAAGTCATTTGACCTAATATTTCTTGTCCTGCCGCACCTGGATTTACTGGTATTACCTCAAAGCCAAACTCAATTAAATATTTCATCACTATGTGAGAAGTTTTATCTTTTTTTGCACTAGCTCCAACTAATGCAATTACTTTTGACTCTGTAAATATTTCTTTTAATTTTATATCGTCTATTTGTTTTTCCATTTAGGTTTTCTTTTTTCTAAAAATGCTGAAATTCCTTCGTGTGCATCAATGGCCATCATGTTTAGTGTCATCATCTTACTAGTGTAGGTATAGGCTTTTTTTAAAGGCATTTCTAATTGTTTATAAAAAGCTTGTTTTCCAATTTTAATTGTTAAATTAGATTTTGATGCAATTTTTCTTGCAACATTAAGAACTTCTTTATCTAGTTTAGATTTAGAATAATAATCATTAATTAAGCCTATCTCTTTTGCAAAATTTGCTTTAATTGGCTCACCAGTCAAAAGCATCTTCATCATTCTTTTTCTGTGAATTTTTCTACTTACAGCAACCATTGGTGTACTACAGAATAAACCAATATTTACACCTGGTGTAGCAAACATTGCATCATTTGAACTATAAGCTAAATCACAACTTGCAACTAACTGACATCCAGCTGCATAAGCCGCCCCATGAACTTTTGCAATCACTGGTTTTCTTCCTTCAACAATTTGGATCATTACTTTTGAACAAAGGTTAAATAATTTTAAATATTTTGATCTTTTTTTTAATCCCCGCACTTCTTTTAAATTATGGCCTGCACTAAACCCTTTTCCAGCCCCTTCTAAAACTATTACTTTTGTTGAATTATCCTTATCTAGTTTTTTAAAAGTATTTAATAGTGAATTTAGTGTTTGAAACGATAAAGAATTATAAGTTTTAGGGTCATTTATAATTACTTTTTTAACTCCAGAGCCTAAATTTTTTATTGAAATATTCATATATTTTATAATTTATCTCCATCAAAAACTGGAATGTTCTTATATTCAAAAGTATTCAAATTGTCTATGCAGCCTACATTATATTCATAATTTTCTGGGTTAGTATAAGATCTATGATGAGTATAAATTCCACAGTTTTTACAAAAAAAGTGTTCTGCAAGATGTTTCTTGCCAAATTTATAAACGGTTAATTGATCTTGGCCTTTTTTAATTTTCAAATTTTCTAATTTAATTTTAGCCATTATATAACCTCTTCTTTTACATAATGAGCAATTACATCTCACTAATTCCTCGACTCCATTTTCTAAATTCAGTTCAATTTCAACTCTTTTACAATGACAGGTTAATATTTCTATTCTTTTCAAAATTACTTCCTTATTTTTACTTCATATTTTTTTCTCATCTTTTGTAAATTAAGCAAATACTCATCTCTAATTTTTGCAATTGTTGCAACAGATTTTCCTTTAGCTTGCTTTTTTGTGCCAGATATTACTCTGTTTGACAATTCTTTTGAAAGTTTAGGTGCCTTTAGTTTGGTCCACGGAAGTTTTAAAGCAGGGCCAAATTGTTTTAGCATATGCTTCATCCCAGCATTTCCACCAGCTAAATGAAATGTAAGAAAAGTGCCCATCAATGACCATCTCATTCCTGGCCCATCTTCAATGGCCCTATCTAGATCTTTAGTTGAGGCATATCCTTCATTAACAATATGAAGCGCTTCTCTCCATAGCGCCTCTTGCAATCTATCAGATAAAAAACCAGGTAATTCCTTTTTCAACATTATTGGATTCATAGATATAGATTCATAAAATTTCTTAGCCTTATTAAGAGTCTTGTTGCTTGTTTTTTTTCCTGGAACAATTTCAACACCAGGCAACATGTAAACTGGATTAAAAGGGTGGGCAATTATTGCTCTTGATGGATTTTTACATTTTGAATAAATCTTTGATGGCAATAGTCCCGAAGAGCTCGATGAAATAATTGCATTAGATTTAGAATATTTGCCAATTACCTCCATTAGTTTAGTTTTTAATTTATAATTTTCTGGAGCACACTCTTGAATAAAATCTGCATTTTTTAATGCATTTTTTATATCTGTAACATAACTAAAATTCTTTAAATTTAGTTTATTTTTATTAAATAGCTTTTTTACAAATGGCCATGCTCTTTTAACTTCTAAAATAACTTTTTTCTTAAGTTTTGGGTCTGTATCATAAACAATGACTTTTTTATTATGTGCAAGAAATCTTACAACCCATCCCGATCCAATTACTCCAGCACCGATTACAGCAATTTTGTTTATCATTTAATCAGCTAATCCATCTGATCTCGCTATATTTCTTTCAATATGTATTGGTAAAACTTTTCCATATATAGCTTTTGAATGTTCAGGAGTATTTACTCTCCATGGATCTAATACATATGCAGGTATACACATGTATCTTGATTTCTTACCCTCTACTTTTGTTACTCTATGCAATGTAAATCTTCCTTTAAATATCTGAAGATCGCCTGGTTCCAATTTTAATTGTTTTACTCTTGATCTGTCACCATCTAAAACTTTTTTAACTTCAACAAAATTTTCATTCCCCGGTTCTCGAATATTTGGACAATATTCAAATATTCCACCTTTTTCAGGCTTCTGTATCATTAAACTCAAAGTAAATTCACAACTATCAAAATGCCAAGGGAGTATCCCATCTGGCTTCATTACATTGTAAGCGTGACATGCTAGAGGATCGGCCCATCTATAAATTGGAGATACACCAAGACATGCAGATACAAATTTTAACAATTCATCTGTCTCATACAAATATTTCATTTCTGATTTTTTTGGAAAACAATCAGAATTTAAATATCCATTATATCTATTCATAAAAATTCTTTTTGGATGGTCCTTGGGTAAAGTTATGTCATCTTTTGCGTATAAATAAGCATTTATATTTTCTTTTGACATGTAAACTTCATCTAATTGTTTTTCTAATTCTGAATTCATTATTTCTAATGATTTTGGTAAGATAAAATTAGATATTGTTGCGCAACTAGTCTCATCTAACTCTTTTTTACATTTTTTAATAAGACTTTTAATTGTTGGTGAATTTAAATTGTGAATTGGGTATTTTTCTAAATCAACTATAGATTTAAGTCTTTCATTCACTTTAGATCACCATCCTCTCGCATTTTTGCTCTAATCTTTGTTGCTGAAATTTTTTGAATTTCTTCGGGCAAAACTATTTCTTCAATTTTATACCCAACACCTCTCCCATAACAAATATTAGTTATATTGGGTACTAGCATTATCCTAAATCTTCCCTCAAAATCAGGGTTTAGTCTTTCCTCGATTTTATTTTTTACCGTTTCAAAATCAAAAGGATTATCATCCACACCTTGAACATCTCTTATTTGAATACAAACTTGTCCTGTTTTTTTAATAATTTCTTTAAACAATGTGTAATGGCCATCGTGAAAAGGTTGCCATCTTCCTAACATTTGAGCTGTTGGTTTTTTATTATCCCATTTGTATGTCATTTAATTATCTCCTTGTATATTTTGTGTGACCAATTCTTTGCGTCAAACGTATTAACTTTGAAATTAAAGTTTATTGGATTTTCAAACATCTGATTAGTATCCTCAAATCTTCCTTTTTCAATTGTATTCATCCAAATTGTATAGTCTGCACCAAATAATTTTCTTGCCTCTCTAGTTGGACATATAAAATCTGCAACTACGAAATGCCCTTGATCTTTCAATTTTTTTGCTAATTCACTCATTCTTCGAGCTTGTCTTGCTCTGCCTTCTTCTGAAAAATCCCAATCATTATACTCTGTTCTAACTTTATCAGCATTTAACCATTTCGCATTTAATAGAGGAGTTAATTCGTTTGCAAGAGTAGATTTTCCAGATCCTGGCAATCCCATTATTAAAATAATTTTCATTAAACATTTTCTAATGGATGATGAGACATTAATTCTAATCCATTTTCTCCAATTAAATATTGTTGTTCAAGCTTTACTCCCTCTTTACCACCAACTTTTCCAATATAACTTTCTACAGTGATAGTCATATTCTTTTGAAAAATTCCACTTCGCTCTCCTCCGTCAGTTGGATATCTTATTGCTGGCCACTCATCACACAGACCTATCCCATGAACCATAACCGAATATCTATTTGGGTAATAGTCTTCTGGCAATACCCAAGATTTTTCAGTAAATTCCATAAAAGATACTCCATCTTTAATTAATCTAGAATTATAATCTATTTGTTCTACTGCCATTGAATATAATCTTTTTTGTTCATCATTAAATTTATGGCCGACTACAAAAGCTCTAGAAATATCAGCACAATACCCGTAAGGTCCAACCATATCAGTATCAAAGGCAACAACTTCTCCGGTTTGCATTACTTTATTACTACTCTCCTGCATCCATGGATTTGTTCTTTCACCTGATGAAAGTATTCTACATTCAATCCATTCTCCACCATGTTCAATATTTGTTTTATGCAAAATAGACCAAAGCTCGTCTTCAGTCATTCCAGGTTTTAATTCCTTTCTCATTTTTGCAATACCGATTTCAGCAACATCTATTGCAGATTTCATACATTTTATTTCTTCTGGTGATTTTATAACTCTTGCTTGTTCTAAAATTAATTTTGCATCTACAACTTTTATTCCCTCTTTATTAAGTTCGCTAACCGCAGGACCATTTAAAACATCTACAGCAACTTTTTTACTTTTGAAATAATTTTTTGACAGTTCTTTAATTTCATTTATCCATTTTTTTAATTGTAAATCTGCCTTATCTCCATTACTAAAATAATCCCATGCTATTGCAGGTCTTATTTCATCGATTAAATTTAGATGCTTAGATAAAATTTCACAGTTAAAATATTCATAAAGAATAGTTGGTCCATCTAAAGGAATAAAACAGTATCTTGTCAAATTGTGCATATTGTAAACACTCATGTTTACAGTATCTAAAGCATATCTAATATTTACTGGATCAAACAATATGCAAGCTTCTAAATTATTTTTTTTTAATTCTTTTTTAACCCTGTCTAATCT